>CAZBTD010000096.1:0-3415 GCA_964494815.1 uncultured Ferruginibacter sp. | reverse complement strand
CAGCATAAGAAATATGATGTACAAGGTGTGCAATTTCATCCGGAGAGTGTGCTGACACCGGATGGTGAAAAGATCATGAGGAATTGGCTTGGCAAGTGATAGGTTATTAGTGATTAGTAATTAGTAATTAGTGTAATTCGTAATAATTCGTGTAATGAAAAAGATTTTAAATTATTTATTCGAACATAAAACACTTTCCTCAGAACAGGCAAAGGAGGTGCTGCTCAATATTTCCAAAGGCATGTACAACGAAAGTGAGATTGCTTCATTCATTACGGTTTATTTAATGAGAAGCATTACTATCGAAGAATTGCAAGGCTTCCGTGATGCATTGCTTGAATTATGTGTGAAGGTTGATTTGAACGGGCATGAAACAATTGATATTGTTGGTACTGGTGGTGATGGAAAAGATACTTTCAACATTTCAACTTTAAGTTGCTTTATTGTTGCTGGCACAGGTAATAAAGTTTCAAAGCATGGCAATTATGGCGCTTCCTCTATCAGCGGCAGCAGCAATGTGATGGAGCAGTTGGGATATAAATTCAAAAACAGCAATGACGAATTAAAGAAGGAAATTGAAACGACTGGTATTTGTTTTTTACATGCGCCCATGTTTCACCCTGCATTAAAAGCAGTGGGACCAATAAGAAAGAATTTAGGTGTCCGTACTTTCTTTAATATGCTTGGCCCGATGGTAAATCCTGCTTTTCCAAAACATCAATTAGTAGGAGTGTATAATTTAGAAATGGCAAGGATTTACAATTACCTGCTGCAACAAACAGATAAGAACTTCACCATCATTCATAGTTTAGATGGATACGATGAGATTTCTTTGACGGGAGATACAAAAGTTATCACAAACAAAGGCGAACAGGTATTGAGTGCAGAAGCTTTGGGTAAAAGAATTGTTAGTCCGCTTGATATTTATGGAGGTAACACTGTGGAGGAAGCCGCAAAAATCTTCCTCAATATTTTAAAAGGCAATGGTACATGGGCACAAAATGCAGTTGTATTAGCTAACTCTGCTATGGCTTTGCAGTGTACAGGTAAATACAATAGCTATGAAGAATGTTATCAATTAGCCGTTGAAAGTCTCGAAAGCGGCAAAGCATTAGAAGCACTTAATAAACTGGTAAACTAAGTAATGAACATTCTTGATACGATAATAGAACACAAGAAAATAGAAGTTGCTTTAGCAAAACAAACGCAACCGGTAGAATCATTGAAAGAAATGCCCGGCTTCAACCGGAAAACTTTTTCAGTAAAACAATTTTTACTGGATGAAACAAAAACAGGCATTATTGCAGAATTTAAAAGACAATCGCCATCAAAAGGTATTATAAATGACAAAGCAGATGTGGTAGATGTGACAAAAGCTTATACTTTAAATGGTGCAAGCTGTTTATCAGTTTTAACTGATGAAAAATTCTTTGGTGGAAGAAATACTGACCTGCAAAAAGCAAGGGTTAATGATATTCCTATTCTCAGGAAAGATTTTGTTATTGATGAATACCAAATACTGGAAGCAAAGGCAATTGGTGCTGATGTGATATTGCTGATTGCTGCCTGTCTTTCTCCACAGAAAGTAAAAGAACTGGCTGCTTATGCAAAAAGTTTGCAACTGGAAGTATTGCTTGAGATACACAACGAAGATGAACTACAGCATATTTGTGACGAAACAGAAATTGTAGGCGTAAATAACCGTGACCTCAAAACATTTACGGTTGACATCAACCGTTCAATAGAGCTAAGTAAAAAAATACCAGCTGATAAAATAAAAATTGCCGAGAGTGGTATTCATGATGTGGAAACAATTTGTACTTTTAAAAACGCAGGCTTCAAAGGTTTTTTAATTGGAGAAAACTTTATGAAACAGCCTGACCCAACGATTGCTTTTGCTGCCTTTGTAAAACAATTAAAAGCAAAAGTTACATGAGAGTAAAAGTTTGCGGTATTGCCGAAGAAGAACAACTAAAGAAATTAAACGAGATAGGCGCTACATTTGCCGGCCTTATCTATTATCCCAAATCGCCGAGGTATGTGCTGCGGCACATGACTACCAGCCAGATTAAAAAGGAGAATAGTATAAATAAAGTGGGCGTGTTTGTAAATGCCACTATTGAGGAAGTGCTGCACATGGTGGATGAATGCAGGCTGCATATGGTACAGTTGCATGGAGATGAAAGCCCACGCTATTGTGAAAAGATTGCCGATTACATTTCTGTTGTAAAGGCATTCAGGATCAGTGAGAGCGATAACATTCAATGGCGCATACAGGAATATATGGGTGTGTGTGATATGTTTTTGTTTGATACAGAAGGAGCAGGATATGGAGGCACAGGGAAAAAATTCAATTGGGAGAAATTAAAGAATGTGCAGGTTGGCAAGCCCTATTTTTTAAGTGGTGGTATTGAACCTGCTGATACGGAGAGGTTGAAAGCATTTGCGGCAGAGCCGGAAGCAAAAGCATTGTTTGCAATTGATATCAACAGCAAATTTGAAACAGCACCGGGACATAAGGATTTAGAAAAAGTAAAAACATTTATACAGGAACTACAATAAAAAACAATTATGAATATTAAAGTGTGTGGTATTACCCAGCTAAAACAACTGCAGCAGTTAGATGGATTGAACATTGACTTTGCCGGACTGGATTTTCAAAAAGATTCTATTCGCTTTGTTGATGATAAAATAGATTCAAGTGAACTAAAAGAATCTGACTTTGATGTAAAGAAAACAGGTGTGTTTAAAGATGCGCCAATGATAGATATGTTGGATGCTATTGATAATTACGGTTTGGATGTAATACAACTAAATGGCAATGAATCAACAGAAGTTTGTGCAGACCTTTCGGAGGAAGTGGAAGTGATAAAAGCTTTTGATATCGGCGATAAGAAAGCTGATATAGAAGCTATGATTGCCGAGTATGATGATGTGTGTGATTATTATTTGTTTGGCAGCGAAGGAAAAAAGTTTGACTGGAAAATATTAGCCAAAGCAAAAATTGAAAAACCATTTTTCATCAGTGGTGATATTAGTATTGAAGATGTGGCTGCAATAAAGAAAATAAAGCACCCCGATTTTTATGGTATCAATATCAACAGTCATTTTGAAAAAGAACCAGGTGTAAAAGACATGGGATTGATATTGCAATTGAAGAAGGCATTAGGTTGGTAATATCTCGAATGTAGAAGATGATTGAAATAAGAAACGCAACAGAAGAAGACCTTCCGGCAATGCTGGAGATTTACAATGAAATCATTGCAAATACAACTGCCGTATGGCATTACGAACCACATACTTTGCAAATGCGTAAGGAATGGTTTGAACAAAGAAAGCAGCAAGGCTTTCCAATATTTGTTGCGGTGGAAGATGGAAAGATTTTAGGTTTCAGCACATTTGGTTCGTTTCGTCC
>CAZBTD010000095.1:13110-13691 GCA_964494815.1 uncultured Ferruginibacter sp. | reverse complement strand
ATTATTTACGGATACGTGATGCAGGGAATAATATTATCGGTACAGGAAGTTTTATTTTTAAATAATTATTTTATTATCTAACTATCCTGTTAAAAATTTAATAGCATGTTTCATTGAAAATAATTACCAAAACCCTCTTGTATTTTACCACACATTTCTTGGGCAGGTATCGCTGTATTTATTGCCCAGCAAAAAGCCCACAATAAATTCATGTGTGTTTCTTGAATAATTTCTCAATTGAGAAGTGGAAATGTCGTAAGAGTAACCAACATTAAATGTATTGGAAACATTAATGCCTGCCATGGCAGCAAATCCGCCAAGTTGATCGCCAAAGCGGTAACTGCTGCCAAGCCAAAACTGGTCACGGTATTGTGCCTTTGCATTAATGTAAACCTGCAGCGGAAATGGTTTCACATATTGAATCATCACAGAAGGTAACAGGCTGATATCTTCCGTTAAAAATGTTTTGTAACCAGCAGTGGTAATTATATGCGGTACAAAACTGCTGCCGTACTTTGGGTCCTTTACAAACTGTGCTTTGCCAGGGATAATGTTTAAAACAGAAACGCCTGCAAAATAAT
>CAZBTD010000095.1:0-13100 GCA_964494815.1 uncultured Ferruginibacter sp. | reverse complement strand
ATAATCAGCGCCGTATAACCATATCCCTGCACCTAGTTCTGGTTTTAGCTTTGAAATGTTTCCGGTGTTGTAACCTATTGCCGGGTCGTTAGGATCAAGTGAGCCCCATTCAATTTTTGATGCATCAAGGCTTACAGAAGAAATGCCCGCCAGGAAACCTGCGGCTAAGGTAGTGCGGCTGTTAAGCCCCTTGTGATAAGCGTAAGTGGCATACACACTCCACCTGGAAAGATAACCCGTTTTATCAGCTATTACAATCGCCCCCAATCCATGATGTGGTTCTGCCGCAGTATATTCTTCCACATAAGAGCGGCCCCTGGGATTTTCACCCGGCACATCAAATGAAGTGACGTTGGTGCGGTAATCTTTTTTACCTATAGGCCCCTGGATAGAAAAGTAAGTGGTAACCGGCGCCCCTTCTATTCCGGACCATTGCTGGCGGTGGCTTATTTTTACATCAGTATAATTTTCAATGCCTGTAATGGCAGGATTGATGATATAATTATTTAAAATGTATTGTGTATAAACAGGCTTTTGCTGTGCCGCAACAATTACACCATCCAATAATACCAAAGCAGTAAAAAATATCCTTCTCATTTCATTAAGCAATTTTCAGTTCAGGCACACGGGCCGACTATCTTTGCGGACAGCAAATATAATTTAATGACGCTTACCACAGTTAATTAGCTGTTTGGGCAGTTGTTAAAATTTACCCACAGCAATAAAGCAAGACTTTTATAACGCAAACCATGACAATAGCTCTCACCTACACCGGCACAGAAGAAAAGCATAACTTTTATGTAAACTGGATTAAGGGAAACGATACAATAGAAATCATAAAGCTTTCTGCTGACGAAAACAACCTGGCAATGCTACAGCAGGCAGATGCACTTGTAATGAGTGGTGGTATAGATGCACATCCAAAAAATTATGGCAGTACCGTTACAGCCTACCCCAATGCCCCGGCTGAGTTTAATGAAGCAAGGGATGTTTTTGAAACAGGTGCTTTTAATATGGCATTACAATTAAATATTCCCATACTGGCAATATGCAGGGGGATGCAACTTACCAACTGTATTCTCGGCGGCGATTTAATCCAGGATCTTGGTCCTGAAAAAAATAAACTGCACCGCAATACAGAAGTTCATCAAATACATGATGTACTAATTACTCCCGAAACATTGCTCCATACAATTACAAACAAAGAAAAAGATATTACCGATAGCGCACATCACCAGTGTATTAACAGGCTGGGCAAAAACCTGCTGATAAACGCAAGATCGCAGGATGGCATTATCGAAGGAATTGAATGGGCAGATAAACAAGGCAAAGCTTTCTTCCTTGGTGTGCAATGGCATCCTGAGCGTATGTTTAAACACCGTATTGAATCATCATCTTTATCAAAAAATATCCGGGAGTATTTTTTAAACGAAACAGTCAAAGCAAAACAGGAAAGATAGCTGCAGCCCGGCAATAAAACTTTATATTTGCCCTTTGCTTATTTTGAAACGAAGAGAAATGTATCTTATAAAAAAACCTTGCCTTGTACTCTCTGTTGTATTTGTATTAATATACCATGTGAGCTATTCACAAAATCCCAATATCAAATGCTATTTCAACCATCCGGTAAATACATTTATTTCTAATGGGCAAAATGCCGTGTATCTCAATAATACTTTTCCTGATACCGTGGCAGCTTATATCAACAGGGCAAAATATACTATTGATATTGCATTGTATAACTACACCGCCAGTGCGGGAAGCAATGTTGCCAAAATAGCCACGGCTGTAAACAATGCTGTTGCAAGAGGCGTAGCTGTAAGATGGATTTACAATGGAACTTCTGCCACTGCAAACTCAGGCCTATCATTAGTAAGTGCACAAGTGCAAAGATTTGCTGCACCAGACATGGCCAGCTATATCATGCATAATAAATTTATGGTGATAGATATTAATTCGCCCGATAGTAATGACGTAGTTGCACAAACAGGTTCATATAACTGGAGCGATTTTCAAACAAGCGGCGATTATAACAATATCATTTTTATACAAAGTAAACAAGTAGGGCTTGCGTTTTATAATGAGTTTAATAAAATGTGGGGCGGCACTGGCACTACACCAAACGCTGCAGCATCAAAATTCAGCACTGCAAAAACACCCAGTGCACAAACACACTTTATTGTAAATGGTTCTCCGGTAGAAGTATATTTCAGCCCTAAAGACAGCCTTGGTGTAAGGCTGGAGAAAAGTATTAACACCGCCAACTATGGGTTGTTTTTTTCTATTTATGCGTTCACCGATTTTTCATTGGCAAATGATATTAATGCAAGGTATAACAGCGGCGTAGAGGTAAGGGGTATTATGGATGAATTTAATAATGGCAACAATGCATACAATGCTTTGCAGCCAGTACTGGGCAGCAATATGCTTGTCTTTTCCGGCAGCGATTTTTATCACAATAAAACAATGCTCATTGATCCGCTAAACCCTTCTTCCGATCCGCAGGTATTTACCGGTTCTTTCAACTGGACGGCACAGGGGCAATACAGCAATGACGAAAATGCCGTAGTGGTGCATGATGCCACTATTGCCAATCAATATTACCAATCGCTGTGCAAAAATTTTACAGACCTTGGCGGCATTGCCTGCGTAGCAACCCCCTGCCCTGCTAATGTTGCAAGCATGGCCTGTAATAAAAGAGGCAGCACTTATCAATGGCAGGTTAATATTGGCGGTGGTTTTGCAAACATCAGCAATGATTTTATTTATTCCGGGGTTAACACTCCCACACTTACACTTACCAATAGCCCAACAAACTGGTATGGCTATCAATACCGCTGTATGGTTAATAATTCTGTATACAGTGACACCACCACTTTAAAATTTACTGCCTACTGGAATGGCAGCACCAGCACCGCCTGGGAGAATACTGCTAACTGGAATTGTGGTATATTACCAGATGCCAATACGGATGTGATAATAAACAAGGGCGTAAAATATTTCCCTGTTGTAAATAACAGCACCAGTTGCCGGAGCATTAAGCTAAACAAAAACACCAGTGCGGCAATAATGGCCGGAGTGAATTTGTTGCTTACCGGTAAATAAAATATGTAATATTTTCGCATTCATCATGAGCAATACAAAAAAGCGCCAGGGCTATATTACCTGGGATGAATATTTTATGGGTGTGGCACTTTTGAGTGCACACCGAAGCAAAGATCCCGGTACACAGGTGGGCGCTTGTATTGTAAATGATAAAAACAAAATTGTTGGTGCTGGCTACAATGGGTTGCCTGCCGGTTGTTAAGACGATGATTTTCCCTGGGAGAAACAGGGGAATTTTTTGGAAACAAAATATCCATACATCTGTCATGCAGAACTAAATGCTATTTTAAACAATATCGGCATGGACTTAAAAGGCTGCCGCATTTATACCGCCCTGTTTCCCTGCAATGAATGTACTAAGGCAATCATCCAGGCTGGCATTACCGAAGTGGTATATTTATCAGATAAATATGAAGGCACCGATAGCTTTAAAGCTTCTAAAATAATGCTGGATAAAGCCGGCATCACTTACAGGAAAGTAAACAGCAGCATCAGCAGCCTGCAACTCTCTTACAGAGAAGAAGATGTATAGTATTGCTTTAATTTTTTTCAATCCCATATCCTGTTAAATGATTTTTAGCCTGAAAAAATCCCTGTTTTAGGGTATTGCATTTAGCAATTCTTCTTTCTATTTTTATACCAGCTTATCTCCCTTCCACTTCTATATCCAACTATTGCCTGGAAAAACCTGCTTACTGCTGATAGTAATTTTTTATTTGGTAACTAAAAAAATCAGGCATGAAAAAAAATTTACTGTTTGTATTCTGTGCTGTGTTTTCGGCATTGCTTGCAACTGCACAAGTAACACAAATCAATTCAAACAAAAGTTTAAAAGTAACAGCTCCTCTTAACAATGTAAAAACAATACTGGTAAGCGACATTGACAGTACCGTATGGGCTACAGAAGGCACAGCCGTTTCTACACTACAATTATCTGCCAATATAAAGTTTGAAGATGTGGGCTGGCTGCTCAATGGCAAACTTATTTTCAGGGGAAGCACTGCTGCCACCGGCAGTGAGGTATATATTACAGATGGCACCAGTGGAGGCACTGCATTAGTAAAAGATATTTATACTGGTGTCCTGTCTTCATCTCCTGCAGACTTTGCAGTGCTGAATGGATATATGTACTTTACTGCAGCCACTGCTGCCGAAGGCCGTGAGTTATGGCGAACAGATGGTACTGCAGCCAATACCACTTTGGTAAAAGATCTTTTTACTGGCCCTGAAAGCAGCAACGGGGAAGATAATTATGAAATGTATTCAAACGGCAGTTACTTGTTGTTTGCTGCCAATACTACAGCCAATGGATTAGAGCTTTGGAAAAGCGATGGCACCGCTTCGGGCACAGTGTTGTTAAAAGATATTTATGCAGGTGCAGATTCTTCAAAGCCGCATTTGTTTCATGCACTTAATAATATTGTTTTGTTTGTGGCAAAAACAGCCGCCGACGGCAGTGAGGTATGGAAAACAGATGGTACACCTGGTGGCACCAACCTTGTAAAAAATATTAATACAGGGCCTGCCAGCTCTACTGAGCTTGAACTCTTCCCTGGTTTTTCATTTGCGCTCACTTCCACATTTCATACATTTAATAACAGGGCTTATTTTGTTGCAAGCGATGGCACCAGCACTGGCCAGGTATGGGGCACAGATGGCACAGCGGCCAACACCACCTTACTATCCGACATAGTTCCTGAAGCACCATTTTCAACCATACTTTTAGCAGATGCCATCAACCTCCCCAGCAGGTTTATCTTTCCAGTAAGCGATGGCACCAGCAGGTCGGAATTATGGCGTTCAGATGGTACCGCTGACGGCACGTATCTAATTGAATCTTTTTCGCCACCCACCCCAGGGCAATCACCATTTATATGTATCGCTTACAGTTTTGTAAACAATTCCATTGTACAGAATCTATTCCAGGGTGATAAATTCTTTGTAATGGCTGGCAATACTGCTTTTGGAGATGAGATGTGGGTATCGGATGGAACAGAAGAAGGTACCAATGTGCTGAAAGATATAAACCCAGGTCCGGCAAGCGGGGTTGACTTAAGCACCAACTTTTCATATGTATATACCAATTCTGATTTCTTTTTTTCAGGCAGCGATGGTGTACATGGAAATGAATTATGGAGAACAAATGGCACCACAGCCGGAACAACTATGGTGCAGGATATTTATCTGAATGCAGGTAATTCAGAACCCGAATTAACTTTTGTAAATAACAGTAAAGTAATATTCAGTGCCACTGACGGAGACAACCCTAACTTTACAGACTTGTTTGTTGTAAATGGAAGTTTTACTCCATTGCCTGTTACACTTACCAATTTTTCCGTAATAAAAAGAAATGATGATGCTTTGCTGCAATGGCAAACACAGCATGAAATAAACACCAGCAGTTTTATTATACAACGCAGCACAGATGCCCTGCGTTTTGAAAATATTGGAGATGTGGCTGCCATGGGTAATTCAGCCACAAGGCAATTGTATGAATTTACAGATCCGGGTATTGTATCCCTGGATAAAACAATACTTTATTACCGCTTACTAATAAAAGATAATGACGGCAAAACATCTTACAGCAATGTTGTTTCATTAAAATTAAAAACAGGCAAATGGGCAATACAATTACTTGGCAATCCCGTATTGCAAAATGTACAATTGGCAATAACTGGCGCACCAGGTAATGTAACTGTTTCAGTAAAAGATATTACAGGCAGGCAGGTGTACAGCAACAAACTGACCGTAGTAAATGATAGAATAACAGTGCCTGTTGCAAAACTTGCCCGTGGAATGTATGTATTAACTGTAATAAATAATGGCGAAAGAAAATCAGTAAGGTTTGTAAAGTAAAACAATCGCCGGGTTTGTAAAAAGCAGCTTGAATAAAGCTGCTTTTTTGTTGCCTGAGCAATATCACTTTTGTTATAAAAAATGTACAGTACATTTGAAGCAGTCGCCATTAGCAATTAAAAGCAGTAATGCAGGGTAAAAACAAAAATTTTATTAAATATACCGTGGCAGCAGTAATGCTGCTGGTGATGTGCCTGCAGTTTATTTTGATACGAACCGTTCATATCTCTCCATGGAAAGGTGGTGGCTTTGGAATGTTTTCTACCATTAATACTCCCATTTCACACATTGTAAGAGTGTACAACAATAGTAATGGGAAAAAAATACCCGTGCTTATACCAGAGCAGTTAAAACAATATGAAAAAAATATTCGGCATATTGCTGCCGGCTATAACATCAGTGCATTAAAAAAAGCAATGCAAAACGAAAAATGGATTTTAAAAGATACTGTAATTGTAATGGCAAACGAAAGAGACAGTTTACAGTTTGTACCGTTAAACAATCTTACAGTGGAATTATGGAGATACAAGTTTGATATCGAAACAAAAAAATTTTATTCTGTTTTTGTTGAGGCATATTAAAGATGAAAGCATTTATAAACAATCTGGTGCAAAATTTTGACAGGAAACATGCTGTGGTAACCGCCACGCTTGTAATGCTAATGCTTCACAGCAGCAGGTATTATTTTATACAGGTTCCCATTAGTGTTGTTTCTATTATTCCATTGCTGTTTCCGCAGTACAAACTGGCAAGGCCTGTATGGATTGGCCTGCTGCTGTTGTTGGTATTATTGCATATTCCCTACCTGTACGAAATGGATAACTATACCTATATCCATATTTATTTATGCCTTGCCATACTCGTATGTACGTATGCTGATGACTTTGAAAGCTCCATGGCATACAACGCAAGAGTGATGCTGATAATTATTTTTGGCTTTGCAACACTTAATAAGTCTTTATCAACAGAGTACACCAATGGCGATTTTTTTCATTTCTCTGCACTTACAGATAACCGGTTCACCAAATTTTTATCCTCAATAAAAATACTACCTCACCCTGTTATGCAGCACAACTGGGCTTCATTTATGTATATGATAAACGATGCCCCCATGCCATACCAAACCACTCTTCAATCAACACCTGCTGTGGCCACAGTGGCAAGCTTGCTTACCTGGGGTGCAATTATCCTTGAAGGATCAATTGCTTTGTTATTTTTATTACCTGAAAAATATAAACTCTCCCAATACAGGGATTACTTGCTGTTTACTTTCATTATTGTAACTTATTCATTTGCGAATGTTACTGGCTTTGGCTGTGCTATTGCTATACTGGGTATAGCACAATCAAAATCAAAAAAGAAAGCACTTGTATTTGCATTGCTCTTCTTACTTCTGCAGTTGTACAGCATGGGAATTTACAAAGTGTTTAATAAGCTTGGGATGTAATAATCAAGACGGCACTTTTAAATTTTTTCATTCTTTTTTTGCCTTACCCTGAAGTGAAAAAAAATACCTGCTATACATGCCAACGCTGCAAGTATTATATAAGTAAATGCACTGTGTTCAAGCCGCTTTGTTTTGGCAAGGTAAATACTATCTGAAGTGTCAGAATATAAAGACCTGCAGAGGATAAGTAAGGATATAAACATTACCAGGATACCGCCGGCTATAAGGAATTTGGTTAAAAAAGCATCTACACCTATATCGAAACGAAGACGCCCACAACGCAGGCAACGTATGAATTTATTAGGGTGCTCTTTTGAGCAATGTTTACAAACCCAGTGGGTTTGTGGCTTTTCAAGGTTCATGGTTCCGAGGCTTAGGTAGCGAAAGGTAGAAAAAATTAATAAGTTGTTAAGGGGGTTTTATTAACAACAAACGTTTGCAAAATAATGTAGTTGGTGTTCCAAACCAGCAACTTAATTTCAGGTACTGCAGTTTACATTCAAATAAATTAATTTAGTCCATGCCTGTAATACAAATAGCCACACCTTTTAATATTGACATTGAGTTTGAAGTAGCCGAATTTCATAAACGACTGCTTGCCTATATCATCGACTTTGCATTACTTTTCCTTTACTATAAAAGCATGTTGGCGCTTTTGGTAAACGGCTTCGACCTTTATTATGAAAGCCTTGGTTTTATTATACTGGTAATATTAATACCGCTTTTGTTTTACTCTCCTTGTGCAGAGTTACTAATGGGAGGGCAAACTGTGGGTAAAAAAATATTAAACCTAAAAGTGGTAAGCCTTGATGGCGGCGAACCAACACTCGGGCAGGTGTTACTCCGTTGGTTCATGCGGTTTTATGAATGGGGCTGCATTATTTTCTTTTTGTTTTGGGGCAGCCTTATGGGTATTGGCTTTTTACTGCTGGGAGGCATCACTTCTATCATCATAATTGTATTGAATAGCAAAAGCCAGCGCCTGGGTGATATTGTTGCCGGTACTGTAGTAGTAAACACCAAAAGCAATCTTACTGTACACGACACTATTTTTATGGAAGTACAACAAGCTGATTATAAAGTAAGCTTCCCGGAAGTAATGCGGTTGAGCGATAAAGATATTAATACTATAAAAAATGTAATTACACAGGCACAGCGCACAAATAATTATGAAATGTGCAACCGGGTAGCCTTTAAAGTGCAGGATGTTCTTAAAGTATCAAGCGATATGTATGCTATTGATTTTTTAGAAAAAATACTTTCTGATTATAATTATTTGGCGACAAAGGAGTGAGTTGGTGGTTTCATATTAGCTATTGCTAAATTGTTATTGGTGAAATGATAAAGGAAAAGCCTTCCCTTTTTACAGGGAAGGCTTTTACAGTTGGTATTGATACTAACTTATAGTTTATTAAACTTCCTTACAATCACATCACCGCTCAACTGCACTTTAAGAATGTAGTTGCCGCTGTTGATATTACTAGTGCTGATGTTAAGGTTATTATCGCCTTCAGCTACATTGTATGTTTTGTTAAAGAGTACCTGGCCGCTTACATTTGATATTACAACCGTAGCAGCGCCTGCTTTTTCTGCATTGATTGCTACTGTCATATTATCTTTTACAGGATTAGGATAGCTGCTAACTTCATTGATACCCAGGTTTTGCAATGTACGGGTTTCACTGAGTTTAATTTTGCCATCCCTGTCAACTACTTTAAGGCGATAGTAGTTGTAGCCTTTAGTTGGTTGGTTGTGTGTAAAGCTGTAGCTTCTTTCTGTAGTACTGTTGCCTGCTGCTGCTACTTCACCAAGGTTGGTAAAGTCACGGCCGTTTTTACTATGCTGTACTACATACTTAAGTGAATTTATTTCCTGGCTTGTTTTCCAGAAAAGTTTGTTTTCACCAGGTTGCTTTTGAGCAGTAAAGCTGGTGAAGGTAACTGGCACTACGCAATCTGAGAAGACCGCTATATCATCAAGGGCGATAATGTTACCAAATTTACTTACACCTTCAAAAGCTATTTGTATTGTCTGTCCGTTATAAGCAGATAAATCTATAATATTTTCAACCCAGGCTGGTGTGGTTAACGAGCCATCAATCCTTCCATATCCCAACAGCCTTTCCCATGTTTGTCCTTTATCTGTACTTACAGAGAAATAAATGCTGTCGGCACGGTCTTGCCAGCTGCTATCCTGGCTGAGCCAGAAAGAGATAAAGCTTGAACATGCACCACCACCGCTGGCAGTAGCACCTATCTTAAGGCAATTGCTGTATATTCTTGAGCTTACACCAGGAAGAGCGTTCCAGGCATCAAAATAATACATTCTTGAACCGCTGTGTGGGTGAAGTGAATCTGGTAAGCTTTCATTAAAATATGCAGTATCGGCTGCATGGTATGCCCAGCCTTGGTCTGCACTGATTATTTCTGCATCAGTAATTACAGGATCCAAAAATTGCTCTGCATCATCAGTGGCAGGATATGCAGCAATAGTGGTTCCTGTGAAATTAGCTGTAAACAGTGTATCGTTTGTAACCCTTCCATCAGCAGGTACTGTTACAGATACAGTATAAAGATTAAAACCAGGGTTGTCCATTACAACATTATTAAATACCACCGTTGTAGTACCATTTGCAGGTATAGCATTGGCATTTGTTAATGTATAAGTACCGGTATTAGCATCTGATATTTCCACTTTAACAGAAGCAGCACCTGCGGCAATAGCATTTGTACCTACGTTATCAATTTTTACAGAAACCGTTTGGTTACCGCTGTAGCAGGTTGTTTTTGATGGTACTGTTATGTCTGAAACTTTAGCATCTACAGGAATAGGTGCGTATGTTGGGCGGCCAAAAGCTTCTGCATAAAAAGTGGAAACAGCACCAGTTAAACCAGCAGCTGTACGTGGGGCTACTACATCATCTACATCATAGCTCCACAGAACATCAAAATTTGCATCGGGGCCAGAGGTAAGTCTCCAACCATTACTTGCGTTAGCATCTACAGCCGAAAAGCTTACTCCTAAAAAGACTGTTTGAAAACCAATAGCTATGTTTCCAGTATCTTTTGCTATAGATTGAAATATATTAACCGAATCGCCGATTGATAGTATTTGCGTTTGAGAAGCAGGGCCATTAGCAGGAAGGCTGAAACTGCCTA
This sequence comes from uncultured Ferruginibacter sp., assembly GCA_964494815.1. Lineage (GTDB taxonomy): Bacteria > Bacteroidota > Bacteroidia > Chitinophagales > Chitinophagaceae > Ferruginibacter. Next base: position 2,534 of record CAZBTD010000095.1, on the reverse strand, counting down.
TTAAAGTTGGCGGCACAGCAGGAAAGCTATCTAAAAAAGTAAGTGTTGGATAGATAGGATCTGCTCCTGTAAGGTAGACATTAACCGTTACAGCAGGAGCATTCGCAAGCCGCCTGATACCAACTTTAATTTTGGTAAACCCAATAGAGTCTGCATCGTTGATAACACTACTGGGAATATTAATATCATCAAAAGTGATAATTGGTGTGCCGCTTACCCCCACGCCAGGGTTAAAACGAAATCCTGTTTGTACAGTGTTGGTGTACAATGTTTGGGCATGAAGGTTTGTAACCGCCAGCACTGTCACCAAAAATAAAAGTGTGTAAAGTTTTTTCATCATAATCTGTAAAGTTTTGGGGCAGCAATATACTCATTATTAGGATTGAGATTGCGGAAAACAAAAAAAAGATGGCAAAATCACAGCAATTAATGTATGAATGGTTTTTCCAGTTATAGCGAAAAGTAATATTACATTTCATGTCATTTCCATCCACGCCCCGGCTACTCCCCCAGCCTCCACTTCCACGTAAATATGCTCATCAAGGCCGGTGCTCACAGAAAGACCGATATAGTCAATACTTACAGGAAAAGATTTGTGGGTACGCTCAACCAATGCAACAGTTTGTATATTCTTAGGATAGCTTTTCAAAAGGGGTTTTAGGGCATACAACATTGTTCTGCCACTGTTGGCCACATCATCAACCAGTAATACGGTTTTATTGTGGCAATCAGCATGTGGGGTAATTTCTATATCAGCAGGTTGTTTTTTATCAATAGACAAGGCATGTACTGTTACTTTTCCAGTAAACCTATCCTTTAAGTAATTACTTATTTTTTCCGCTACTACTATACCATTTTCTTTAATACCAATCAGCAGTAACTCTGCCTGGTTATAATTACGTTCGCAGATTTCAAGTGCCATACGGCGGAGTTTTTTATCGGCCGCCTCTTTTGTAAGAATGTATTTTTTAGTCATTGGTGTTTAGTGATTGGTGACTCCTATTAACAATTAACTATTAACCATTATCTTCTAACGATTCATCATTTGCCAAAGTAAGAAATAATTATCTTAGCTGCATAAAATTTCACAAATTACATCTACATACAATATTAAATAATTACAATGCTGCAAGTTGCTTTTATCATACTGTTAGGTGCCGCCATTTTCCTGTTTAGCAAAAAAATAAAAGAAATACGCCGCAATATTTTATTGGGCAGAGATGAAGATTTTTCTGACAACCGATCACAGCGCTGGCGCAATTTGTTATTACTGGCATTGGGCCAAAAGAAAATGTTTAAAAACCCACTGGTAGCTGTAATGCATTTTGTAATATATGCCGGCTTTATCATCATTAACATTGAAGTACTGGAAATAATACTGGATGGCATATTCGGCAGACACCGTTTATTTTTTCCTTACACTGGCGCTTTTTATACATTCCTTATCAACTTTTTTGAATTGCTTGCAGCAGGTGTTATTGCAGTGTGTCTTGCATTTTTAATAAGAAGAAATGTGATAAAACTAAAAAGGTTTATCAGCAAAGACCTTGATGGCTGGCCACGCAGCGATGCCAATTACATTTTGATAACAGAAATTATTTTGATGAGTCTTTTTCTCACCATGAATGCAACAGACAGGGCTTTACAAATAAAGGGAGCAGAACATTATCATGACACTGGTGCATTTATTATTTCCGGGGGCATATCAAATTTATTTTCAGGAATGAGTGCAGGAAGCCTTATTGCTATTGAACGAACCTCATGGTGGCTGCATATTATCGGCATACTGGCTTTCTTAAATTATCTGCCTTACAGTAAGCACCTGCATATTATGTTGGCATTTCCCAATGCTTATTACGCAAGATTAGAACCACAAGGCAAAATGGCGAATATGGAAAATGTACAGAACGAAGTAAAATATATGATGCAGCCAGAGCTTGCACCACCCACTAACGGCGATGCAGCGCCCATGAAGTTTGGGGCAAGAGATGTTTTTGATTTAAGTTGGAAAAACTTACTGGATGCATACAGTTGCACTGAATGCGGCCGATGCAGTGCAGCCTGCCCTGCTAACCAAACCGGCAAGCTACTAAGCCCACGAAAAATAATGATGGACACAAGAGACAGATTGGAAGAGGTAGGAAAGAACATCAATACCAATGGTAGTTTTAAAGATGATAGTAAAACACTACTTAATAATTATATCAGTGTTGAAGAATTAAGGGCCTGCACTACCTGCAATGCCTGTGTGGAAGAATGCCCTGTAAGCATCAGTCCCCTGGATATTATTTTACAAATGCGCCGTTCATTAATAATGGAAGACAGTAATGCACCCCAGGAATGGAATGTAATGTTTGGCAATATTGAAAATAATTTTGCACCTTGGAAATTCAGCCCTGATGAAAGGGATAAATGGGCTAGTGAAATGTAATTAATACATTACGCACAAAAAAGTCCCGGTAAAACCGGGACTTTTTTGTGGCGGAGAGAGAGGGATTCGAACCCCCGGACCTGTGACAGTCAACGGTTTTCAA
>CAZBTD010000094.1:0-13781 GCA_964494815.1 uncultured Ferruginibacter sp. | reverse complement strand
CCGGTTATTTTGCACCTACATCAAGATTTGGTTCTCCGCAAGATTTTATGTCTATGGTAGATGCTTTTCATGCTGCAGGTGTAGGTGTGATACTGGATTGGGTGCCTTCGCATTTTCCATATGATGCACATGGGCTTTTTATGTTTGATGGTACTCATACTTACGAATATGCCGACATGCGTAAAGGCTATCATCCCGATTGGAATAGTTACATTTTTAACTACAGCCGTGGAGAAGTAAAATCTTTTTTGATCAGCAGTGCAAGGTTTTGGTTTGACAAATTTCATATTGACGGTATTAGAGTAGATGCAGTGAGTTCCATGCTTCGTCTTGATTATTCAAGAAACGAAGGACAATGGGAACCTAACCAGTTTGGCGGGAATGGAAATTTGGAAGCTATTAAGTTTATTAAAGATTTAAATGAAACCATATTTCGTGATTTCCCTGATGTGCAAACCATTGCTGAAGAAGCAACAGACTGGCCCAAGGTAAGCCGGCCAACATTTGCAGATGGCCTTGGCTTTGGTATGAAGTGGATGATGGGATGGATGCATGATACACTCGACTACTTTAAGATGGATCCAGTTTATCGCCAGTATCATCAAAACAAGTTCACCTTTAGTATGATGTATTTCTATGACGAAAACTTTATGTTGCCGCTAAGTCATGACGAAGTGGTGCATGGCAAAAGCCCGATGCTATATAAAATGCCGGGAGATGAATGGCAAAAATTTGCTAACCTTCGGTTATTATATACATATATGTTTACTCATCCGGGAGGTAAATTATTATTTATGGGTAGTGAGTTTGGACAAACTAATGAATGGAATTACAAAAGCGAACTGCAGTGGGAACTTTTAGAATTTGACCCACATAAAAAAATGCAGGAATGCGTAAAAGCATTAAATAAACTTTACAAGTCGGAGCCGGCTTTGTATGAACTGCAGTTTGAACCTGGTGGATTTGAGTGGGTTGACTTAAACCATCGCTCAGAAGGGGTGATGTGTTATAAAAGAAAAGGTAAAAATAAAAATGATGATTTGATTGTCGTTTTAAACACAACACCAGTAGTGAGAAATGACTGGAAAATACAAGTAAATGATAAAGATGAGTGGAAAGAAGTTTTCAACAGTGACAAAGCTGAATATTACGGTTCTGGTAATGTATATAATCCCTCTCCATCAGTACATTTAGTGGATAAAAAAACAAACATGTATGAAATAAACTGTCACTTGCCAGCGTTAGCAGCTGTAATATTCCGTTAATTAATCCGAAAACTGGAATAGTATTTGTCTAAAAACCGTACTTATGAAACTCAAACCCCTATGGCTGGTGGCGGGCTCGTTTGCCTGTACCTATGCAAAATCACAGAAAACAGACAGCGCTGAAATTTATTTTCAAAAAGGAATTGAAGAAAAAACAGCCAAACATTTACTTGTTGCTTCTAATTATTTCGACAAAGCCATTCATTTCAACTCAAAATTTAAAGAAGCCTATATTGAAAGCGGCTATGTAAACCTTGAGATGCGTAAAACAGACAAGGCTATGCTGCAGTTCAATAAAGTACTTGAAATTGATCCCTCTAATAATGTGGCAGCAAAAGAACTAATGGAGCTCTATTACAACTATCGAATGTTTTCAAAGGCAAAAGAGATGGCTGTAAAATGTGCATCCTGTCTCAACTCAGAAAAAATAAGAGCCATGTGCAGTTACAACGATGAAGATTATGGTGCTGCGATAAAAGGCTTAACAAGCTATCTCTCCAAAAACCCCACTGATGCAGATGCAGCCTATACACTTGCAAGAAGTTATTTAGATATGGAGGATTACAGAAATGCTATTCCTGCATATAACAAAGCCGTAATACTAAATGGAGAAAAAAATATGTGGATGTATGAACTGGGGCTTTTGTATTATAGCCAGGAAGATTATAAAAATGCAGTAACATTTTTTAATAAGGCAGCAGAAAAAGGCTATCCTCAAAAAAGCGATTTCCAGGAAAATCTTGGGTATGCTTATATGTTTAGCGGACAGCAGGAGCAGGGTGAGAAAATATTGCTTGACCTTTTAGAAAAGAAACCTAACAACAAAGAATTGTTACGTGATATGGCCGAGGCTTTTTACAATGGTAAGATGTATCAAAAGTCACTTAACTATTGTCAAAAATTAATGGAAATGGATATCAAAGACGGTAAGGCACTTTACCAGGCAGGTCTCTGTTTTCAAAAGATGGGCCAAAAGGATAAAGGACAGGGAATGTGCGATAAGGCAATTGAGATGGATCCATCTTTAAATGGGCTTCGTCAAAAATCAATGAACCCATTTTAACAAAAACAAATCAATATTATCAAGCCCCTGACAATTGTTGGGGGTTTATTTTTTACCCATTTTGTCAAGCACAGTAATCAATTTATCAACCATTTCTCCTGTGATATCTAAATGAGTTACTATTCTTAACTGTGTCGGACTTATGGTTGTGACAAGTATATTATTGGCAGCAAGTTCTTCAATAAAGCTCTTTGTGGTATAAGGATGCTGTACTTCAAAAACAAGGATATTGGTTTCAACCGAATCCAGGTTCACAATAAAGTGTTTTTTCAAAAGTGCTTCCCCAATTAATTTTGCCTTTTTATGATCCTCCGTAAGCCTGTCGATATTATTTTCAAGTGCATAGATGCCGGCCGCTGCCAGGTACCCAACTTGCCGCATACCCCCGCCAAAAGCTTTTCTAACTCTTCTTGCTTTTTTTATAAATGCAGTATTGCCCAATAAAATACTGCCTGCTGGAGTGCCTAATCCTTTGCTCAGGCAGATGGATATACTGTCGAAAATTTCCCCATATTGTTTGGGTTTTTCTTCTTTTGCAATCAATGCGTTAAACAGCCGGGCACCATCCATGTGAAATTTTAAATTATTTTTTAAACAAACTTCTCTAATTTTTTGAATATCAATAAAATTATAGCAATAACCGCCGCCTCTGTTGGTGGTGTTTTCTAAGCTCACGAGGCTCGTATTGGCTTTCCAGTCAAATACAGGATTTATTCCTTCCAGTACCTGCTCATCTGTAATTCTTCCTTTGTTGCCCTTTAATAATTTCACCGAACAACCACTGTTAAAAGCAATACCCCCGCCTTCAAATTGATAGATATGGCTTAGCTCATCGCATATTACCTCATCGCCAGGTTGAGTGTGGCATTTAATGGCTATCTGGTTGGTCATTGTTCCACTCGGGCAAAAAAGGCCAGCCTCCATCCCAAACATTGCTGCGGCCATGGCTTGCAGTTCGTTTACAGTTGGGTCTTCTCCAAACACATCATCGCCAACCTGGGCGCCAAGCATAACCTCTAACATTTCGGCCGAAGGCTTGGTAACAGTATCGCTACGTAAATCAATTATCATGTTACAAAAATACGGGTGTGTATATTGGCAAATGAAAATTTTAAGTAACTGCTTTGCAATCGATTGAGTAGTGCTTTATTAACACATTGTGACAAATATTTGATCCCTTTTTTCGTTTACATTATGAAAAACAAAATCCGCAACGTATCTTTGCAGGCATTTTTACGGTGATATTTAGTATTTTTTGCAACAAATAGAGTCTGTTTACTGTCTATACTGCAGCAACAACTCTGAACTTAAATATAGCAAATGAGGCAACTTAAAATCGCAACCCAGATTACGAACAGGGATAGCCAGGCGGTAGAAAAATACCTCCAGGAAATTTCTAAAATTTCTATGATTACTCCTGAGGAAGAAACCATTTTGGCTCAAAAAATCAAAATGAACGACCAAAGGGCGCTTGACAAACTGGTTCAGGCAAACCTGCGTTTTGTGGTATCGGTTGCCAAGCAATACCAGCACCAGGGTCTCTCATTAAGTGATTTAATAAATGAAGGAAATCTTGGTTTGATAAAAGCTGCTCAACGTTTTGATGAAACAAAGGGGTTTAAGTTTATTTCTTATGCTGTTTGGTGGATTCGTCAATCTATACTGCAGGCTTTGGCTGAGCAAGGAAGGCTGGTGCGTTTGCCACAAAATAAAATTGGTACTTATAATAAGGCAAACAAGGCTTATATGGCTTTTGAGCAGGAGCATGAAAGAGAACCATCTACAGAGGAGTTGGCTGAACTGCTTGAAATGAGCGAAACAGAAATTAATAATATCTTCCAAAGTAATACCCGTCACTCTTCATTAGATGCGCCAGTTCATGAAGCAGAAGATGTGGCGATGGGTGATTTGCTGAAAGGCTCAGCAGAAACTGATGAAGACGTAATGCATGATTCTTTAAGAAACGAAATACGCAGAGTATTAAAATCATTAAGCCCAAGAGAAGCAGAGATCGTAAATGCATACTTTGGTTTGGATGGGGAAAATGGGGTTACCATTGAGCAAATTGGTCAGAAATACGACCTGACAAAGGAACGTATCCGTCAAATAAAGGAAAGGGCTATTAAGCGTTTGCAGAAAGCAAGATATAGTGGAGCCTTAAAAGCGTATTTGGGATAAAAAACGATTTGATTTTTATATGTCCCCGGCAAAAGCCGGGGATTTTTTATACGAAATAGATATGAAAAGCATGATTAATATGGTTTGAAGCACTTTGAACATTGCTTTCTTGCTTTAAACTTCTACATGTTTTTTTTGTTTTGATTAAAGTAATTTTGCAACATGAATAAACTTATTGGGGCGTTTGCAATATTTTTTCTTTTATCCGGCTGTGAAAAGAATATTGATTTCAATTTAAAACAGGTGGAAAAAGTACTAGTGGTGGATGCCAATATTGAAAACGATTTGCCACCTGTAGTAGTACTTACAAAAAGCCTTGGCTATTTCAGCAAGATAGACTCCACAATACTCGACAGCTTATTTATACACAATGCTGATGTATATATTTCCAATGGAGTACTCACACATAAATTGAAAGAGTACCCTGTGCCGGTTGTAACTTCTGGTATTACGCTTTATAAATACAGTATTGACTCATCTAATCTATCCACTGCATTTGTTGGACAAATAAATACTACTTACTCATTAAAAATTGTTAGTGAGGGAAAAGAGTATACAGCTAACACAACAATACCAGCTATTGCTAAAAAGCCTGATTCATTATGGTGGAAAAAAGCAGATTTCCAGGATGATACCACAAGAGTGATAATGATGGTTAAGGCAACTGACCCGCCGGGTTTTGGAAACTATGTCCGATATTTCACCAAAAGAAACAATGAGCTTTTTTACCCTGGGCTTAATTCTGTTTTTGATGACCAGGTAATTGATGGAACTACTTATGAAATACAGGTGGAACCAGGCGTTGACAGGAACTTTCCCGGCTCTATTAATGATAATTTTTTCAACCGTGGCGATACCATCGTTTTAAAACTTTGCAATATCGACAGGGACGCTTACAATTTTTGGAATACCTGGGAGTTTGCAGCCCAAAGCATCGGCAATCCTTTTTCATCACCCAATAAGATAATGGGTAATATCAGTAATGGTGCATTGGGGGCTTTTTATGGTTATGGGGCTTTTTATAAAACACTGATAGTTCCTGAATGAGTAAGACCCCTACAGCACTTTTACACCACTTCTTTTTTTGTGTCAATATATTGGCATGGGGCAATAACAATATTCATTTAAATTAGCAACCAATTTTAAGGAAAGAAACATGAGCAACAGCGAAACAGAAAAGGTAAATTGTTTAATTATTGGTTCCGGTCCGGCGGGCTATACAGCGGCTATTTATGCCAGCAGGGCAGGGCTTAATCCAGTGTTGTATCAGGGCATTCAACCCGGTGGACAGCTTACTATTACAACAGAGGTGGAAAATTACCCAGGATACCCTGATGGTATACAAGGTCCTGATATGATGGTGAATTTTGAGAATCAGGCAAAACGCATGGGTGCAGATATAAGATACGGTCTTGCAACCAAAGTAGATTTTTCATCGCAGCCGCATAAAGTGCAGGTTGATGATGAGAAATGGATAGAAGCCAATGCTGTTATCATATCTACTGGGGCTTCTGCTAAATGGCTTGGGCTTGAAAGTGAACAAAGATTGAACGGCTATGGTGTAAGTGCCTGCGCTGTTTGCGATGGTTTTTTCTTCAAAGGAAAAGAAGTGGCGATTGTAGGTGCAGGTGATACTGCAGCTGAAGAAGCTTTGTATTTATCAAAAATATGCAGCCATGTACATATGATTGTGCGAAGGGGAGAAATGAGGGCAAGTAAAATTATGCAGCAGCGTGTGCTGGATGCAAAAAATATCACCGTGTATTGGCATTCAGAAACTGAAGAAGTGGTTGGTGATAAAAAAGTAGAATCAGTTAGGATAAAAAATAATCAAACCGGTGAAGTAAAAGTAATACCTGTAAGTGCATTCTTTGTTGCCATCGGCCACCAGCCAAACAGTGATATTTTTAAAGAATGGATTGATATGGACGAAGCAGGTTACATCAAAACTATTCCTGGTACCAGCAAAACAAATATTGAAGGTGTGTTTGCATCAGGCGATGTGCAGGATAAAATATACAGGCAGGCAGTAACAGCAGCCGGTAGTGGCTGCATGGCAGCGCTGGATGCTGAAAGATATTTAAGTGAGAAAGGACACCATTAAGCGATTATTTATTGGCTATTTGTTTTTCGTAAAAAACTTAGCCAATAACGATTCTCCAATAGCTAATACATTCCCAATAACTATTTACCATGTTTACCATCCATCTCCACGACCTTAAATTTTTTGCTTACCATGGTTTGTATGAGGAAGAGAGAAAGACGGGCAACAATTTTGAAATGAATGTAGATGTTGTTGCTGATATTCCCGGCACGGTAACAAGGCTTGAACACACTATAGATTATGCCGCTGTTTATTACATTATTGAAAACAGGATGAAGCAGCCCACAGCTTTGCTGGAGACACTTATTCATGATCTTGCAGAAAAAATCTATCAATACGATAACAGGGTGAAATCGGTGAGTATTACTATTAAAAAATTATCAGCGCCTATTAAATTTTTTAACGGTGTAGTGGGTGTGTCTTACAAAAAAGATTTTTAGCATGAGCCGCATTATTGTTTTTTTGTGCAGTCTTTTTATTTCTGTAAATGTTTTAGCACAGGATGTTAATACCATTATGCAGGAAGGTGAAAAACTTGAAGCAGCACTAAATGAAAAAGCTGCTTTTGAAAAGTATAAAGAAGCGATTCGTATTGCACCCACCAATATACATGTGCTTGCCAAATGCAGTGAACTTTGCAGCCGCATTGGAAACAGGGAAGCAGCACCGGCATCACGGACAGATTATTACAATGCAGCACAAAAATTTGCAGCTATCGCATTAAAACTTGATGCATTCGATGCCTCTGCCAACTGTGCCATGGCCATAGCATTGGGCAGGGTATCGCTGGAGAAAAGCGGTAAAGAAAAAGTGAATGCCGCCAAAGAAATAAAAAAATATGCTGACCAGGCTTTAAAAAGTGATCCTGCCCATTACAAGGCCTGGCATGTATTAGGCCGTTGGCATTATGAGGTAAGCAATCTTAATTTTTTTGAGAAAGCGGCAATAAAAGTGTTGTTTGGCGGTATGCCAAAAGCCTCCTTTGCGGAAGCGGTAAAGGCTTTTGAAAAGGCAAAAAGCCTTTCACCTAATTTTATTCTTAATGATTATGAACTGGCAAAAGCGTATAAAAAAAATGGACAAAAGAACAAAGCAATAGACTGTCTTGAAGCTATGCTGCTGTTTCCTGAAAAAACAGAGGATGATAAAAATGCAAAAGCAAACGGCAGGAAATTGTTAGCCGATTTGAAATAGATAAGCGGTTGGGTGCAGCTATTGTTTTAAACTATCTTCGGCACCAAATTTAATCTATGATAAATAAAATATTGCTTGTCGGCTGTTTTTGTCTAATCATTACCACTGCTGCTGTTGCACAATCTTCTGATTCCTTTTACACCACTTATAATTCGCATGATTTATTTTCCCCTTTATTTTATCCCAATGGAGAAACGATAACCCGTAGCGGTGACGGAAGCCCCAATACAGGCTATTGGCAAAATCAGGCCGATTATAAAATTGATGTTTCATTTAATGATGTTACAAATGAAATATCTGGGGCTGTTGTTATTACTTATAAGAATAACAGCCCACACAGCCTTCCGTTTTTATGGCTGCAGCTTGACCAGAATTTTTTTAACAAACAAAGCCGTGGACAAGTCCGTTTGCCTTTGGGAGAACGCAGCCGGTATGGAGATGCTGCATCTGATTTTAACGGAGGATATACAATAAAGAAGGTGTTTGTAAATGAAAGCAATGCCGATTATTTAATAACAGATACAAGAATGCAATTGCGCCTTGCCAATACCATGAGGCCTGCAGGCGATGAGTTGAAAATAAAAATTGAATATTCATTTATTTTACCTGCTCATGGAGCTGATAGGTGTGGCATACAACCTACTAATAATGGCAATATCTATACAATAGCGCAATGGTATCCACGTATGTGTGTGTATGATGATGTGAAAGGATGGAATACAGAACCATATCTTGGTGCCAGTGAGTTTTATTTGGAATATGGAAACTTTGATGTGAACATTACAGCGCCTGCTTCACATATTGTAGTGGCTGGCGGCGAATTGCAAAATCCTGAAAGTGTATTAACTGCACAACAGTTAAAACGATACGAAGAAGCCAAAAAAAGTGATGGAACAGTAATGCTGCGTTCGCCGGAAGAAGTAAATGATATAAACTCAAGACCAAAAGCAGCTACACTTACCTGGCATTACACATTAAACAATGCCCGTGATTTTGCCTGGGCTTCATCAAAAGCATTTATTTGGGATGCAGCTAAAATAAATTTACCCGGCGGTAAAACAGCACTTGCTATGAGTGCATACCCAGCGGAGAGCAAAGGCAATAGAGGCTGGGGCAGAAGCACTGAATATATTAAAGGCAGTGTAGAAAATTATAGTAAGCGCTGGCTGCCTTATCCATATCCAGCAGCGGTAAATGTAGCAGGTGTTGTAAGTGGAATGGAATATCCAGGTATCGTTTTCTGCAGCTATCTTTCAAAAACAAGTGGCTTGTTTGCAACTACCGATCATGAATTTGGGCATACCTGGTTTCCTATGATAATTGGCAGTAATGAACGTAAGTATGGTTGGATGGATGAAGGCTTTTGCATGTTTATAAACTCATTGTCAGATGATGATTTTAATAGCGGTGAATACAAAAAAAATGAAAGGCCATTGCAGGTAGTAGGCAGTTATATTTTTAATGAAAACAGCGAAAGGGTAATGACAACACCTGATGCAATGAAAGAGTATAACATCAGCCGATTGCTTTATTACAAGCCACAGGTTGGGTTGCAGTTGCTTCGAAACGAAATTGTAGGTGAAAAAAGATTTGATTACGCATTCAGGCAGTATATGGAGCGTTGGGCTTACAAGCATCCTACACCCTGGGACTTTTTTAAAACAATGGATAATGCAGTTGGGGAAGATTTAAGCTGGTTTTGGAAAGCATGGTTTCTTGAAAATTATAAACTTGACCAGGGCATATTGTCGGTGATAAATGATAGCGAAGGCGGTGCTGTTGCCACAATTGCTAATATTGATCAAATGGCAATGCCGGTTGTGCTTGAATACGAAACCGCCAGTGGTGAAAAAAATCGTTTAAAATTTCCGGCAGAAATATGGAATAATACAACATCGTTTAAAGCGAAATTGCCCTCAAGGGAAAAAATAGTAAAAGTTGTGATTGATCCTGATAAAGCTTACCCGGATATAAATGTGCTGAACAATACCTGGATTGCGAAATGATAAATAAATTATTGAGCGAAAACCTCTATTGCCGCATCCTTGTCTTTTCCGAGCTGTTTTTTTAATTCATCCAGCCCGGTAAATTTTTGTTCATTACGCAGCCGCTTATGAATATGTACAGTTAATGTACTGCCGTAAATTTCTTTGTCAAAATCAAAGATGTTTACTTCAATCATTCTGTTTACCCCCTCCACAGTTGGGCGTACCCCAATATTCATCATGCCGCAATAATTAACTTTGTTTAAAGTCACCTTTACTGCATATACCCCATTTCCTGGTATTAGTTTTTTGTTTTCTGTAATATTCAGGTTAGCTGTAGGGTAACCAATTGTTCTTCCAAGTTTATTTCCTTCTACTACTGTACCGCTAAAGAAGTAATGATAACCTAAATATTCATTGGCAGTATCAATATTTCCTTTTTGTAAAGCCTGCCTTATAATGGTGCTGCTTATAGTATTGTCCTGCAGCATAAACTCTGGTATTTCTTTCACTACATAGTTAAACTGTCGGGCCTTTTCTTCCAGCAATTCAAAATTGCCGCTACGGCTTTTGCCAAAGCGGTGGTCGTGGCCAATAATGATGGTGTGAGGGCGAAACGTCTTAACTAGAAATTTTTCAATGTATTCTTCTGCAGTTTGAAGAGAAAATTCTTCTGTAAAAGGTGTTATTACCAGGTGCTGTATGCCATATCTTTCCAATAAAGAAATTTTTTCAGACAATGTGTTGAGTAAAAATAGTTCGCTTTGATTGGCAGCAATTACCTGGCGGGGATGAGGGTGAAATGTAATGATAACTGTTTCGCCATTTACTTTTCTTGCCTCATCGCTCATTAACTGCAATATTTGCTGGTGACCTTTGTGTACACCATCAAAAGTGCCGATAGTAACTATTGCATTTGCAAAGGCAGGCAGATTGTGTATGTCTGTATGTACCGTCATATAAAAGTGGTGCAAAATAGTTGATAATTATTAATTGATAATTGATAATTGAAATTTAGTTTTGCCGCACAAACTTATCTATGAGCCTTTACAGTAAACGGGGTGTTTCTGCACAAAAAGAGGAAGTGCATGCCGCCACTAAAAATCTCGATCAGGGCCTTTTTTCCAATGCTTTCTGTAAAATTTATCCTGACTATCTTGGCAACGATGACCAGTGGGTAAATGTGATGCATGCTGATGGTGCAGGTACCAAAAGCATATTAGCTTATTTATATTGGAAAGAAACTGGCGATATCAATGTATGGAAAGGCATTGCCCAGGATGCTATTGTAATGAACCTGGATGACCTGCTTTGTGTGGGTATTTATGATAATATTGTTTTTAACAGTACCATTGACAGGAACAAGCATTTAATACCCGTAGAAGTATTGTCGCAAATAATCAATGGTTCACAACAATTGTTTGATACATTAAAAAGCTTTGGTGTAAATATTCATTATCTCGGAGGCGAAACTGCTGATGTAGGAGATGTGGTAAGAACGGTGGCTGTAAATGGCACCATGACCTGCCGCTGGCCAAAGAACAAAATTATCAGTAATGACAAAATAAAACCGGGTGACGTAATCGTTGGCCTGGCAAGCTACGGACAGTCAAAATATGAAACCGAATATAACAGCGGTATAGGCAGTAATGGGCTTACCAGTGCAAGGCATGATGCACTGAGTAAATTTTATGCTGAGAACTTTAAGGAGAGTTACGATAATAATCTTTCTGATGAGGTGGTTTATATTGGAAAAAACAAGTTGTCTGACCCGGCAAATATTCAATATCCAATATTCGATTCTCAATTATCAATTGGGCAATTGCTATTAAGCCCTACAAGAACTTATGCGCCGGTGTTAAAGGAACTGTTGCAGAATCATTTTGATAAAATACATGGCCTCATCCATTGCAGCGGTGGAGGACAAACCAAGTGTATGAAATATTTGCCCGGCAATTTTAAGATTGTAAAAGATAATTTATTTGATGTGCCACCAGTATTTCAAATTATTAAAAATAACAGCGGCAGCACCTGGAAAGAAATGTATGAAGTATTTAATATGGGTTGCCGTTTAGAAATTTACTGTAATAAAAACGACGCTGGATTAATGATTGATACAGCTATATCATTTGGAATAGATGCACAGGTAATTGGCAAGGTAGAGGATAGCAATCAAAAACAATTATTGATAAAAGCAAATGGAGAAGATCTGGTTTATTAGTTCCTTCATTGGTTTTTATAGATAAATAACATATCAGGCTTTTCTTTTAATTCCGCAACCAACGCTTTTTGTTTCAGTAGTAGTTACAGTTTTTCCATCTGCAACCTCATCAATGGCAATTTGCAGGTGCTTACGGGTTACATTATCAGCGTTGGCTGGACTATTGTCGATAGCGCCATGATAAACCAGTTTTAATTCTTTATTAAAAAGAAAACATTCTGGTGTACGATTGGCGCCAAAAGCATTTGCCAATTCGCTGTCAGCATCCACCAAATAATTCCAATGGTAGTTTTGTTCTTTTGCATACGCCTTCATTTCTTCATAGCTGTCAACACCTGCACGGTTAGCTTCATTGCTGTTTAGAATTACCACGCCAAAGTTTTTACTTTCTGCATACCCACAAATCTCCACTGCCCGTTTTTGGTTCATTACTACAAAAGGACAAGTATTGCAACTGAACATCACCAGCAAACCATTTTGCTTTTTGGCATCTTTTAACATCACTTCTTTGCCCGAAACATCTTTCAATTTTTTATCACTCTTGGGCATGTTGCTGCCAATAGGTAATGAATCGAATAATAATGTAAACGAAGAAATGATTATTACAATGGCAATTGTTGCTGGTATGATTAGTTTTTTCATGTCACTTAAATTTTATACTTAAAGATAGATTGCACAAAAGCTGTTTGCAAACCACCTATGTAATTTTTGCCCCCGCAGCTTTTACTTCCTCTTCTGCCTGCCTGCTTTCTGCAATTGCTTTAAGGGATTTAATGCTTACGTTAAGTTCAAAACCTATCAGCAGCACAAGGGAGTTAATATATACAAGCGCCATTAGCATTATTATTGTTCCGATGGAGCCGTACAGGGCATTGTACCTGCCAAAGTTGTTTACAAAAAAAGAAAAACCAAGTGTGGCAAGTATGCTCATAAAAGTGGCTAGTATAGTACCCGGGCTTACCATTCGCCATCGCTTTTGTACTGCCGGTGCATACTTGTATATAAAGGCAATAGCATAAAAAATAAGGCTTACAATAAAAACCCATCTCACATAAAAAAGCACTTCTCTGAAAGTAACATTCTTTATACCCATCCATTTTAAAACGGCAGTTTGTGTAATGAGTAAAATAAGATAGCCCAGCACCAGTAAAAAAATAAGTGCTGTAAGCCTTAATGCTACAAGCCTGTTTTTAAGCCCCTTTCTTTTTTCGAAACCGATATAATTTTTGTTGAACGAACGCATGAGACCCATCATAGCGTTGGAGGCAAAAAACAGGGCCAGTATTAAGCTGAAAGAAAGCAGGCCAATTCTTGAGTTGTCAATAAATGAATCAATAAATTTTATCAGGTTTTCATTGTGCACTTTTGCCGGAACAATATCTGTAATCAAAGCATGCAATTCTTTTTTAAGGGCAGCCTTTTTTATCAATGGCAAGCTTGGTATCAACGTAAACAAAAACAAAAACGATGGAGGTATGGCCATAATGAAATTGTACGCTACAGCAGAAGCCCTTTCTGTAAGGCCAACAGTTTTTATTTGCTTATAAAAAAAGTTCAGTACATCGTATAATGGTACACCTTCAAAGCCGGGCAGGTGCAGTTTTTTACTCTTGCGGATTAGGAAAGCTATTGGCGGAAAAGTTATTATGATACGTTCTATTTTGAGCAATGTTGATTGTAATGATGATTACTACTGATTGTTATAACTTGTATAATTACGTACTTTTTTTTGCTTATTGTTTTTCACCTTTCTTATTATTCCCTGCCTTCT
>CAZBTD010000093.1:0-13949 GCA_964494815.1 uncultured Ferruginibacter sp. | reverse complement strand
GCGAAAAAGATATTGAACGGCAAGCACCGAATGTGGCAAGAATGAAAATGCTGGGAGCAACAGTAGTGCCAGCAACAAGCGGCAGCAAAACACTAAAAGATGCAACCAATGAAGCAATAAGAGACTGGATCAATAATCCTGTTGATACACATTATATCATTGGCAGTGTGGTGGGGCCACATCCTTATCCAGATATGGTGGCAAGGTTTCAAAGTGTGATAAGTGAGGAGATAAAAAAACAATTAAAGGAGAAAACCGGAAGCGAATTGCCAACGCATGTATTGGCTTGTGTAGGTGGTGGCAGCAATGCAGCTGGTGCATTTTATCATTTTTTAAACAATGAATCTGTTAAGTTAGTGGCGGTGGAAGCAGCAGGTTGCGGTATTGATAGTGGCATGAGTGCGGCAACAACACAATTAGGCACGCCGGGTATTTTGCATGGCAGTAAAAGTTTGTTGATGCAGACAGCAGATGGGCAAGTAGTGGAACCGCATAGCATTTCTGCAGGATTAGATTACCCCGGTATTGGCCCTTTACATGCACATTTATTTAAAAGTGGCCGTGGTGTATTTATGAGTGCAACAGATGAGGAAGCGTTAAAAGCCGCATTTGAAGTGAGCAAACTGGAAGGCATCATTCCGGCTTTGGAAACGGCACATGCTTTTTCTGTGCTGAATAAAATAGAGTTTAATAAAAATGATGTGGTGGTTATTTGTTTAAGTGGAAGAGGAGATAAGGATTTAGCAACCTACATGAAATATCTATAACATGAAATATATTTCTTTATTTCTGATTACAGCGGTTATTTATTCCTGTAACAGCGGCGAAGCATTTATCAATCATAAACTGGCATACAAAAAAATCGGTGAATGTTCTGCTGGTGAAAAAACAATTGGCATGAAAAGCAATATTGCAGGAGAACGCTATGAGTTTGAAGCCTGCCTCAACAGCAACTTTGCAGGTGATGCTTATACTGTTGAAAGAAAAGGCGACAGTTTGGTGGTGTCTTTTCAAAGAGCTGCTGGGGATAAATCCGCTTTTAACATTACACTGGATATAGATGCGTTTCCGGTATATGATTATATAGTAATTGACGGCCACGAGGCAATTGCGATACAACATGTGGAGAAATAAAATTTTCAACAGGCCATGAACCGACTTCACCAACTCTTCTCTGTAAAAAATAAAAACGTTCTCAACGTGTACTGCACTGCAGGCTATCCTCAATTACATTCAACATTGGATGTGATGAAATCATTACAACAAAGCGGCGCAGATATTATTGAGCTAGGTATGCCTTACAGCGACCCATTGGCTGACGGCCCTGTTATTCAGCATAGCAACAGCATTGCACTGGCAAATGGTATTACTATTGCAAAACTGTTTGAACAGTTAAAAGATTTCAGAAAAGAAATTTCTATCCCTGTTATACTGATGGGATATATGAATCCAGTATTGCAATATGGCTTTGAAAAATTTTGTGCCGATGCAGCAACGGCAGGAGTGGATGGTTTGATATTGCCCGATCTTCCTCAATACGAATTTGAAACAGAATACAGTGCCACTATAAAAAAATACAACCTCGATTTTATTTTTCTCATTACACCGGAAACAAGCGAAGAAAGAATAAGAAAAATTGATACACTCAGCAGTGGCTTTATTTATGCAGTATCATCTTCATCAACTACCGGCAATAACAAAGCTATAAAAGACCAGGAAAGCTATTTCAAACGTCTGCAATCAATGAACTTAAAAAATCCAATACTGATCGGATTTGGCATCAAAGACAAACAGACCTTTGAGGCTGCCTGCCGATACAGCAATGGCGCCATCATTGGCAGTGCTTTTGTAAAAATGCTTGAACATAGTACAAATGTTTCCCAAACAACAAAAGAATTCCTAAAATCCATTACCAGCTAAGCCAGTATTTTCAAATTGGCTAAATTGCAGCATTAAAATTCTGTGATGAAGAAAATAATACTTATTGGTTTACTATTTCCTGCCCTTGTGTATGCACAAAAGAAAACAGCGGCACAACCAAAAACAAAAGCAACAGTAGCAGCACCTGCCACTGAAAAAGGCGATGGATTTGTTATCAATGGAGAAGTAACTGGTTTTGCAGATGGTACCAAAGTAGCTTTGCTCAATGGCACCACTGGTCAGCCAGAGCAGCAGGGTGGCATTTTTCAAAACAAATTTTCTTTCAAAGGCAAACTCGATAAACCTTCTTTCAAAATCATTTTAATCGACAATAAACCACCTTACCTTACTTTATTTCTCGACAACAGCAACGTAAAAGTATCTGGTAGTAAAGAAGCATTTGACAAAGCAGCCGTAAGTGGTTCTGCTTCAAATAATGATTTTTATAAACTTAGCAACCTCATAGCGCCTTATCAGCAATATTTTGGCGAAAATGCTGCCGCTGATGAAAATGGAAAAGCAGCAGCAAGGCAGGCCATCGAAAATTTTATCAATGAAAATAAGACATCTTACATAGCCCCGTTAGCGGTGTTACGCTATATGCAATTAGCTGATGATGTAATGAAAACCGACCAGTTGTTTAATTCTCTAACTGCTGATGTACGCAGCAGCGAATTAGGAAATTATTTATCACAGCAATTATCCGAAGCAAAAGTAAATGCTGTGGGCACTGTCATGCCCGACTTTAGCCAGGCAGATACAACAGGTGCCATGGTATCACTATCTTCTTTTCGTGGCAAATATGTATTGATAGATTTTTGGGCAAGCTGGTGCAGGCCTTGCCGTATGGAAAACCCCAATGTAGTAGCCAGTTATCAAAAATATAAGAGCAAAAATTTTACTGTTTTTGGTGTTTCTCTCGACAAGTCAAAACCAGCCTGGATAGAAGCAATAAATATGGATAACCTCACATGGCCACATGTAAGTGATCTTAAAGGCTGGGCAAATGAAGTAGCCGCACAATTCAGAATCACCAGCATTCCTCAAAACTTTTTAGTAGGCCCCGACGGAAAAATTATTGCAAAAAATCTCCGTGGCCCTGCATTAGAAAGAAAGCTGGAGCAGTTGTTGAAATAATTTTTTGTTGCCGCCATTCGTTCTTCGTAGCATCATCGTTGCGTCGCACACTTGTGCTAAAAATCTTTATTCAGCCATTTGTTGCAGCACTTTTATAGCCTTCGCCGCATCTTTCACATTCACAAAAATATGGTCGTGATAATAAGCCGCTACTACATTACAACTAATTCCTGCATCGGTGAGTGCTTTTGAAAAAGCAGCGGTCAGGCCAACAGCTTCCAGCGAAGAGTGAATGGAAAGCGTTATCCATGATGCTACATATTCGTAAGAGAAATTATTTTCATCGGCAATTTTTTTTTCGATAACAAAAGTATAGGCTTCCTTCTCCTTAAAAAATAAAACTGCGGTGTTCACTTCAACTGCTGTAATATCATTTACAGTAATAAAAACATATTCACCTTTGTTTAATTCAGGCTTCATGTTTTTTATCAGTTGCTTCAGATTTGTTTCCCCATCCATGCGGTAAAGAAACTATTTTCCTTTCATTTCTTTACATTTGAAATTCATCATCTGCAAATAACCTTGTATGAATAAGAAAACAATCTCACTTCTTTTATCCACCTGTGCCGGCTTTTCATTGTATGCACAAAGCCTGGTAATGGGTTTTAGTAAAACATCAGCCGAAGCACAATTAGCAACAGAGAAAAAGTTTGATGCCCTGTTGAATGCAAAAAATATTGATCAATATATAAAAGATCTTTCAGCACAGCCACACCATGTAGCTTCTCCCGGAGGAGAAGCCAATACTGCTTACATCACAGATCATTTTAAAAACTGGGGCTTTGATACAGAAGTGGAAACATTTTATGTATTATTTCCAACGCCTGTAACAAGGCTGCTTGAACTAAAAGGTTCAAAAAATTTCACAGCAATATTAAAAGAACCAGCTTTAAAAGAAGATGGAACATCTAACCAGGATGGGCAATTACCTGTGTACAATTGCTGGAGTGCAGATGGAGATGTAATGGCAGAACTTGTGTATGTAAATTATGGGGTACCTGCCGATTATGATATGCTGGCGAGGCTGGGTGTGGATGTAAAAGGCAAAATTGTAATTGCAAAATATGGCCGCAGCTGGCGTGGTATCAAGCCAAAGCTGGCACAAGAGCATGGCGCTATAGGATGTATCATTTATAGCGATCCTAAAGATGATGGCTATTACCAGGGAGATGTTTATCCGAAAGGGCCATACAAGCCTGACTATGGAGTACAGCGTGGTTCTGTTGAAGATATGCCTGTTTATCCCGGTGATCCATTAACACCTGGTATAGCTTCCACAAAAGATGCAAAACGGATATCACAAAAAGATGCAACCAATCTTTTAAAAATTCCGGTATTACCCATTAGTTATGCCGATGCTTTGCCATTATTACAAAGCCTTGAAGGAGCTGTGGTGCCAGATGACTGGCGGGGCGCTTTACCGCTTACTTATCATGTAGGGCCATCTAAAGACAAAGTGCATATAAAATTGTCGTTCGACTGGAAAATAAGGCCAATACATAATGTGATTGCAAAATTAAAAGGCAGCGAATTGCCTGATGAATGGGTAATACGTGGCAATCACCACGATGCATGGGTAAACGGGGCTGCCGACCCGGTAAGTGGCCTTGCGGCGTTAATGGAAGAAGCAAAAGCAGTAGGAGAGATGGCGAAGAATGGTTATAAACCAAAGCGTACACTTGTGTATTGTGCATGGGATGGTGAAGAGCCTGGGCTGCTTGGTTCTACCGAATGGGTAGAGCATCATGCAGAAGAGTTAACACAAAAAACCGTACTGTACATTAATAGCGATGGCAATGCCCGTGGTTTTTTGTATGCAGGTGGCTCACATGCACTGGAATCTTTCTTTACAGAAATAACCAAAGAAGTAAGCGACCCACAAACAAAAGTCTCTGTATTTGACAGAAAACGGTCAAGTGATATTATCAATGCAACATCTGCAAAAACAAAAAAGGAACTGCTTGATAAAAAAACTTTTTCCCTGGCAGCCTTAGGCGCTGGCTCTGATTATTCACCTTTCTTTCAGCACCTTGGTATCAGCAGTATGAACCTTGGCTTTGGCGGCGAAGATGGTGGTGGTGAGTATCATTCTATTTATGACAGCTACGATATGTACAGGCGTTTTAAAGATCCTACATTTGAATATGGTGTTGCATTGGCTAAAGTATGTGGCCGCACTACACTTCGGTTTGCTAATGCAGAAACACTTCCCTTTGATTTCAGGAACCTTCAAAAAACAATTGCTAAGTATGTAACAGAGTTAACTACTATGGCTGATGAGATGAGGGAAAATACCGTTACAGAAAACCAGGTGATAAAAGAAGGGCATTATACTATTGCAAACAATATAACTGAATCAAAATTGCCACCGGTAGCAAAAGATGAAGTGCCATATCTCAATTTTTCATCACTGCAGAATGCGGTATTTTCTTTTGATAAAGTTTGCAATGAATTAAATGTAATTATCGTTGCAGATCGTTTTACAGCAGCAAAAAAGAATGAGTTAAATAAAAACCTGTTTAAAGCAGAGCAGTCATTACTTACTACCGGCTTGCCACGAAGGCCATGGTATAAGCACAGTATTTATGCTCCAGGTTTTTATACAGGCTATGGTGTAAAAACGCTGCCTGGTATAAGAGAAGCGCTGGAACAGCGCAACTGGAAAGAGGCACAGGAGCAAATTGAAATAACTGCTGCAGCAATAAATAACTTGGTTATGTTTTTACAAGGCGCAATAAAAAACCTGCAGTAATACTGCAGGTTTTTTATAACAGGCTGTTTGTCCTGTTAGGTTATTTAATAAATTTATGGTTTTACATTTTCAAGTTCTTTTTTAGCAGAGTCAAGTGCTTCAAGTCCTTTATTAAGCCCGTCTTTTAATGAATCCATATTTACATCTTTTAATTCATCCATTGCCTTATCCATTCCACCTTTTTCAGCCATTTTATCAGTTGCCATTTGCATAATAGAAGCTTTATCAAATGCTACTTTCCATTTGCCTTCTTCTTTTTTCAAAGTAAAATTGATTGATTCATCTTTCTTTTTATTCTTTACAGCTACAGTAGCTTTATCGCCATCAATTTTGGCATCGCCAAACTCCATGTTTGCTTTATCAAAATCATCATTGCTTTTATTGCCCTTATCCATTTTCATTCCCATTTCAATCATGTCAATCATGCTCTTGCTGTCGGCGGTGGCTAATTTTCTTGCACCTTCAATATCTTTTTTACCCATGGCATCAAAGAAGGCAATGAGAGATTCTTTTGGGTCGCCGGCACCACCTCCGCAGCTTGTAAATAAAATTGCTGAACTAAGGATTGTCACAGCTAAAAGTAATTTTTTCATAATCAGTTAATTTTTTGGTTTAAGCTTCAAATGTAATTTTATTTTTTGTACTTGACTTATTTATATAAAACCCTTTTTACTTCTGTGCATTTGGGGTGCATAAACAAATCATCTACTCCCACAAAAACAAAATCTTTTAACCTGCTGGTGGCAAACTGCAGTTTTGCAGCGGCAGTATAACTTTTGCAAACAAACTCGGCACAATACATTCTGTCGTCTGTTTGCAAATCGAATTTCATATCAAACATTACACCAGCGTTAAAGTGTTTTTTTATTACTGCAACAACGGAGTCAGCTTCTTTTTTGCTAAGTGCATACCTGAAAATACCAAGGCCTCTGTTATCGTATGGCTCTGCAAACAGTTTTAGTGCATCTCTTCTTATTTTTTGATCAGGATTAAATTCTCCGCCAAGTGCATGGTATATGAAAACACTGTCGTGTTCAATAGTTGCAATGCCGCAGTGAGAGTAAGTCTTATCGTGCTGGTTAAGAGTTCGCAGGCTTTCGCTGGTAAAATCATTACCCGTTCTTGTAATAAGGTCACCTGTATGTATCATACTTGTGATTGAATCAATTTGC
The DNA here is from genome assembly GCA_964494815.1 of uncultured Ferruginibacter sp. GTDB lineage: Bacteria > Bacteroidota > Bacteroidia > Chitinophagales > Chitinophagaceae > Ferruginibacter. The sequence goes on along the minus strand of CAZBTD010000093.1, from coordinate 6,968 downwards.
TGGTATGCAGCTGTAATTCTTGCCGCTTCTTTTACGGAGTCTTCTTTTGTAACAACCAATGTGTTTACTTGCTTGTTGTTGCAGGCAATTAAAAAAAAGAGGAGGCAGCCTGATAGCCGCCTCCTGCATGGTATTAACATAGTGATTGTGATCATTTCTTTCTCTCTTCGTACTGGTCTTCTTTTTCTTTTTCCTTATCATAAGCCCTGATAATGGCTTTTACCAAACGGTGCCTTACCACATCTTCTTCATCCAGTTCAATATGTGAAATGCCATCCACATTTCTTAAAATTCTTATGGCTTTGTCAAGGCCGCTCTTTTGATTTTTTGGTAAGTCTATCTGTGTTGGGTCACCTGTAATAATAGCTTTTGCATTGGCACCAATACGTGTAAGGAACATTTTTAACTGGCCATCATTAGTATTCTGTGCCTCATCCAAAATGATAAAGGCATTATCCAATGTACGGCCTCTCATATATGCAAGCGGTGCTACTTCTATTGTACGTGTGGTCATATAATATCCAAGCTTATCAGCCGGTATCATATCATCCAGTGCATCATACAATGGGCGCAGGTATGGATCAATCTTTTCTTTAAGGTCGCCTGGCAAAAAACCAAGATTTTCTCCGGCTTCTACTGCAGGTCTTGTGAGAATAATCTTTTTTACAGATTTGTTTTTTAATGCTCTTACTGCTAATGCAACAGCTGTATATGTTTTACCAGTACCAGCAGGGCCAATTGCAAATACAATGTCGTTTTTGTCAACAGCCTGCACCATCTTTTTTTGGTTGGCCGTTCGTGCCCTTACTGTTTTTCCGTTGGGCCCAAATACCAGTACCTCATTGGGGTTTCGCTCTACAAAATTGTCCACCACTTGTTGGTCATCACCGCCAAGTATTTGCTCAAAGTAGTTCTCACTCATGTGCCCGTTTCGTTCAATGTACTGCACAATAAGATCAATCTTTTCCTTTGCATCAACTATTTGCTCCGGTGAACCACTTAGTTTTACCTGTGTGCCCCTGCTCAGGATTTTCAGCAGTGGGAATTTCTTTTTAAGGATGTCGAGCTTTCCGTTGTTTACACCAAAAAACTCAATCGGGTTAACCGAATCCAGGTTGATAATAGTTTCTGTCAATGTACTACGGTTTTAGTTTTACAAATGAGGTGCGGTACTTACTATAAGTCACATTCATTAAATCAAATTTAATGTTTTGATTTTGATATGCTTGTAGTCTATTTATTCACACCATGTTAAAAACATAATAATTTTAATGCCCATAGTTTCGCATGTAATTCTTATTAGATAACGTTTATTTTTATTGTTTATGTATGCTGTTTTCATTGTTTTGCCACTTTTAAAATATGTTTACTGCATCATAAGCAGCAAATGAATGCGTTGTGTTATCAAATAAATATCTTTATCCGGCTCATTTAAAATTATAACATGCTGAAAACCCTGTTGCCATTGCTGACGCTGCTGTTGTGTATACAGGCAACATCTGCGTTTTGTCAGCAACCGGGCAGTGATACTTTTTTCCTGGTAAAAAAGAAAGGCCTTTTGGGAAAATTGGGCAAGAGTATTTCTACAAGCAGTACGGAAGACAGCGTGCCTGTAGAAAAAATAAATCCGTATGTGAAATATATTGGCAAAGTAATAAGGCATATAAAGATTGTCCGGCTTGGTTTTGAAAGGGATATTAATGATACTGCCAGGTATCATAATAATTTTGGTACAATAGTGGCCAACGCCTTTCATAAAAAAACAACTGCTAACATTATCGCCAATAATTTATTTTTTGATGCAGGCGACAGGCTCAATCCTTACCTGATGGCTGATAACGAGAAATTTTTACGTGACCAGGCTTACCTGCAGGATGCCTTGATTAAAGTTGACACTATACCGGGGAATCATTATATGGTAGATGTACTGGTAACAGTAAAAGACGTGTTTTCTATTGGAGGCGGTGCAGATGTTTCAAGCACAAAACGTTTTCGTATTGATGCTAAAGAAGAAAACCTGAAGGGCACTGGCTCAAGGTTATTGATAACTACGTTGTATGATGCAGAGAGAATTCCAAAACTGGGCTTTGGTGCAGAATTTTTAAAAAGAAATATCAAGGGTACTTTTTTAAACCTTACTGCAGGGTTTAAAAGTTTTAATGGCGCTGTAACCAGTGGCAGAAGCGAAGAAACTAAAGTATATGTAAGTTTTGAAAAGCCATTTATCACCCCTTATATGCTATGGGTTGGTGGGCTAGATATCTCAGTCAATCATACAAAGAATAATTATGTTACCGATTCGCTTTACCAACGGGTGTTTAAATATAGCTATCAACGGGCTGATGGATGGCTTGGATACAGCTTTGGCAGCAGCAGGCAAAAATGGAGAAAGCAAAGTGGCAGAATAAGGGCATTTGCATTCATAAGGGGATTTTATCAGCGGTTTAATCATTTACCTGCAAAAGCTTTAGATACATTTGATAGCCGCCTGAGCGATGTTCATGGTTTCCTTACCTCTGTAAGTGTATTCAGACAAAGTTTTACCCGTACTAATTTTATATATGGCTTTGGCCGCAATGAAGATGTACCAGATGGGTTTGATATATCCTTAATTGCTGGTTGGGTAAATCGTAAAGACAGTGTTACAAACAACTTTACCAGCAGGCCTTATTACGCATTCGACGGACAGCGCACACATTTGAACAAGAGAGGTTTTTTTAGCAGCTACACTTTCAGAATTGGCGGTTATATAAAGAATGGGAAATGGGAGGATGTAGATATACTTGCTGGTGTAGAACACTTTACCAGAAAAATTAAATTACGGCCAGAGTGGTATTACAGGCAATTTTTCAATTTATCTTTTGCAAGACAGTTTAATACCACACCAACGCAACAGCCGCTTTTATTAAGCAGTGTATTTGGGTTATCTTATTTTAGAAATGGGGATATTCTTGCAGATTTGAGGGCAACTGCAAAAACAGAAGCTGTGTTTTATAACCTGCATAAATTTTGGGGTTTCAGGCTGGCGCCATTCGTATTTACAGATGTAAGTATGATAAAACAAAAAGGTGTGTCAATAAGCAAAAGCGATATTTTTACAGCCGTGGGTGCCGGCATACGCACCCGTAACGAAAGCCTTGTGTTCGGCACACTTGAGTTGAAAGCGTTTTATTTTCCAAAAACAATGGCTGGCATGTCCAGCTTTAGTATGCAACTAGGCAGCAATATTCGCTTCCGGTATAATACTTCCCTCGTAAAGAAGCCTGATTTTATAATTGCCAATTAAAAATGATAGGTGCAGAAATAAAAAAGTGGGGCAAAAATATTTTGAATTAAAAAAATTGCTTTTACTTTGGCACACAAAAAAATGTCCCCCTGTAGAGAACAGGCGGACTTTAACGATTGCTTGCCATATGAAAATTCTTGAATCTCTTTTAAACTGGATTAACCAGTTTATATATGAAGCATTTAAAAATGCTGTTTTTAACGATTGCCTGCTTTTTTAACGATTGCCTGCTTTATGAATTTGCTGCTACATCGTATTTGATAACAAAAATAAGATGTAGCAGTTTTAACTTTTAACCAATTTGTAAAGGGTTTTATTATGCTTAACGGGTACGTTATATCCACAAGCCCTTTGCCAGAGCGGATTACAGAAAAATATATTAATGATGCCCAGCAGGTTTACAGATACATTATTTCAATTGGTAAAGTCACTTGAAAAAGCTGAAAAGAGGAATTTCAAACTCTATATAAAAAGAAGTTCGGCTAAAGAAGACCTAAAAATAATAGAATTATTTGATGCTCTTGATAAGCTTTCTGAATATGATGAGCAATTACTATTAAAGAAACTTCCCTCTATACAGAAGCCACAGCTTGCCAATATAAAAGTGCATTTATATAAGCAGTTGCTGGCAAGCCTTCGCCTTATAAAAAGTGCTGATAGTATTGACATGCAGTTGAACGAACAGCTTGATTATGCCCGTATTTTATACAATAAAGGGCTATACCATCAGAGCCTGAAAATATTGGAGAAGCTTACTGAAATTGCAAAAGAACATTACAAGTATAATTTTTTAACCCAGGTAGTAGCCTGGGAAAAAAAGATTGAAAGCCTTCATATTACAAGAAGTATGACTGACAGGGCAGAGTTTCTTGCGCAGGAAACCATAGAGGTAAATACAAGAGTGTCGATGGTATCAAGAATGAGCAGCCTGGCGTTGCAATTGTACAGCCTTTACATAAAAAATGGTCATGCCCGTAATGAAAAAGATGAAGCAGCCATTGTGAAGTTTTTTACTTATAGTCTGCCTTCCAATTCACACAAGCAAACCGGCTTTTACGAAAAACTCTACCTGTATCAAAGCTATTGCTGGTATGCTTTTATCCGCCAGGATTTTTTGCAGTATTATCGATATGCTCAAAAGTGGATAGATATTTTTCATGAGCAGCCGCTGATGATAAAAGTTGAAACAGGCTATTATATAAAAGGCCTGCACAACCTGCTGAATGCACACTTTGATCTGCGGAATTTTGAGGGCTTTGATGTGGCCCTGAAGCAGTTTAAAGAATTTGCTGCTTCAGATATGGCCAATAAAAATGATAACCACAGGGTGCAGTCATTTGTGTACATCAGCAGCGCCACACTTAACCGTCACTTTATGGACGGCAGTTTTGAGCAGGGCCTTGCTATAATACCAGGGTTGGAGCAGAAGCTGGAGGAGTACTCTCTTTTCTTAGATAGCCACCGCCTCCTTGTTTTCAACTATAAAATAGCCAACCTGTATTTTGGAAGCGGCAAATATGATGTAGCTATTGATTACCTTCAAAGGATAATAAATGATAGCCCCGACCTCCGCAGCGACCTGCAATGCTATGCCCGGCTGCTTCACCTGATGGCACATTATGAACTAGGAAACCTGGAGATTATGGAGTCCCTAATCCGTTCTGTGTACAGGTTTATGGCAAAAATGGAAAACCTTACAGTAGTAGAAGAGGAGATGTTTAAATTTTTGCGTAATTCCTTTTTACTATCAAGAACGAAACTGAAAATGGCTTTTGAAAACTTTTTGATAACACTTAAAAAATTGGAGAATGACAGGTTTCAAACAAGGTCGTTTGCTTATCTCGACATTATTTCGTGGGTTGAAAGCAAAGTGCTTGAAAAACGACTGAGTGAGGTGATACATGAGAAATATCTTGCCCGAAAAAAAAGGTACTACAACCACTAACATTTCATTTTGGAGAATAAATTAACTGCCCGGTTCGTCCGGGCAGTTTTACAATTGACTATGTATGCAATTATGGCAGTGTTGAGTTGGAGCAAAGCTATAGGGCAAGAGTGGGAGGTGGTTAGCATAAATTTATCTGTGGTCCCTTAATTTTTGCTTTTTCCGGGCGACTATGTTAACTAAACCTGTTAGTATTTTGAGGAGAACAATTTTAAAATGAATAACTATAAAATTTAGTTTTTATATAATATTTGTAAATAATTGATTTTAAAAATTTTATGCGCAATTTTTTATTTTAAAAAGTCGTATATTATCTCCAAATTACTTACTTTTATATAAGCCTTTGAAAATTACTTTTGATTTAGTAATTTTTTTTAATTTTCATTAAATATTTGATTTTTATTGATTTATGGATTTTTAACGAATTTTTACTTTATTAAAAAAAGAATCTGCTTAAAAAAACTAATACTGAATTTTCATTTTCTTTTAATACTGCGCTTTTACATTTGTTTGAACCCCAGCTTCGATTTTTCCATTTTTGGCTTTAAATAGGGATTTTGCAAAAATGGCAGAAGATTGACTGATGCAATTTGCAGCCTTGTAGCCACAGCTTTTACAAATCATTTCGAAATAAACCTGGCTTTAATGAGAACCCGGCATTATTGGTTTGTTTTGCAAGTTTTCTCCTTTTCAAAGAAGGTTTTCCAGTATTTGGAGTAATTGGGTCGATTCGGTAATTGTACATTGTTGAAAAACAATTAGTTAAGCCATTGGCACAGTTTGAGATACTATAACTGTACAACAGAAACGAGGAAAAGGCGCAAAACGATTATTAAACTTACTAATACAGGGTTCTTTCAGTGTTTTGAGAGCCGTTTAATTTGGCCTGGATCTCCATCTTAAACGGCTTTCTTCTTTTAAATAGAAGCAGTACAATTTTACATGATTCCATTTTGAAAACAAAAAACATCCGTAATGAAAAAAATTCTGCAATTGATTTTTAAAAGCTCCAAAACCGACGTGCTAAAACCCGGTGTTTATAGCCGAAATGTATTGGGCAGAGCAGCAAGGCTCGGACCTGCGCCATCTTACTGGGCACTTATTCCCATAAAACCACAGGAGCTTTTGTCATCAAAAAAACAAAACCCTTTTGCTGCTGACGAATAGAAGTTTTCTAAATAAATTATAGCGTTAACAAAATAACTATACTCAAAGAGCGTTTATAATGCAGCCCCATAGATATAGCGCTTGTGCTTGGTAAACAAGATGTTTTCTTTGGGGGTTACAGAACCGAATTAGGTTCGTAAACAAAGGCCCGATTTCTATTGGGCCTTTTGCTTTTTACCGTTTCAAAATTCGTTTTCACCGGTTACTTATACACATCTCATTATCAGGGGCTGCATATTAGTTTAAGTGGGTATCTTCTGCCATTAGTTTTTCCTATTTTTACGAACTATTTTTTTATGTTTCTGATGAAAAGAATTATACCGTTTGCTATACTGCTTGTTATTAGTGCTGTTTCTTTTGCGCAGGATTTTTCAAATAAAGGAAAAGACTTTTGGTTGGGATATGGCTATCACGTAAGATTTGTTACAGGTGGTGGTGGCCCGGGTGGTCGTGGTGGTGGGCCGGGTCGTGGTCGTGGTCGGCGCCGCGGTCGTGGTCGTGGCGCGGGTGGTCGTCGTGCTCGGGGCGGTCGTGGTGGTGGCCCGGGTCGTGGTCGTCGGTGCCGAGGTG
>CAZBTD010000092.1:1786-14125 GCA_964494815.1 uncultured Ferruginibacter sp. | reverse complement strand
GGGCAATGGATGATTTGCGCCACAGTGTACAAACTGCCGGTTACGAACAAAAAGATCCGCTGGTGATTTATAAAATAGAAGCCTTTAGCGCTTTTAAGCAAATGGATGATACGGTGAACAAAGACATTGTTAGTTTCCTTTGCCATGCTACCATACCAATGGAGCAAACCAATGCAGGCCGCATAAAAGAAGGCCGTGAAGAAAAAACCGACATGAGTAAAATGCGCCAGCGCAAGGAAGAATTTGCAGGCGCTACCAGCAGCACCGGCGGCCCGGAGTATATGAGCCAGGAGAATGATTACTACGAACCATCAGCACCAGTAAAGCAGGAACCAATACGTGTAGAGAAAATGCCTGGAAGAAATGATGCCTGCCCTTGTGGAAGCGGAAAGAAATTTAAGAATTGCCATGGTAAAGATGCGTAAGCATTTTTGATAGATATTTTTAAAGCCAGTCTTTTTTGGGCTGGCTTTTTTTATACAATTGTCTCAGCCAAAATAAGTTGCCCTTTCTTTTTTATGTAATCAAAAAAATCCCTGCATCAGCATAACAAAACTAACTGTTATGAAAAAGATGCAACTCTCCATCCCCGAGCCATGTCACGAAAACTGGGAAAACATGGTGCCAACAGAACAAGGACGCTACTGCAACGCCTGCGCCAAACAGGTAATTGATTTCACCAGTATGAGCGACACGGAACTGCTTAATTATTTTTCCAAACTAAAAAGCGAAAACATATGCGGCAGGGCTTATACTGATCAATTAGAAAGGAACATTACGATGCCGTCAAAAAAGAAATGGCTATGGTACTGGAATTATATCATCGCTTTTTTTCTACTTTTCTCAAAAGCCAATACTACAAAGGCACAGGGCAAAATAAAAAATATAAAAACGGCTATAAATAAATCGCCTGAAACAACAGCAATGAAGATTGAAACAACCGAACGAAACAATTATAACTTTAAAGGAAAAGTAGTGGATGAAAAGGGAAGGGCAGTTTCATTTGCTTCGTTGAGAATATCGGGCACCAGGATTGGAACGGCTACAGATGCGGATGGTAATTTTGCACTTGCATGGTTAGACAGTAATTGTACTGTTATGGTTTCCGGTGTAGGGATGGTTACAAATAAATTTATTCTAAATAAGGCCGAAGGAAATATTATTACTATTAAGAATGATGTAGTGATGCTGCAGGGTGTTGTTGTTAATGCCAGCAGTTCTCATGTAGTAGGGAGGTTGCGTTGTACGGCTGGGGGAGTGAGGGTTGTGAGGAGAAAAAATCTTAAGGACACTATAAAGAATTTGGTTGCCAACTTTAACCCATCAATAAAAATATACCCAAACCCTTTACAGAAAGGCAGTTCGTTTACTGCTGATTTAAAACTAAAAAATACCGGCTTTCATCAAATACAAATTTTTGATGCAGCAGGCAGGCTGCTATCACAAAAAGAAATTAATATTTTTTCAAAACAGCAAAAAGAATTGATTGCAACTAACAGTGCCTGGGCAAGCGGTATTTATTTTATACATGTAATTAATGATAAAAAGAAAGTAGTGAACAGCAGCTTTGTGGTTGAGTAAAAAAAACGGCTGGCTCATAGTCAGCCGTTTTTTTAGTAATATGATAAACCTATTTTATACCATACTTGTACTTGTATTTTTCAAATAACTGCGTCTGCTTATTATTCAAATCAATTTCCCTGCCTTGTATAAAAGCATTGGTAATTTTGCTGGTACGCATATCAAGTATATCACCTTCGCTGATAACGATATTGGCATCTTTTCCTTTTTCCAAAGTGCCGGTAATGTTATCTATACCAAGTAATTTGGCAGCGTTTAATGTAAGCACACTCAAAGCTTCTTCTTTTGTCAACCCATAGGCAGCCATGGTGCCTGCCATAAAAGGAAGGTTGCGCTGGCGCCAAAATCCACGCTGTGAGTCATCGCAAACGGTAAATATTACACCAGCTTTATGCAATGCAGCTGCGGTGGTGTATGGCCGATCTATTGCGTCATCATCTGCAGAAGGGCTTTCATGAATTTTTGCAAGAATAACACCTGCATTGTTTTGTTTCAGTATATCTGCTATCAACCTGCTGTCGCTGCCGCCTACGATTACTAATTTAAAACCAAACTCATTTGCTATGTCAATTGCCATCATCATTTCTTTAACCAAATTGCAATGCACAAAAAATATTTGTGATTGATTAAACAAACCTTTTACTGCTTCGTACTTTAAGTTAATGGCAGCATGCTGTGCCTGCAAATGATATGCTTTCGCTTCCCTGAAAAAATTCCTTGTGCTTTCAATTTTTTCCAAAGCGTACCTGAAGGCATCATCGTTGCCCGTACCCCTGCGGCCAGACCTGCTGAGTAATGGCATGTTGTAATGAATACCATTGTCAATTTTATATGCTGCATCTTCCCAGTTCCATGCATCCAGTTGCACCACAGAAGATGCGCCACTGATGCTGCCTCCCGATGGAACAATGTTGGCCAGCAAAATACCATTTGTACGAAGTGTGTTGATTACTTTACTGTCGGTATTGTAAGCATAGATGGAATGAATACTGGCATTTATGTCACCAACTTCGGCAAAGTCAACAGTTGATTTTACGGTAGGTACTTCTACCAGGCCAAGATTTGTGCTGCTGGCAATAAGCCCCGGATACACATGTTTACCTTTTGCATCAATCACTTTAATATCTGCAAGGGTGGCCGTTGTTCTTACTTCAACAATTTTTCCATTGGAGAAAACAATCATGCCATTGTTAATTACCTGCCCGTTGCCAACATGAATTACAGCATTGGTAATGGCGATAGTTTGGTTTTGTACAGGTGCAGGGTATATATTTTCCTGGGCAAATAATTGCCTGCAGTAAAAAAACACTGTTAATAGAATTACTTTTTTCATACAATATTTTTAAGCGTAGCCGATAAGATTACTCAACAGGTTAATTGGCCTCTTCATCGCAGCGGTGATATTCTTTTGCTGAGGCAGTGGCGGGAACAGTTTTTTCACCACCCTTTTTTGCTGCAATCATTTTTTGTATCAATGCTGCTTTTTCTTTTGCAATAATATCTCTCTGCAACGCATCTTTTTCCCTGTCAAAGTAAATTACACCATCCACAAAAGTTTTTTCTGCTTTGGCATAGATGCTTAATGGTTCATCGCTCCACAATACCAAATCAGCATCTTTGCCAATTTTTATACTGCCTGTTCTGTCGGCCACATGCAGCATAGTGGCAGGATTAATTGTTATCATCTTCAAGGCTTCCAGTTCATCAAGACTGGCATACTTTACGCTCTTGGCAGCTTCCTGGTTAAGCCTTGTTGCCATTTCATCATCATCGCTGTTGATAGCAACAGTAAGCCCGGTCTTTTGCATTAAATAAGCGTTTTGCGGAATGGCATCCACCACTTCCATTTTATACGTCCACCAATCGCTGAAGGTGGATGCTGCTGCACCATGTGCTTTCATTTTATCTGCTACTTTATATCCTTCGAGTATGTGTGTAAATGTATTTACTGTAAAACCAAATTTATCAGCCACTTTTATCATTGCATTTATTTCGCTCTGCACATACGAGTGGCAGGTGATAAAACGTTTTTTATTCAGGATTTCAGATAGGGCCTCCAGCTCCAAATCTTTTCTTTTGCCAGCGCCTTGTTTTTGATATGCTTGTGCCCGTGTAAAGGCGTCTGTAAGTACTTCCTCCACACCCATCCTTGTATCAGGAAAACGATTGTTGGCAGTAGTGGAACTTCGTTTAACATTTTCACCAAGGGCAAATTTTATAAACGGATCCCAGTTTGTAAACTTCATTTGTTCGGCATTCATTCCCCAGCGAAGTTTTATTAATTGTGTTTGCCCACCAATAGTATTGCAGCTTCCATGGAGTAAATGGCTGCAGGTGACACCACCTGAAAGACAACGGTAAACAGCTACATCATCAGGATTAATTACGTCACTAACCCTTGTTTCTGCTGTTACACTTTGTGAGCACTCGTTTACTCCGCCATTGATGGCAACGTGTGAGTGTTCATCAATAATACCTGCAGACAAATGTTTTGCTGTGCCATCAATTATTATTGCAGATGCGTCTTGTAAATTTTTTCCAATGGCTGAAATTTTTCCATTCTTAATCAACACATCAGTATTTAGCAGCTTCCCTTCTTTTTCACTTGTCCAAACGGTTGTGTTTTTTATCAAAAAATTTTGCTGCTGTGGTACAGTTGTATTGCCATAGCCTGTAAATGGATATACCACTTCGGAAAGCGTTTTAATATTTATCTTTTTTGTTTTGCTGCTGTCGTCGTTATTAGGTGCAAAGGTTTTTGCCGCCACCCAGTTAATCCATTTTCCATCCGCTAACTCACCGCTGCCAGTCCATATGCTGTCGCCGGCAATACCATTTAACCTTGTAATTTTTGTGCTGTCGTTTTTAAATGAAAAATTTATGTTTACCAATTTGTCATTCAGTTGCAGGGTTGCATTAGTAGTGTCACTGTTACTGATGATAGTGGCAGTGCCCTGGCTTTTTACCTGCAGTTCATAATTGTTTTTATTAATTACCAGGCGATATGTCCCTTTTACATTTTTCCAGTTGTTTTCTTTTACAACATACTTAATGCCCTGTACCCAGTTTTCATATATGCTTGTCTTTTCATCAAATACAGGGCCGGAGGTTATTAAAAAATTTGCCAGTTTGCCGGCATCAAGGCTGCCTGCTTTATCATAAAGCCCAAGCATGGAAGCTGGAATTTTTGTAAGCGATTCCATGGCTTTTTGTACACTCAATCCATTTGTAATTGCTTTACGGATATTATTTATAAAACTGCTGTAATCTTTCAATCCATATGATGTGATAGCAAAAGAAATATTTGCTTTTTCCATCCTGCCGGGATTTGATGGTGCCAGTTCCCAGTGTTTTAAATCAGCCAGCGAAACAAACCTGGCATCAGCCGGGTCTTCCAAATCCATTGCTTCGGGAAAATTTATTGGGATAATAAAATTTGCATTAGTTGCTTTTACCTCTGCTATCCGCTGGTATTCATTGCCACCGCCCCTTATGATGTACTGCACACCAAATTCATCTCCCACTTTGTCGGCCCTTAAATCGCTCCATTTATCCCCGGCTTCAAAAATTTGTGGCAAGTTTTGATTGTTATTGAATGATTGTAGTGAAAGATTAAGCCCTTCCTGCACCGGTTTTGTTTTATACCATTCAGCATCTAAAAAATTTTGCCGCAGCAAAGCAATGGCACCCATGAGGGAATTGGGAAAATCTTGTGTGCTGCTGCCTCGGCTGAAAGAATAATGGGCAGATGCCTTTTCTTTAATGATTACTTTATTTTCTTTTTCATTTGCTAATGTAACAACGGCCCCGGTTCCCCTTGATATACCATCCATTTGGTGTGTAAGCACTATTCCAAAGCCAGCATTGCGTAATTCTTTTGCCTTTGTTTCATTCACGGTAAATTTTTCAGCAATGTTTATTTCAGAACGAATGGCCTGGTTCCAGCCATAAGCACCTTTTGTATTTGAAATGTTTTGAAATGAATTAAATCTCGGAACATCCGTTTTTAACTGGTCTGTTCCGTAATCGCTGTATATGTCAATAAAAGAAGGATAAATGTATTTGCCCTTGCAATCAATTACAATTGCATCTTTAGTAACAGGTATAGTATTACCCACGGCTTCAATTTTCCCTTTTCGTATTACTAATGTGGCATTGGTAAGTATGGTTTGGGCATCTTTTACAATGGTGGCATTGGTAAAGGCATAGCATTCTTCTTTTGGGTTGTCCACGTCATTTACAGGAAAAGTGATTTGTGCAAAACAGGTGGTGTTAAAACTGAAAAGAAGGATGGTGACAAATTTTAATTTAATCATAGCAGCTAAAATATATCGACGTAAAATTATAAGGTGAATGTAAGAATTATTTGCTGTTGGAAATTTAGCTTTTAATTTTTCGGGTGCCTTAGTAATTTTATTATATGAAAAAATGGATATCTGTTGCGGCAGGTGTTATTTTGCAAATGCACCTGTGTGCACAGGATAACTACAGCTTTGTTGACCGGAAAGTGTTGCAAATACCAAAAGAAGAAACATACAACACGGTCTCAATTGCAAAATATATTCTTGGTAATTTTTCAACAGATAAAGAAAAGGTAAGGGCAGTTTACACCTGGGTAATCAACAATATTGAATATAGTAAAGACAGTATGTACCAGTTTAACCGGTGGGGGATTGACCCGGAGATAAATATGAATGCTGTTTTAAGAAGGCGAAAAGGTGTGTGTGAAAATTATGCAGCATTGTTTTGTAATCTGCTTGTTAAGTGTGGTGTGCAATCGGTAGTTGTTACAGGTTATACAACCATAAATAATAATACCTACTGGAATGGCCACGGCTGGGTGGCAGTAAATGTTGATGGAGAATGGTTGCTTTGTGATCCTACATGGGATGCTGGTTACAACAGCTACAATTATTTTTTGCTACAGCCCGTTCAGTTTATACAAACGCATATGCCTTTTGATCCATTATGGCAATTGCTGGAGCACCCCATTTCTCATAAAGATTTTCAACGGGGACGCTACAAACAAAAAAATGAGAGCACTATCTTTTATTATAAAGATTCAATAGCGGTTTACCTGGCAATGGACACTTTGCAGCAGATGCAGGACGCATCACGGCGGATGCAGAAAAGCGGTTTTGATAATGAAGATTTAAAAACATGGTACAACTTTAATGAAATGAAAGTGCACATTGTATTGCAGGAAGAAAATATGCAATTGTTTAATGAGGCAGTTGATAATTTGAATCAAGCAAAGAAGTTGTACAATGAATTTGTGCAATACCGTAATAATAATTTTTCTCCAACCAGGCCTGTAGCAGATATAAATTCATTATTTGCAGATGCCAGTAAACTGCTTGCAACTGCCTATAAAAAACTTGATTATGTTGGAAAAAAGTCGGAGAACTATCAATATGATACAGATGGATTAAAAGAAAACCTGGATTCTTTGAAAGAAAAATTAAGGCTTCAGGAGGAATTTTGGAAACAGCAATTGACAAACGTTGGGGCAGCAGGAAAAAAAATGTGAAAACCAGTTTAAATAAGTTCTTGCATAAATTACTTTAACAACTTACTAAGTGTTGCATACTTTATTTTGTTTCACATTTATGCAATAGCCCATTTATCTGCATCCATTTAACCAATTAAAACCTAAAACCCATGTTGCCAAATCAAAGACTAATGCTCCCTGCTGTATGCTTGTTATCTCAAAAAAATAAAGCAGGCATTGTACTGTTGTTTATGATTGTTTGTCTTTTGTTTTCTACCGCATTAAAAGCACAGATAACAGTGAGAGGAACGGTAAGAAATACGAAAGATGGTTCTCCAATTGCTTTTGCTACAATAAAACAAACCGAAACTGGATCAAAGGTTATTACAGACTCAAAAGGAAATTTTACAATCAAAATACCTGCTGTGCCTGTCATTCTTGAGTTTTCGGCTGCCGGTTATGATACCAGTAAAATGCAATTAGCTAAAGCAATTACAATGACTGATTCTACCGTTGTGCTGGAAGTGAAACTGAAAGATACTGCTGCAACTGATGAAGTTTATGTTCCTATTTATGACAGCCTTGGTGAGGTACATGGTGTTAGATTGTATAGTTCAACAGCGGATATGAGTACTGCTTCCGCAGGAGCTCTTTCCGGAAAGGCAAGTGGTGTTGAAGTGAGGGGTTCTTTTACAATCTCATCCGGCAGGGAAAGAGGCGTTAAAAAATCATCGCCTCCTTCTGTAAAAAAATCCCTTCGAAGCTCGCCAAAATTAAAAGCTTATGAACATGATTCAGCGCCGGGAGATGTAAAGGATCGGTCGTCACTTTCTTATGATCATCTCGGCACTGTTATATCAGAATATGGCAAAGAAGTAAAAACGGAAACTACTATTTACGACAGTCTTGTTATATCCAAACCAGTAAAAAGAACCAGCCTGCTTACAGCTGGAGAAGTAAATGATTTTAAGAAATGGAAAATGTGGGAAGATTACAATGAAACAGATTTTAAGGCACACAGTAATAAATGGGATTTGTATGCAACACAACGCTATAGTGTGCAATTGAAAAATAAAGAAGCAAAAGCAATAGTGGGTGAAACAGTTTATCTTATTAATGCAGAAACAAAAACTGTGATTTGGACTGCTATTTCAGATAATACAGGAAAAGCGGAGTTATGGAATGGATTTTCTGATAACAGCAAGCAAAGAAACCTGGCAATTAAAATAAAAGGTGAAAAGGAAGAATTTGGCGCCATTCCATTTTCACAAGGCATTAATCATATAAATCTGAAAAGAAATTGTGAGGTTTCAAACAGGGTGGAGATAGCGTTTGTGGTGGATGCTACCGGCAGTATGCAGGATGAAATAGAATATTTAAAAGAGGAGCTTGGTGATATCCTTACCAAGTTTTCTATGAAAGATCCATCAATTGATTTGAATACTGGCGCTGTATTTTACAGGGATGAAAGCGATGCATATGTTACAAAAGTTCAACCTTTCAGTAATAATATCAGCAATACCATCAAATTTATAAAAGAGCAATTTGCTGATGGCGGCGGAGATTACCCGGAAGCATTAAATAATGCGATGGAAGATGCTGTAGATAAATTGAAATGGTCTGAAAGTGCAAGAACAAAAATTATTTTTTTGCTGATGGATGCCCCGCCACATGATGAAGCAAAAAAAGAAATGACCAGGTTAATTGTCAGTGCCGCTACTAAAGGAATAAGAATTGTGCCGGTTGCCTGCAGCGGTACAGATAAAGCAACAGAATTTATTATGCGGTCGATGGCTTTAGCAACAAACGGCACCTACTTATTCCTTACTGACGATAGTGGTATTGGTAGCCCTCATATAAAACCAACTACAGATGAGTTTAAAGTGGAACTGCTCAATGATTTGTTACAGCGCATTATTGAGCAAATGTGTTTTGTAAATGCTTGTGATGAAAGTAAAAAAACAAATGAACCTGTTTCACTTTATGACAACAACGAAAAGATAAAAGCATTTCCCAACCCAACAAGCGGAAGAATAACATTAGAAACTGAAAAGGAACTGAAAGAAATTTATGTTGCAGATTTTACGGGAAAAATACTCATGCGTATTATACCTAAAGGAGCAGCAAAGCAATATAAATTTGATTTGTCCAATTTCCCATCCGCTACTTATTTTATCAGGTATATCACCACAACAAATAAAACAGGTGCTGAAAAAGTAATTTTAATACACTAAAGTTTCTTTTTAAATTAATCCTGGCTGCGGTTGTATAATAGCCGCAGCTTTTTTTATGCGGTTTGTTGTAAAAAAGAGGTCGTTGACAAAAGTTAGGCTCGATATTTGAAATAACGCATGGCGATTTTCGTTTATAGGTAAAATGTATTTTGATTTTTATGCTTATGTTAAGAAGAACTATTGTTTTTGCCCTTTTGCTGCAATCATTTCTTGTTAAAGCAACCAATTCCTTCCAATTACCAAGAAATCAGCGTTCAAACATTGTAACAGGTGCGCCGGGTATTTTTGGCAAATTGTATGGTGATTTACAATTTGGCGCCGCTAATATTTACTGGAGAACTTATGAGCACAGTGGAAACAGCCAATTTTTTGTTGAGAGAAGTGGTAATGGAAAAGATTATGAAGTACTGGGCAATGTAAGCAGTGCTGATGGATTTAATTTTACTTACCGGGATAGCATGGCTTTGCCAACAGGCTTTTACAGGATAAAAGTTATAGCAAGTGATACAGCTTATTCAGATGTGTTACGGTTATCTTCTAT
The DNA here is from genome assembly GCA_964494815.1 of uncultured Ferruginibacter sp. Taxonomy (GTDB): domain Bacteria; phylum Bacteroidota; class Bacteroidia; order Chitinophagales; family Chitinophagaceae; genus Ferruginibacter. The sequence continues at coordinate 4,278 of CAZBTD010000092.1, read as the reverse complement.
TTCTGGTTTGCCGCAAATTAATGTAACGCCTGTTGTATTTGATGCCCTTATTACAGTGGAAATAGATAGTAAAATAAGTGAAGAGTTCAATATCTCACTATTCAATGGAAAAGGTGAGCAAATCAGCAGCCGGTTGCTGTATGCTGAAAAGGGTAAAAACAAAATTGTTTTTGACGATGCAATCTCATTCCTGTACAAAGATGAATATACAATGTCGATAACAGGTGTGCAGTATTCTTATACACAAACGCTTTATAAAAAGTAGATGGTGCTGCAATAAACAGCTATTTCTTTAAATCCTACATTTGCTGCAAACAGCTTACATGCACAGAATTACTGCCGTTGTTATTTTTATATTAATCAACCTCTCAGCCCAAAGTCAGGGTATTAATCAAATAAAAAAAGAACTGGAAATAAGCAGCGATCCTATTGGGTATGTAAAATTCAAGCTAAAAAAGAAGTTTGCAATTGATACTGTAGCTGTATTAAGCAGTACTTCTTTCATGGGTATTGCAGATAGTATTGCATACAAAGGGAAAATTAATAAAGTATATGGGCCGTTTAAAGGGAATAATGTTTTGATAAAAATATTGGCAAAATTGCCAAATACTTTTTATCACGTTAGCCATATTGTAATTGACACTTCAGTTTTTAAAAAAGAATTTGCAGATTCCCTGGCTGATAATATTATCAAGCGGATACAATTGGGTGAGGTTACTTTTCAGCGTATGGCAGGCACCTATAGCTCTGATCATATTTCGGCAGCAAAGGGCGGTGACCTGGGCTGGTTTGTACGTGGCGTAATGCTGCCGCAACTTGATAAAGGTATTGGTACTCATAAAAAAGGAGAGTTATTTAAAGTGTGGACACCATCCGGCCTGCACATTGTAACTATAAAGGACAGCCCAAAAGAAGATGATGGTTTTGCACTGATGTTAAGGGTATTTTTGAAATAGAACACAGCTTTTTTTATTTGTTGCTTTTACCTTGTTATTCTTTGCTAATTCCCTTCTTGCCTTCTGTCTCTTTCCATACGCAGCATTTCGCCAAATTCAATTTTTTTTGCCAATGATGAAACAGTTATGGCAATTCGTTTGGCCCGGGTTGGTTCTGTTTTAGCACTTTCAATCCACTTACTGTAATAGTTTTGGTGAGACCGTGGTTTAGATCTAAAAAATGCAAGCGCCGCAGGTTCATCTGCCAGGCATTCCATTAAGTCTTTGTTTAGTACATATTCCTTTTTATCTTCTGTCAATTGCACTTTTATCATAGCGCCCTTTCTTTTGCCCGTGCCTTTACGCATGGTTGCATTGAAAGGGATAATAAAATTGCCATTTCCCATTGGCAACAGCGATACCTGTGTAATAGGGTAGCCATCTAGTTTCCCTTTTACTTTAAATGATTTCTTACAGCCCGGTTTTATCTGTTCTGCAATATCAACTGGCACTTCAATATAGCTCCAGCCGGTTTTTTCTCCCTGCTTTTCAAACTGGTAAATGGTGGCTGTAAACGTTATCATGAAAGCAAAATAAAAAAATCCACCAACTTTTGCAGGCTTTTAAAAAGTAATTAATTTTCAGAAAGCGTTAACCGTTATTTACCTATTTTTATTTTTATGAAAAATCATTTTTTGTTAGCAGTTGCATGTATTATGTTATCCGTATTTAATACCGCAGGTGCACAGCCTGTAAACAACCGTTATAAAACGGTGGATGAATATGTAAAATCTCTGGGTAGCCTTGATACGCTTAATGCAGGTACTATTAGTTACATCCTCACAAAAAAATTTAATGACAACGTTGATAAAGTAAGGGCTATCTATGTGTGGATTGTAAGTAATATCAGCATGGATGTAAAGCAACTTAAAAAAGGTGGCAATGAGAAGATGTTTGGCGAAGATGTTTTAAAAAAAAGAAAAGCAAATGCCAATGGCTATGCCGCTCTTTTTCAGGATATGTGTAGTGTAGCAAAAATAAGATGCCTCACTGTGGATGGATATATAAAAAGGAGTACGGAGGATTTTAACAATATTCCAGATGAATTTAACCATACTTGGGCAGTAATACAATTGGGGCAAAGCCCTGAAACCTGGTTTTATGTTGACCCGGCAATGGGCAGCGGCGTTGTAGATGAAAAACTTACCACGTTTACAAGACAGCTAAACGATAATTATTTTTTTGCCGATAAAAAGATTTTCGATCTGCAACATTTCCCGGATAATATGGCCTGGCAACTGGGTAATAGTGGCACTAAATCAGTAAAGGATTTTTTTGCACAGCCAATTGTAAAAGACAACGCTTATGAGTTTGGAGTTACCAACTTTATACCCCAAGCAGGAATGATAAAAGCCAATATTAAAAAGTCAGTACAGTTTAGTTTTAAAGCCTCTGGTAATACTAAAATTGATATTGTTTCGTTACAGATGGGAACAGACAAAAAAATAAGGACCAAAACTGTTGATTTTACCAATAATAACGGCAATATCAGTTTTT
>CAZBTD010000092.1:0-1776 GCA_964494815.1 uncultured Ferruginibacter sp. | reverse complement strand
TGAAGAGGAAAGCTACCCTGTTACGGTTTTAATAAATAACAAACCAGTGCTGGGCTATTTTGCTGAAATCGGTGAATAATTGACAATAAACACCTTAGTTGTGAAAAAAAAGTAAAATGTTTTTGGCAAAGTCAAAATATATTTTGTAGTTTTCGTGAACACTAACAATTAAATTGCAAAGCCTATGTCTATCATTTCAAAATTCCGGGAATGGACCAACTCCCACAACCCTAAGTGGTTGGCACTTTTCAGGGTGGCACTTGGCGCTACGCTGTTACTAAGAGGTGTCTCTTTTTTGAATAATCCCCCTAATCTTGAAACACTTATAGTTGATAACGAGCTTGGACAGTACAAAGACCTGCTGATGTACACTATTCCGTGGATACATGTAGGCGGCGGGTTTTTAATCATTATCGGTTTATTCACCAGGTTTGCTGCCCTTATTCAAATTCCCGTAATAGCTGGGGCTATATTTTTTGTAAGCTCAAAGCGTGGACTGTTTACAGCAGAAACAGACTTTAGTCTTTCTATTATAATTTTATTGCTATGCCTTGTGTTTGTGGTGGAAGGCAGTGGCCCATTGTCATTAGCAAATTATTTTAAAGAAGAGCAGGAATACGAAAAGTCAGAAGCAGAGACAGAGAGCCAGAGCTAATAAAGAAAAATTACTTTGAAGGCGCTGTTATTAACAGCGCTTTTTTATTTTGATTAAACATCGAAATATTTTTTCATTTTTGCACAAAAGCAATTGCATGACATCTTCAGCCGAAGAAAATTATTTAAAAGCCATTTATACGCTGCATGAAAAAAGTGGCGCTATGGTAACTACCTCTCAACTTGCAGAAACTTTGAAAGTAAGTGCTGCTTCAGTAACAGATTTTGTAAAAAAAATGTCGGCTAAAAAACTGGTGGCTTATGAAAAGTCGAAGGGGGTTACCCTTACGGAAAAAGGGAGATTGATGGCGGTAGGTATCATTCGAAAACACCGCCTGTGGGAAGTGTGGCTGGTGAGCAAACTAGGGTTTAAATGGGATGAAGTACATGATATTGCAGAGCAATTAGAGCATATTAACAGCGATGAACTTATTCAACATCTGGATAAGCATCTTGGATACCCCACTGCCGATCCACACGGAGATTTGATACCCGATGCCCGTGGGCGTTTTGCAAAAACTATGAGTAAACCTTTGATAGAATGTATGGCCGGTGAAAAAGTTAAGTTTACAGGCGTTGCTGATCACTCTAATAATTTTTTACAGTACCTCACAAAGAATAATATCAACCTTGGCGATGAAATACAGGTAGAAGCAATAGAAGAATTTGACAGCACTTTTACTGTGAAAGTAAACCGTAAAGAAAACAAAGTATTAAGTAAAGAAGTAGTGAAAAACCTGCTGGTGGCTGTGGTTGAGTAGAAAAATTATTTAACTACCTGGAACTTACCTGAGTCAGTTATCCTGCCGTATTTATCTCTCAGTTGAAAAATATAAACCCCTCTGAAAAAACCATCTAAAGAAAAATTTACACGTTGTGTAGCTGCATTTACTTCCCCTACTTTTTTACCCATAAAATTAAATAGCTGGATAGTATAAGATTTATCGTATCCTGCAGGTAACTCGAAATTGATAGCCGCAGAAGCAGGATTAGGATAGAACTTCACCACTTTTGCGGCAGCACTTTCACCCGAAGGCTTTTGCTGGGCATAAGCGGTAAAATTAACTGCTAATGAAACGATTAGTATGGTAAGTATCCTTTTCAATGTTGTAAATATAGAGA
>CAZBTD010000091.1:0-14517 GCA_964494815.1 uncultured Ferruginibacter sp. | reverse complement strand
CCCAGGGCCGGCACCAGCAGCGCGCGCGACAGCAGCGGCGGCGCGCCCACGACCAGCGTGCGCGCGCGCCGCGCTCCGGGCGCGGCCAGCGCTCGGTCGGCGTCGGCCAACTGGGCCAGCAGGGGCGTGCAGTTCTCCAGGTACTGCGCCCCGCGGGCCGTGAGCGACAGGCCCTGCGTGCTGCGATCGAGCAGCTTCACGCCCAGGTCGCGTTCCAGCGCGGAGACCAGCTTGGTCACCGCCGGCACGCTGACGTCGAAGCGGCGGGCTGCTGCCGAGAGGCTGCCCTCCTCGGCGGCGGCCACGAAGTAGTGCAGGGCGCGCAGCTTGTCCATGGCGGATTGTTCCCCCAGAACGCCTTAACCGACGGTTAAAGCGCATTGTGCCCTCCACAGGCTTTCGTGCGACCGGACCGGCTCCTACAGTGAACCCCATCGACCCCGTGGAGCACACCCATGAAGACCGCCACGCTCACCGCCACGATCACCGCCGACCTCGCCGCGCCGCGCGGGCGCAGCCTGACGCTTCTGAGCGGCGCGTTCGCGCTCTTCAACGGCCTGCGCATCGTCGCCTACCTGCCCACGCTCGCCGCCATCCAGAGCAGCGGTCAGGCCGACCAGCACTCGCTGTTCACCTGGCTGACCTTCCTGGGCGCCAACCTGACGATGGCGCTGTGGCTGCACGAGCAGAACGGGCGGCGCGTCAACCGTGCCGTGGCCGTCAACGCCTTCAATGCCTTCATGTGCGGCGCCATCGCCGCTTCCATCGCCTGGCTGCGCTGGCTGCAGCCGGGCGCCGCCTTCCCGACCCTGTTCTGAACTCCGGAGGATTCCATGCGCCACCTGTTGTCCTGCATCGCGGTCATTGCGGCCGTGGCCGCCCCTGTCGCCGCATCGGCGCAGGCCGCTACTGCAACGTCTTTCCCGGCCAAGCCGCTGCGCATGTTGGTGCCGGTGCCGGCCGGCGGGCCCAGCGACTTCATCGCGCGCCAGGTGGCGCAGCAGCTGAGCGCCTCGCTCGGCCAGGTGGTGACGGTGGAGAACAAGCCCGGGGCCAACGGGCTGGTCGCGGCGCGCGAGGCGCTGGCGGCGCCGGCCGACGGCCACACCCTGCTCTACGCGCCGGGCTCGATGATCGCCACACCGCTTCTCGCCAGGGGCTCGGGCCTGGACTGGGCGCGCGACCTGGCACCGCTGGGCAAGGTCGGCCGGGTGCCGTTTGCCCTTGCCGTGCACCCCAGTGTTCCCGCGCAGACCTTGGCCGAGTTCGTGAGGCAGGCGCGCCAGCAGCCGAACGCCTTCAACGTGGCCACTAGCACGCCCAGCGAGGTACTGGCGGCGGCGCAGTTCATGAAGGCCGCCGGCATCCAGCTCACCCGGGTGCCGTACAAGGGTGGCACCCAGGCCCTGCCCGACCTGCTGGCGGGCCGCGTGCAGCTGATGTTCGGGCCGCTGTCGCTGCTGCAGGGGCAGGCGAAGTCGGGCGCGCTGCGTGTGCTGGCCGTGCTGGAACCCGAGCGCAATGCTGCGCTGCCCGAGGTACCGACCATGGCCGAGGCCGGCATGGGCGGCGTGGCCGTGCCCACCTGGCAGGGGGTCTACACGGCGGCCAAGGCGCCCGAGGCTGCCCGTGGCCGGTTGGCCGCCGACATCGCCGCCGCCGTGGCACGGCCCGAGATGCGCAGCGAACTCGAGCGCCGCATGCTGGCCCCCGAGAGCGCGACGCCCCAGGACCTGGCCTCGACCATCACGCGCGAGCTGGCCGTCTGGTCGGCCCTGGTGGACGAGTACAAGCTGACCGCCGATTGAAAGCCGCGGCGCCAGCGATGCGCGTGCTGTTCTGCACCACGGGAGGCCTGGGGCACCTGTTGCCGCTGCGACCGCTCGCCCAGGCGCTGCGCCGCCTGGGGCATGACGTGGCCTGGGTGACGGCGCCCGATGCCTGCCCGGCGCTGCAGGGCGACGGCTTCGACCTGTTCGCGGCCGGCCCCACCTTCGGGGCGAGCCGGGGCGAGTTCCGAACGGCACATGCCGGCGCAGCGGGACTCACCGGAGAGTCCTTGTCGGCGTACACCTTTCCGCGGCTCTTCGGCGCGGTGCTCGGGCCGGCCATGCTGGAGGGCGTCGAACGGGCCGCCCGCACCTGGCGGCCCGACTTCGTGGTGAGCGAGCCCGCGGCGCTGGCCGTGCCGCTGGTCTGCTGGCAGCTGGGACTGCGCCATGCAACCCACGGCTACGGCCTGCGGCCGCCGCGCGAATACGTGGAGGAGGCGATGAACTTCTTCGGGCCTTACTGGCGAGCGCGTGGGCTGGACGTGCCCGCTGAGGGGGGGCTGCATCGCCACCTGGAATTGGACATCGCGCCAGCCAGCCTCCAAGCTTCCTCCGGACCGAAGGACGGTCGCACTTTCCGTTTCAGTGCCTACCGCCCGGCAACGGCGTTGCCCTCCGCGCTGCCCGCCGAATTGCAGGCAGCACTGCAGCAGACGCCGGCGCGGCGACCCCGGATCTACGTGACCTTCGGCACCGTGTTCAACCGCAGCCCGGCGCTCGTCGTCGCTGCCCGTGCCGCGGCCCTGCTCGGCGGGACGGTCGTCGTCACGGTGGGTCCGGATGGCGACCTGCCCCGCCTGGCGCATCTCGGCGCGCATGTGCACGTGCATCGCTTCGTCGATCAGGGCGCCCTGTTGCCGTACTGCGATGCGGTGGTCTCGCACGGCGGTGCCGGCGCCATGCTCGGTGCGGCAGCCCATGGACTGCCGCATCTGGTGCTGCCGCAGGCGGCGGATCACTTTCGCAATGCGCGCGCCCTTTCGCGGGTCAGTGCGGGCAGTTCCGTCGATTTGGAGCGACAGTCCGTGGAGGTGGTGAGCACGGAGCTGTCGAAGCTGTTGGCAGATGGCGCGATGAGCGTGGGAGCTACCTTGCTCGCCCGGGAGATGGCTGCCATGGACGATGCAGCGGCGGCGGCCCGCATGCTGGAGCGCTGGCATTCGTGCACACCTCTGGTATCGGGCTAGACGGACCGCTTCTCGCGGCAAGGGTTGTCAGCGTTGGGTCGGCCGCGACCGCTGGCCTCCGCAGCACGAGCGTCAGGTCCTCCCAGGAAGCCGACTGCCGAGCGCCGAACGTCGCCATTGCGATGGACTGCCGCCGCTCGGCATTGCCGGCCCACGGGCTCTGCCCGGCCAGGAGCCGACGGTCGGTGCCACGCTCGAAAGCAGACGTCCAGCGATTGCTGGCGAACCTGCAGGACCGTCAGTCTTCAAAGCGCTGAGCGTCAGCACGGCTACTTCGCAGACATTGAGCGGGCCAGTCAGGACGCCCTTCTCCGACCGATTGGGGCCGCTCAGGATCGCCGCCCATTGCCTCCAAAGCCTCGATCAAGCAACCCTCAGGCCTTGTCCTGCGCGGACAGGATCCAACGGCCGATGATCGGCTCGCTAGTGATAGAGAACTGTTCGTGCGGTCGCTTCACGGGGCAATCCGATGGACGCTGCCGTCGGGCTGACTTTGGGCTCGATGGGTTACGGGTCATTGCTCGTGCAGTGGCGGCAGCTTGATGGAACTGTGGCGGCCCGCAACTACGGTGCCCATCGAACTTGAGACGTGGGCCGTGGATCCTGGAACGCGATGCTCCGCGCTTCACTCGCAATACGGGCGCGCATCCGCGAGCAACACCTCATGATGCCCGCAGCCCGCCGGGATCATCGGGAAGCAGTTCTCGTCAGCCGTGACGACCACGTCCAGGAAGTAGGGCGAGTCCGACGCCAAGCACTCCGCGATGGCCAAGTCGAGTTCCGCGCGCTGCGTCACTCGTCGCGCCTGCCAACCGAAGCCGTGTGCCACCGTCACGAAGTCCGGCAGGGCGGCGTTGTAGCTGTGGCTGTAGCGGCCGCTGTGGATCATCTGCTGCCACTGGCGCACCATGCCCATGTGACCGTTGTTGCACAGCACCAGCTTGACGGGTGTGCGGTGCTGCACCGCGGTGGCCAGTTCCTGGATGTTCATCAGCACCGACGCGTCGCCGCTGATGCACACCACCGTCTTGTCGGGGTGGGCGACCTGCGCCCCGATGGCCGCAGGCAGGCCGTAACCCATGGTGCCGGCACCGCCCGAGGTGAGCCAGCGCATGGGTTGTTCGAAGTGCAGATGCTGCGCGGCCCACATCTGGTGCTGGCCGACATCGGTGGAGATGATGGCGTCGCGTCCGGCCAGGGCGCATTGCAGGCGCGCCATCAGGGCCTGCGGCGCAATCGATGCCGGGGTATCGACGAAGCCCAGCGAGCGCTGCGCCCGCCAACCATCGATGCGCTGCCACCAGTCCGCCAGGTGCAATGGGTCTGCCGGCTCGCCGCACAGACTCGTCGCCAGCTGCTCAAGCACCTCGGAGCAGTCGCCGACGAGAGGATAGTGAGCCGCGACGATCTTGTTGATCGAGCGCGGGTCGATGTCGATGTGCACGACTTGCGCCTGCGGGGCAAAGAGGTCCAGGCGGCCGGTGACACGATCGTCGAAACGCGCGCCGACGCAGATGATCAAGTCGGCGTGGTGCATCGCCAGGTTGGCTTGGAGCGTGCCATGCATGCCCAGCATGCCCAGCCACTGTGGGCTGGAGGCCGGGAACGCGCCCAGGCCCATCAGCGTCAGCGTGCAGGGCGCGCCGGTGGCGCACACCAGTTTGCGAAATGTCTCGCACGCGGTCGGGCCTGAGTTAACAAGACCACCACCGCCGTAGAAAACCGGACGCCGTGCCTGGCGGATCGCACGGGCCGCGGCATGGATGCTGGCGCGGGGGATGGGCTTGTGCGGGCTTGCACGATCGGGCTGTACGGGCTGTTCGGCCCCGGCGGCAGCAGGCTCGACGCAGCGCAGTTGCAGGTCTTTGGGAAAGTCCAGTAGCACCGGCCCCGGCCGCCCGCCCAGCGCCACGGCGAACGCTTTGCGCACGACGGCCTGCACCGAGTCACTTTCGCGCAGTTGCGCGTTCCACTTGGTCACCGGGCGCGAGATGCCGATCGCGTCACATTCCTGGAAGGCGTCGGTGCCGATCAGGCTGGTGGCCACCTGACCACTGATGCACAACACGGGCACCGAGTCGCACAGCGCGTCGAGCAAGCCGGTAGTGGTGTTGCTCATGCCCGGCCCGGAGGTCACGAATACCACGCCGAGTTTGCCGGTCGAACGTGCGTAGCCTTGCGCCGCGTGCACGGCGGCTTGTTCATGGCGCACCAGCACGTGCCGCAAGCGCGGCTGCTGGTGCAAAGCGTCATACACGGGCAGCACGGCACCGCCGGGGTAGCCGAAAACGGTGTCGATGCCCAGGTCGAGCAGTGTGTCGATCAGCTCTGCGGCCCCGTTGCGCGGCAACGGAGTTGGCGTGGCGCGAAGCGCTGGGTTGGTGAAGACGGCGGCGTCCACGGTGGTGTGCATCGGATCACTCGATGTCAATGTCGGTAGGGCCCCAGCCGCAAGGGCGGCACCATGGCGCAAATGAGGGCTGCCAAGCAGGCGATCAGCATCCAGTCGTAGTTGCCACCGCGCTCGTGCAGCCAGGCCGAGGCCACCGGCCCCAGCCCTCCGCCCAGCGACATGGCCACGACCAGTAAGGCGTAGATGCGCGCGAAATACTGCTGGCCGAAGTAGCGCCCCACGAGGTAGGTGAGAAAGGTGGCCTCGCCGCCCGTGGCCATGCCCAGCAAGGCCGCTGCGGCCAGTGACAGACCCAGCGACGATGCCGGCGCGAGCCACAAGATGAAAACCGCACTGATGGGCAGCACCAGCAAGGCGCTGGCGACGCGGGCCGCATTGAAACGGTCGATCAACATTCCGCCGACCAGGTTGCCCAGCAGCAGACCGCCGCCCAGCAGGCTCTGCGCAATTGCGGCCTGGCCGGGCGTGGCACCGCGTTCGGTCAGAAGGGGAAACAGATGCGTCTGCACGCTGGCCATTGAAAGCGCGAACAGCGCCATGTAGGCACAGATCCACCAGAAGGCCGCATCGCGAAGAACCTGAGCGATGTTGGTTCCTGTTGTCGGTGAGGCGGTGCCTGCACCAGCCGTTGACGACGCCTGGCTTGTATTCGCAGTCTGGCGCTCTCGCAACAACCCCAGTGCGCAGGGGATCGCCAGAAACAGCGTCAGCACTGCCATGGCCCAGTAGACGGTCCGCCAGCCAGACTGCGTCATCACAGCATTTGCCCACAGCGGGTGCAAGACCGGACCCAGGCTGGCAGCGGCAAACATGATGCCCAGCGCCGCGCCGCGCCGCGCCGTGAACCAGGCGCTGACCAGTTTGCCCAGCGACATGGCCGAGGCCCCCAGGCTGGCCCAGGGCAGTACGCAGCACAGCAGGTAGTACCACGCGATGGAGCCGCCCATCAACGCCAGCCAGGCGAACAACAGCGCCTGCAGCACCAGGGCGCCAACGATCAAGGGCAGCAGCCGGTGGCGGTCTATCAACCAGCCGGCCAAGGGGCCCACCAACGGCGCCTGCAGCGTCATCAAAGCCAAGCCGAAGGTGATTTGCGTGCGGCTCCAGCCGAACTCGCGCTCGAATGCGGCGATGAACATGCCGAAGGTGGTGCCCCACATCGTGGCCATGGCCAGCGCCAGCACCACCGCCGAGCCCGCCACATTGCGCCAGGCGGCCCACGAGCGTTCGACCGGCTCGGCCTGCATCGCCGGGATCGTCGGCATCGCCTGAGTGGCGCCGGCGTGCCTGTCAGCCACGCTCGCGCCGGTGTTGGCCGAACCAGCCCACGACACGCGCCGCGAAGTCGATGGCGGCGGGGTAGCTGCGGATGCCGTGGCCGTCCTTCGGGTAGGTCAGCAGCACGCTCGTCTTGCCGTGCTCCAGCAGCGCATTGTGGAACTCGAGCGCCTGCCCGGGCGGCGTGTTGCGGTCCAGCGCGCCGCACACCAGCATCACCGGCGTGGTGACGTGGGCTGCGGCCATCACCGGGCTGCGCGTCACGTACCTGCTGCCCGCGCGCTGCATCTCGTCGGCCAGGAACAGGCGGCAGAAGATGCCGACCTGCGAGGTCAGGTGCTCGCTGACCCAGTCGGTGACGGGCGACACCGGCACGGCGGCTGCAAAGCGCGTGTCCTGCGTCACCAGCCAAGACGACATGTAGCCGCCATAGCTGCCGCCCCAGACGAACTGGTTGGCCGGGTCTGTGATGCCGCGCGCCACCAGCGCGTCCATGCCGCTGAGAAAGTCATGCGTGTCGGCACCGCCCATGTCGCCGAAGACCCGGCCGGCATGGTCTTGGCCGCGACCCGAACTGCCGCGCGGATTGACCAGCAGTTGGGCGTAACCCTCGCGCAGCAACTGCCGGCGAAGCAGGGTGTTGCCAAGCCAGACGTGACGGAACTGCCAGACAGGACCGCCATGAACTTCAAGCACGGTGGGGAACGGGCCTGACGAGTGGGAAGGCCTGTGGGGAAGCAGAAGCCAGCCGTGGACTTCCAGCCCGTCGGGCGCGGTCCAGGTGATGGCCTCGGCGCGTTCGGTCAGTGCCTGCACGTCTGCGGCCATGGCGTCGTCGCCCAGCGCAAACACCGGCTGCACACCGTCAGCCGACACCAGGGCGACGGCTGGCCGTTGCGTGAACCCTTCAACGACGGTGGCCACCGCGCCCGTGTTGCCGCGCGATGCGGGCGAAAACTCCGGGTAGCGCGGCCCGCCGAAGGTGCACTGCCGGCTGCACCACAGTTCCTGCACGTTGTCACTGTCGATGTCGATGCGGCACAGCACGGTGTCGAAAGAGCGGTGCCCGGCCGCCATCAAGGTGCGGTCGTCGCACCAGGCCAGGTGGCTCACATCGATGCCGTTCAGCGAGAGTTTGCGCGCGGTCGCCTGGGCGATATCGATCAAGACTACGTCGCCGGCAAAGATGGTGCGGTCGCTGCAGATGGCCTCGACCACCGCAGCATGCCGGCCCGAAGGGCTGGCCGTGATGCCGCCCAGATGATGAACGGGCTGGTAGACCGTGTGCGCGGGGCCCTGAACGCCCCAATGCACCACGCGCGCCGAGTACCACGCAGCTTCTTCAGGGCTGCTCGACGCGCAGGCCACAAAGCCGCCTTCACCGCACCAGGCGGATTCCCAAGGGTTCAGACCCTTGGGCATGACCGGGCTGGCCGCGTCGGCGGCTACATCCACGACCCAGACACTGCGCCACTCTGAGTCGCGCGCGCTGTCGTGGATGCTGGGCGCCCAGTCCGGCACGTCATCGTTGCCAAGCGCCGCGTTGGTGCCGCCTTGTGCGCCGGCCAGATCGGCGCCCAGGTCGGCAACACCCAGCAGAATCTGGTCGCCTGAGGCCGACCACTGGAGGTACTCGACGAACCCCGGCACGGTCGGCCCCGGGCGCGACAACCCGTCGCGAATGGACAGCAGGTACAGCTGGAAGTTGCCCGTCTGCTCGCGGTCAGAAAGGTAGGCCAGGGTCGACCCGTCGGGTGACCACCGGCTCGCGCGCTGGCTGCCGCTGCCGCTGGTCATGCTGCGCAGGGTACCGGTTTGCGCATCGACCACGCACACCCGGGTGCCGGGGGACCCTTGCAGCTTGTCGACCACCACGCCCGTGAAGCTCAACCAGCGGCCGTCAGCGCTGGCCTGCACGTCAGAGGCACTGGCCACCAGGCCCGAGCCGGGCCGCAGGGAGCGGCTGGCATCTGCGAGCAAGGACTTGAACAGATCGGAATTGCGGATGTCTCGCTGCATGCTGATTCTCCATCGAAGGCCTGCCCGGGGCATCGCCAGGCGCGGTGTGGCGACCAGACGGGAACAAACGGGAACATACGGGCCGGCCGGCGCCGCCCCTTAGTCGTGAGAGACTGATATTTAGGCAGTCCGGCCGTCAGCAACGCAACCAGGGCAGGCTCTCACCGTGGTCAGCAAGACAAATCGTCAGCAGTTCGCAGCGATGTTCGCGCGGCAAGAGCGGGTGCCCGTATCGAGCATCTGGCAGGACGATTTCGAGCTGACGCGGGCCGTTGCCGAGGCGTCCGACCCGGACGACGCCCAAGCCATCGACGCTCCTGCGCCGGATGTCTTCAAGATCAACTACGCGGCCTACGGGGGCAGCGGTACCTACCTGCGGGTGCGAGTCGGGCCGAGCCTGGTGGTGGGCCTGGTCAATGCGGTGATGCCGGAACCCACGCGCACGCGCTATCTGGCGGACCAGCCCTTGCTGATGTTGCGCGCATCGCTGAGCAGCGACTGCGCCTACACCGTGCCGGGCCTGCCGACGATGATCTTTGACCGCCCCGAGATCGTTATCGCCTGCGTGCCGCGCGGCGAGGAGATCGTGGTCGATGTGCAGGTCCGCTCGCGCCAGCATTCGGTGCTGCTGCTGATGAACGCCGAAGAGTTCTTGCCGGCGTTCGGCTTGCCGGCGAACGCTGTTCCGCCGGCCCTCGGCGAGGCGCTGGGTGCGGCCAGCCGCGCCGGGCGCTTGATCACGCTGCCGCTGGACTCGCGCCTGGCGGGCCTCGTCGAGACCATGACCGACCCGGTCCCCAGCGCCCACCTGCAACGCCTGGCTACGCTGGGTGCCGTGCAGCAGCTCGTGGCCTGGACGCTGGAGGCCGCAGAGCGCAAGCTGGAAGTGGCCGGGCCGGCGGCCATTCGCCCCCGCGACGTGGCACTGGCCTACGCCGCACGCGAATTGATGGACAGGCAGGTCGAGCAGGTGCTGCCCTTGCCGACGCTGGCGCACAAGGTCGGCACGAATCGGAAGACGCTGAACCTCATCTTTCGACGCGTCTTCGGCACCACCGTTGCGGCCTATGCCGTTGAGCGGCGCATGCACCTCGCCCAGGCACTGTTGCTGGACGGGCGGCTGAACATCGCCCAGGTGGCCGATCGGGTGGGTTATCAGCACCAGAGCAGCTTCACCGCGGCGTTCCGTGCACACGCCGGTATCTCGCCGCGCGAATACCAGCGCCAGCGCGCTGCGCTGGACATGTCGCTGGCGCCTGCACCGGGTAAACCCCGGATTGGCCGTTTTCCCTAAAAACTCTCCCTGGCGTCGCAAATGGCGCGGGCGCGTCGGCCCTACCTTTCGGCCTGTCCGTTCCCGGCGGCAGCCGGGCTCCCTTCGCACGACACCAGGAGAGAACGTATGGAAAAGCGTCAGCGCGGTCCTCGCATCGGTTCGGTCGAGTCAGTGTCCGGCGACGGCAAGCTGACTGCCCGGACACGTACCGTCGCCTTGGCCTGCGCGGCGCTGTTCGCCACCGGCCAGGCTGTTGCGCAAGCCGCCCCAGCTGCCCCCGCCGCGCCGACTGCGGAACCCGACAACCGCAGCCCAGCGGCCGAAGTCGCCGCGGCGAGCCCGCAAACCGTGGTCGTCACCGCCAACAAGCGCTCTGAGCGGGTGCGAGAGGTGGCGGGCACGGTCAGCGTATTGCAGGGCGGCGACCTCGAGTCCAAGGGCGTTCGCGACCATGAGGATCTGTTTCGTCTGACGCCGGGCGTGCAGTACAACAAGGGCGAAGGCGATAGCGCGGTGATCACGATCCGCGGCATCGGTACCTCCACGAGTCCCGGCAACTTCGTGCAGAGCACCACCGGCTTCTACCTCGAGGACATCGCCTTCAACGACCCGTACATCTTCCGCACATCCCCCGACGTCGCCACCTTCGATCTCGACCGCGTGGAGGTGCTGCGCGGCCCGCAAGGCGTGCTGTACGGCTCTTCGTCGATGGGGGGCGCCGTACGCTATCTTTTCAACAAACCCGACAAGCAGTTCGGGTTCTCGGCCCTGGGCAGCGTGAGCAGTACGTCCTCGGGGGGTACGAATCACTCGCAGAACGTCATGCTCAACGTGCCGCTGGGTGCGACCACCGCGGCGCGCATGGTGCTGTTCAATCGACATGAGACGGGCGTGGTCGACAACTCGACTTTGGGGCTCAAGAACACCAACGACCTGGCGCAGAAAGGCGGTCGTGTTTTGCTGTCGGCCAACCCGACGCCGCAACTGAGCATCACCGCGATGCTGCTGAGCCAAACCACCGAAGTCGACGACAGCTCCAACGTCACAGACATTGGCACGCTGTCCAAGAACGTCGGCGCGCTGTCGCCGCGCAAGAGCAAGTTCGACCTCGGTTCGTTGCAGGTGGGCTACGACTTCGGCGGTCTGCGCCTGACCTCGTTGACCGGTTCGCTGAAGAAAAACGTCGAGGCGAACTCCGAGTTGAGCCGCTTCGCGGCCTTCTATGGGCCGGGTGCCTTCGTGTTCATCGATGAGAACTCGAAGGCTTTGTCGCAAGAGCTGCGCCTGGCGACCAAAGGCGACGGTGCCCTCCAGTGGCAGGTCGGCGCATTCCATCAGAAGTTCGACTATGACCAGAACGATGGCGTGCAAGCACCTGCGTTCGGCTTCTCGATCCCGTCCGTGATCAAGTCCAAGGCCAAGGAGACCTCGCTGTTCGCACAGGTGGATTACCGACTCGACGGAGGTCTGACTGTTGGTGCCGGCGGTCGCTACTTCAAGACCCAGAACGACGTGGTGTCGGCCGTGGCTGGCGCGCCGGGCACGGCATCGTCGTCCGAAAGCGGATTCACGCCTCGCGTGACCGCCAAATACAAGCTGTCCGGCGACAACATGGTCTACGGCGTGGTGTCGCGCGGCTACCGCTTTGGCGGCGTCAACATCAACAAGTTCGTGCCCAACGCCGTTGATCCCGCCTTCGTGACGCCCGGGACGTACAAGTCCGACTCGCTGACGAACTACGAGCTGGGCATTCGTCTCACCCCGGCACAAGACCTCCTTCTGGACGCGACGCTCTTCGTGATGGATTGGAAGGATCTCCAGCTCCAGGTGCCTCGGCCAGGGGACAGCTTTCCCTACACCGACAACGTCGCCCGGGCGCGATCGCAGGGCCTTGAGTTGGCCCTCAATTGGAAGCTCACGCGTGCGCTGTCACTATCCAGTGCCGCGGCGTTCACCGATGCGAAGACGCGCGCCGCCTATGCCTCGCCGCTGGGGCTGGTCGCCAGTGGCGAGCGACTGCCGGGCGCGGCCAAGGTGCAGCTGAGCAACCAGGCCACCGTGCGCTTTGCCGGGCCGATGGCGTCGGACGCATCGGCCACTCTGTCGCACAGCTATGTCGGCAAGAGCTTCAACGACCTGTACAAGACGCAAGAGCAAGGGGGCTACAGCCTGCTCGATCTGAACGTGGCGATGAACTGGAAACAATGGGAGCTCTCGCTCTTCGCGCGCAACTTGACCAACAAGGTGGCCAAGGCGGGCGTGCTCTCTGTTACCGGGTTCTACACCGACTACTACGCCACACGCCCGCGCACCGTCGGACTTTCGCTGCGCTACGACATTTAGAACCCGCGGAGTCACGCCATGGAAGAGACCCCCCGTCGCCCGGTCGCCAAGACCGTAGGCGCAGTTGACTTCGTCGACGACTACGACTGGCTGCAGCGCGACACCGACGAAGCGCTGGCCTGGATGTGGCGGCGCGATGCAGAGGCGCAGGCCGCCGTCGAGGCCATCCCTGGCTACGCCGGTCTCAAGCACGTGATGGCCAGGGCGCAGGGGCACGCTTCCGAAGGTGCTTCGGCGGGAAACTCGCACTTCAGCCCGCGCTTGATCGCTGGCTTGTGGTTCAAGCAAGTCAGCGCTGGTGGTGGCGTCACGGCGCCGAGCCTGCGTGTGAGCGAACGGCCGCATGACGACGGCCGGGTGCTGATCGCCGCGCCAGCCCTGGCCACCGATGGCGACGACGCCGCGTCGGTGAACTTCACCTGGTACGAGCCGTCGCCGAATGCCGAGTTCGTCGCCATCGGCTACACCAGCCGAGGCGAGATGACGGGCAAGTGGCGCGTTGTCGAAGTGGCTACCGGCCGCTTGCTGGATGTCATCGAACCCTGCATTGCCTACTCCGGTGCCATGGTCGGCTGGCTGCCCGATGCCAGTGGCTACTACCTGGCCGACCGCGTGCCGGACGGCCGGCACCGGGTGCGCTTCGTGCCAGTCAAGCCGGGCACCCCGGCGCGTGAGCCGCATGTCTTCGGCTTGGAGCAGATTCCTGCCAACGTGGCGGGCGTGACGGTGCAGGTCAGCCCCGACGGCTTGCGCGCCATCGCGCTGGCCGGGCCGCACGAACGCATCGCCTACATGCTCGGTGACCTGGCGCGCAACGAATGGCGCGCGCTGATGCCGCCCGGCCATGAAGGTGAATGCCAGGGGGCGTGGCTCGACGGCGCCACCTACGTTGCGCGCATCCATGATGCTGACGCGCCCACGGGCGGCGTGTACGCGGTGCCGGTGGCCACGTCGCAAGACCGTGCCACCTGGCGCGAGATCGTCGCGCCCGGCCGCGCCGCGCTGAAGGCGGTGGGCGTGGTCGACAGCCATGTCGTGATGGCCGAGGTGCTGGATTGCGCAGCGCGCTTTCGCAGCATCGGCCTGGACGGCACCGGAGAACGCTTGGTGCCATTGCCGGGCCCCGGCACATCGCTGGTGCCCATGCTGCTGCGGCGCTTCGAGAGCAACGAGGCCTTCAGCTTCGACTTTGGGTCGTTCACGCGCAACACCACGCATTACCACTTCCAACCGCGCAGCGGCGCGCTGAAGGTGCTGGGCACGCCGGGCGCCACGGTGGACGGCGTGGTGGTGACGCAGCACTTTGCGCGCAGCATCGATGGCACGGCGGTGCCGTACTTCCTGGTGCATCGCGAAGACCTCGACCTGTCGCAGCCGCAGCCTGCCATGGTGTACGGCTACGGCGGCTTCAACGTCGCGCTGATGCCCACGCCGCTGGCGCACCTGGAGCCGTTCATCCAGGCCGGCGGCATCCTCGTGCACGCCAACCTGCGCGGCGGCGGCGAGTACGGCAAGCACTGGCACGACAGCGGGCGCCTGGCCGCGAAGTGGAACGTATTTGCCGACCTGTTCGCGGTGGCCGAAGCCGTCATCGCCGCAGGCCTGACCCGGCCCGACCGCCTGGCCATGATGGGCGGAAGCAATGGTGGCCTGCTGGCCGGCGCGGCAATAGTGCACCGGCCCGACCTGTGGCGCGTGGTGGTGGCCACCGTGCCCATCTTCGACCAGATGGAGCCGCTTCCGCTGGACGCCGAATTCGACGCCGCGCGCGCCATCTTTCTCGAGGACTACGGCAGCCCGAGCGACCCCCTGATGAGCAAGGTGCTGTACAGCTATTCGCCGTACCACAACGTGCGGCCGGGCACGGCGTATCCGGCCGTGTACCAGGTGTTCGGCGAGAAAGACTTGTCATGCCGGCCCTTCAACGGCCGCAAGTTCACAGCCGCCTTGCGTGCAGCAACCACGTCGGGGCAGCCGGTGCATTGCCGCGTGTGGCGCAACGTGGGCCACGGCGCCAGCGACGCGCAAACGCGCATGGAACAGATGGCCGAGTGGGTGGCGTTCATGATGCACCACCTCGGCATGACACTGCCCAAAGCCCCGTCAGCGCCGTGATCGCCGCCGTACAAACCGATGCCGGCGCTGCCCCGGCGGAAGCGGTGCGCGCCG
>CAZBTD010000090.1:0-14731 GCA_964494815.1 uncultured Ferruginibacter sp. | reverse complement strand
CATGCAGTTCTTTCTTTCCTTGCTCATCAGGATGTCGTAGTTCACACAGCTTTTACAGCCAGCCCAAAACTCTTCATCATCTGTGAGCTCAGAATAAGTCACAGGTTCATAACCGAGTTCAGAATTTATCTTCATCACGGCAAGCCCTGTTGTAAGGCCAAAGATTTTCGACTCAGGATACATCTCCCTCGACAAATCAAAAATCCTCTTCTTGATTTGTTTAGCCACGCCGCTCTTCCTGAAATCTGGCGCCACAATCAGGCCGCTGTTAGCTACAAACTTACCATGTCCCCATGCTTCTATATAGCAAAAGCCAACCCATGTGCCTTTATCTGTTACAGCGATTACCGCTTTGCCTTCCAGCATTTTTTTCTCTACGTAATCAGGCGTACGCTTGGCAATGCCAGTACCTCTTGCTTTCGCAGAGGCTTCCATTTCGTCTGTAATGTTCTTTGAGTAGTGCAGGTCGCCAATATTGGCTACCCGTATAATGATATTATTCGTTTCCACTGGAAAAAATAATTGTCTTGTAATTAAGAAAACTTGTTAGAGTGTCCTGGGGCTTTTTCACTGACAGGGGCAATTCAGGGATTGCTCGGCCTATCAGCATCGAGGACGGCGTCGTGGGCTGTTAGAAGGTATATTTACAACAACGCAGGCAGTACTTGCTGTTCTGCTGTTAGTGTTAATATGTAAACTGTTTTGTTTCACTTCTTACAATTCATTTGTTAGGAGGCACAAAAATAAATGTATTTTCAATACACTGCCAAATTTTTTATCCTACCAGATTGGTGGGGTTTATATTTTTACAACCGAAGTATCAAAGTGAATGCCCCATATATCATCATGCCGTCTTAAAAATTTGCTTCTTTAGGTACTTCAATAGTTACCTTATAATAAGTGTGACTTGGGTCTATTTCAAATTGTATCCTTCCGTTAAGCACTTTTACACGGCTGGCAATATTTTTTAATCCCAGTCCGCCAGATGTATGGTTAAGCCGGTCAAATTCGGTTTGAATAATGCCCTGCCCATCATGATGAAGACGGAAATAACTGTGTGTAGCATTGGCATTTTGTGTAAGGTGTATAAAGCCTGCATTGCTATGCTTCATAATATTGTTTACTAATTCCTGCACTACCCTGAATACGTGTAGTTCCTGCTCCAGCTTAAGCCGGGTGCGGTAATCATGAAAACGAACGCTGGCATTCAGGTTGCCGCTGCCATTAATTTTTTGAAACAAGTCGCTGAGGGCGCTTTCCAAACCAAAGTTTTTAAGCGTGGGTGGCATCATACTATGGCTAATATTCCTGATAAGCTGGATAGCGTCATCTATTATTTGCTTGGCGCTAAAGATAGATTGTAACTGTGCCGCAGGTTCCTGGTTAATGATATTCTCATTCAGGTACAGGCGGGCAGTGGCCAGTAATGGACCCACATCATCATGCAGGTCGGCAGCAATACGGTTACGCTCCTCCTCCTGAAATTTGATAGAAGCATTGAGCAACGCCTGCTGTTTTTCTTCTTCCATCTTTTTCAGGTCCATATTGAACCTGGTAACCTTGCGCTGGTGAAAGATGACAAAGAATACAATACCAAGGGTAAGGCTCACCATACCAAGTGTACCGAAAAGCATTATATAATTTGCACCTGTTGTTGCCTGTAAAAAAATCATTTGCTGTTATGGGTTAGTGGGTTCGTTAATTGATTAAAAGTATCTAAATCCACATCTATTTTCCTGTTTGCCTTATTATCATTATCAACAAGGTTTGAATTGGTAATGATAGCTGTACACAGAAAAATATTTTTCATTATTGTAACTGTACTATAAATTAAAGTGTATTGTATCCTGAAATCAGGATTTTTAAACATCGACTTTGAAAAAAGAAACAGGAAAAAATTACCTGAGAAGTAAATTAAAAACGCAACTGAAACCCAAAAACTTGGCAAATGATAAATTGGGCTTGATATACTGTATTGTATTTTTTCATACATAAAATATACAATCACTAAAATGAAGAAAAAACACTCTGCAACAAGTGGCATAAAAGAAAACTCTCCAGGCTTGCTTGAATAAAAATCGTAAAGGGAGTGGATAATAAAACACAGAACCGCTGCCGGCAATACCAATCTTTTTATTTTACCTACAAGTGTATAATAAAAGTAAAGTGAGAGAAAAGTAAACTCACATACCAAGAAAATACGGTTACTTAATAACTGATGATAAGGGTCTTTAAGATAGAATTTGAAAAAAAGATTGAGGAGGATAAAAAGCGCAAATACAGCTGTATAAAAGAAAAACACCCTTAATTCTGCCGTTTTAATCTTTTTGTAGAAGACCAAAGACAGAATAAAGGGTAGTAGTTCAGCTAGGTAAGTAATATAAATTAAGATTTGCAGATGGTGTTAGTTTTATCAAAAATAACCAACGCTTTCGCAAAATCAAAATTTACTTGTTTTTACAGATTCCACATAATTTCAAAAAGTTTAGAGGTTTACAGATAGTTTCGTACATCAAACTTGGCTATAAACCACTGTTTAAACAATGGGTATCGAATTAAAAGCTCTTTTAAAACTGGCGAAAACCAATACTACAAAGGGTTTCAGCCCAAAAAAGGGAATATCTCAACCTCAAAATCAGGTAAAAATACTTTGTAAATATAGTAAATTTACTATTTACTTTGCAGGAACTTTACTATCGTAATGTTACGAAAAAAGAACAGGCTGTAGAATTTCCGGTACAAATAATTAAGGCGGGTGTGTTATTGGCCTACCGTATAGCGGTAGCGGCAGCAGGGGATAAAGGGATTGTAAAACTTATGTTGGCCGGCACTTTTTTGTGAAGCAGAAAAAACTTTTTGTGGTTCTTTATGCATTGGCTTTTAACGGGATTGGAAGACGATTTTACGAAACTATCTGTAATCTTTTTGGTGCCGGCCAACAATGTAAAATTAGTGTGGCTAGGTATTTTAAAAATCAGCAGTAATACCCGATTTTACTGCCACAGTAATTACCGGGGCAGTGGTATTTTATATTAAAAACTCACGTATAACTACCAGGTAATTTTACGTGAGGACATTAAAGGCGACAGCTTTTTAAAAGCTGTCGCCTTTAATGTGGATTTGTTGAAAACTAATAAAGCAGCGCTTTTATATTGCTAACCATTAATAACTAATTTTAAACCTGCAAAAATGCCAAAACAACAAGCCGAAGAAGAAATGAATAATTCTGCTGAATACCTTATAAAAATTGCAATTGCCGACGATCATAAAATTTTCAGGGATGGCATTAAAATGGCGCTTTCGGGCAAGGAAAACCTGAAAATGCTATGGGAGGCGCAGGATGGTAAAGACCTGATGCACAAGATGACGATTAAAAGGCCGGACGTACTGCTGATGGACATCCGTATGCCGGAAATTGATGGCATTAATGCCATTGAAATATTGCGTAAAGAATACGAGGAAGTAAAAATAATTGTGCTTACCATGTACGACGACCAGCAGATGATTAGCAAGATGATGGAAATGGGTGCCAATGCCTACCTTACTAAAACTACCGACCCGGAAGAGATATACAATGCGATCCTCACCTGTATGAATGATGATTTTTATTTTAACGACCTAGTGAACAAGGCTGTAATGGGTAAGCTAATGCAGCGCAAGAGTGTTCGGCAGCACTATGGCAACGCTGCAGTGGTTAACTTTAATGAAAAGGAACTTAAAATTTTAAAACTGCTTAGCGAAGACAAGACCACAGAGGAAATATCCAAAATCATTTTTTTAAGCCCCCGTACTATTGAAACCATACGCCAGAATATGAAGATGAAAGTGAATGCCAAAACTATTGGCGGATTAATAATGTATGGGATGAGGAATAAATTGATAGATTGATTTCTTTTTGCTCAATATCTGATTGTTGTTTCTCGTTGCTTGTTTCCCATTGGCTGTCCCTCGTTTGGCTCTTTTAGAATTTTTACTATATAGTTCACAAAACATTAAAACGAGAAGCAGATAGGATTCTCTTAAAAGCTAACAATACCATTTTTAATAGCATATACAGCCAGCCCTACCCTCCTGCATACACCGGATTTTTCAAAAAGGTTTTCCTGGTAATTGTTGACCACAGGGATGTTTTGATAGAATGAGCAGAAATGTTTTTTTTGCCACAGGTGACACGGATTAACACAGAAAATGGATGGACACAGATAAGGTTCGTAAAGGCAGGAACCTTGGCGGGAAGAATGACACAGATGATGGCTCGTGAGTCACGAGCCATGACGGAGAGAAACCAACGGACTTTATCATGACTATTCAATTGGCTTTGGTGTAGAGATTAACGGCCTCATTAATATCAAAGCTATTTTTTACCGATATATTAAAAAGCCGAAATAGCCTATTTTTCCCTGTTTACCAGTTCACCTTTAACTATACTCTGAAAAACCAATAAGTATTGCAATTAAATTACCGGGAAAGTCCCGAAAAAATGTGTTTTCCCTTTTTAATTACACCTATTGGATTCATACGTTCGTTACGGAGGGATTATTTAAAAAATACACACCCTGAAAGCATTTATGATTCCACTTTGCACCACTTGAAAGGGCTGTGCATTTTGTTTTAAAGTACTATCTGTACATCCGGCTCGGACTTTTACTATTTTTTTCTGCATAAAATACTATACCACTGTAATGCTTCGTTATGTGTAGCGGCGGAATGAATGGCAGTAGCAGTAGCGTAAATATTAAAAATGGGCGGCAGTAATCTGAAAGTGTTTGAATTGCGTATGATATACATAGAGGATGAAAAACGGAGGCCGTAATTTCCACATGTGAAAAGAAAACGTAGATTTACCAAAATAAATGAAAAAAATATCTGCAATTTGCAGTCTGTCGTTTTTAATAAAGTGCCCATGATAAACCCCAAAAAATAAACCAATGGAGAACCTTACAGAACCCATTAAAGTGCTTATTACAGACGATCATGTACTGTACAGGGCCGGCGTAAAAAGTGCACTGAGCGTTAAGAAAGACGTGAAAGTGATTGCGGAAGCTGATAATGGCATGCACCTGCTGAATATGCTGAAGATGATACAGCCGGATGTGATATTACTGGATATACAAATGCCTGTAATGGATGGCATTGGCGCTTTGCCGGAAATAAAAAAGAACTGGCCTCACATAAAAGTTATTATGCTTACCATGATGGACGACCACAGTATGATTACCAAACTGATGGAACTGGGTGCTAACAGCTACCTGAGTAAAACCAGCGACAGCGAAGTGATATATGAGGCTATTAAAACCTGCTATGAACAGGAGTATTTTTTTAATGCGCTTACTAATAAAGCCCTGCTGACGAATTTGAAAACCAAGCAAGCGATTACTCCACAAAAAATGCTTCAGGCCGAGGCTAACCTGAGTGATAAAGAAGTGCTGATATTGAAATTGATGTGTGAGGAAAAGAGCACCAAGGAAATTGCTGATATTGTAGAACTGAGCCCCCGTACGGTAGAGGCGATAAGGGATAAACTGAAGGTAAAAACGGGTGCTAAGAGTACAGCGGGATTAATTTTATATGCTGTAAAGAATAACCTGCTGAGTGAGGATGCGAAATAATTTGAATTGATTTTTTAATGGAGTCCTGCCCTGGTGGTGGGACTTTTTTTTATGTGTCCAGGAAAGGGATTTATGTTTTATTAATTTGACCAAAGATTTATATATAAGGATTAACCACAGGTTTCACGGATAAACACGGATTTTATCTGCCAGCGGCTGATAGCGGAGATAGGGTTGCCAACTTTTTTAAGAGTATAGAAGTGATGTGGCTTTTAAAGAGGGTAATTATTTTTTAAATTATAAAGTATTATAAGGTTGGCAATCCTGATGCAGCATAAGGCACTGGTACATCCTTCATCAATTACTATAACCGTTTACCTTTGACGCATGGGATATTTTAATTTTAATGGAAAAATATTTAAAGAGGGTGCGGCAATAATTGGTGCTGATAACCGTGGGCTGCGGTATGGTGATGGCATTTTTGAAACAATGAAACTGCTGAACGGCAGTTTGCAATTTTGTGATGAACATTTTGCCCGGTTGTGGAAAGGGATGATGGTGCTTGGCTTTGATATTCCGAAACATTTTGAACCTGAAAAAATTACAGAGGAGATTGTGCAGCTAGCACAAAAAAATAATCATACTAAAGCCGCAAGGATAAGGCTGCAATTGATAAGGGGTGATGGTGGCTTGTATGATGCTGTGAATAATTTTCCTAATTACATTATACAATCGTGGGAATTGCCAACAGTTAATGGCGAATGGAACAACAATGGATTGGTAGTGGGTGTGTATGAAGCGGCTAAAAAAAGCATTGATGTGTTGAGTAATTTAAAGCACAACAACTACCTGCCTTATGCTATGGCTGCCTTGTATGCAAAAAAAGAAAAATGGAATGATGCTTTGCTGCTTAACAGTTATGGAAAAATTTGCGACAGCACTATTGCTAATATATTTTTGATAAAAAACAAGGAAGTAATAACTCCTGCCCTTACAGAGGGGTGTGTGGCAGGGATAATGAGGCAACAAATAATAAATACATTGAAGGAGCATGGCTTTACAATTATTGAAACATCGATAAGTATTGACGATGTATTAAACGCTGATGAAATGTTTTTAAGCAACAGCATTTACAACATACGCTGGGTACAACAGATTGGTGATAAAAAATTCAGCCATCAAACTGCACAAAAAATTTATTTGCTTCTTATTTCAACTATTGGGTGAAATGATTGTTAGGGGCCACAATAGATTTAGATTGAGAGATTGAACAGTATATGGTCTGGGCGATTTGCTAACACAATTAATTATTCACCAACAGCAATGGAGACTGTAAATATATTTTGGTTTAGAAGGGATTTAAGGCTGCATGATAATGCCGGACTATACCATGCCCTTAAAAGCAAACTTCCTGTAGTGCCTGTATTTATTTTTGACAGTAATATATTAAATGAGCTGGACGATAAAGAAGACCGGCGGGTGGAGTTTATACATGCTGCACTGGGAGAAATGCAGCAACAACTGCTGCAAATGGGCAGCACACTGGAGGTATATTATGGCACACCGGCTGAGGTGTATAAAAAATTGCTGAAAAAATATTCCATCAACACAGTGTTTACTAATCATGATTATGAACCCTATGCTTTAGAAAGGGAAAAGCTGATTTCAGATTTATTGAAGGAACAAGGCGCTGTATTAGAAACATATAAAGACCAGGTGCTACTTGAAAAAAATGAAGTACTGAAAGATGATGGCAAACCTTACACCGTTTTTACACCGTACAGTCGCAAGTGGAAAGCGGTGCTTACCGGTTTTCACCTGAAACCCTACCCCAACAAAAAATATTTTAATCTTTTTTTTAAACAGGCAGAAAAGAAAATACCGTCGCTTGCATCAATCGGTTTTAAATCAGTTGATATTGCTTTTCCATCAAAGCAATTAAATGAAGAACTGGTGAGTAAGTATGGACAGCAACGGGATTACCCTTCCATTAATGGCACTTCAAAACTGGGTGTTCATTTACGCTTTGGCACTATTAGTATAAGAGAGATTGCAGCCCGGGCAAAAGATTTATCAGAAACATATTTGAATGAACTGATATGGCGTGATTTTTATCACAACATCCTCTGGCATTTTCCGCAGGTGGGCAGGGGTAAGGCATTTAAAGCCGAATATGATTTTATTGAATGGAGAAGAGATAATGGCGAATTTGAAAAATGGTGCAATGGGCAAACGGGCTATCCTATTGTGGATGCAGGCATGAGAGAATTGAATGCAACAGGCTATATGCACAACCGTGTACGTATGGTTGTGGCATCTTTTCTTACCAAGCATTTATTACTCGACTGGCGGCTTGGTGAGGCTTACTTTGCAAAAAAACTATTAGACTTTGATTTGGCAGCTAATAATGGTGGCTGGCAATGGGCAGCCGGCAGCGGTTGTGACGCAGCGCCTTACTTCCGCATTTTTAATCCAAGGCTGCAAACAGAAAAGTTTGACAAGGATTTAAAATACATCCGTCAATGGATTCCTGAGCTGGAAAGCTTTGAATATCCTAAGCCAATAGTAGATCATGAGTTTGCAAGAAAGCGCTGCCTGGAAGTGTATGGCAAAGCATTAAAAAAGTAAAAGGCCCGGTATTGACACCGGGCCTTTACAGTACAATTTAAAAAATTATTTTTCCATTTGCTCAATTACAGCCTGCGTAACCCCTGTAAATGAAAACCCACCATCGTGAAACAGATTCTGCATGGTAACCATTTTTGTAAGATCGCTGAACAGCGAAACAATATAATCAGCGCACTGATCAGCAGTAGCATTTCCCAGTGGGCTCATTTTTTCAGCATAATTTATAAATCCATCAAAACCTTTTACGCCACTGCCAGCAGTTGTTTTTGTTGGCGATTGAGAAATGGTATTAACACGTACGTGTTTTTTTACACCGTATTGATAACCAAAATTACGGGTGATGCTTTCGAGCATTGCTTTGTTATCAGCCATATCGTTATAATCGGGAAAAACACGCTGTGCAGCGATGTAACTTAACGCTACTACAGACCCCCATTCATTAATAGCGTCTGCTTTCATTGCAGCAGCCAATACCCTGTGCAGGCTTAAGGCAGAAATATCCAGGCCTTTGTGTGAGAACTCATAATTATTTTCTGTGTAATGAATGCCTTTACGAACATTAATACTCATGCCAATAGAATGCAAAATAAAATCGACACCACCGCCAAAATGTTCTTTTGCTTTGGCGATAAGATTTGTTACATCATCATTACTGCTTACATCGCAAGGAATTACCGGTGCATTTACCGCTTCGGCCAGTTTATTAATTTCACCCATCCTCATAGCCACAGGTGCATTGGTAAGTAAAATTTGTGCCCCTTCTTCGTGGCAACGCAATGCTGTTCTCCATGCAATTGATTTTTCATCTAAAGCGCCAAAGATTATTCCTTTTTTCCCTTTAAGTAAGTTGTATGACATAGCAGTTGATTTTTAGGCGGTAAAAATAAGGCAGTTGAGGGAATAAAAGGAAGCTGTGCTCAAGAAGAATATTATCGAGAAAGACAAAAGATTATCTCCCATCATACTCAACTTTCACCTCACTTAAATCCGGCTCTATCCTTTTCTCTCTTTTTGTTTCATATTCATATATCACCTGGCCAAGGTTTTTCATAAAAGGTAAACCTATGGTTTTAATATCGTTTTTATTATCGACAGAAATTATTGCAGAAAGAAAAAATTCAATCTTCTTATCAAAGTCAACAATATAAGCGGCATCCAATATCTGCCCTTTGTACTCACCTGCTACATTGAAAACACGAATGCTGCCGGGCACTGTATCCCTGAGGCAGCCATACAACAGGTATTTGTTATAAGCACCTGCATACATTACATCATCGCTATATGGAGGATTGTTGCTTTCACCAGCCAACTGGCTCATGTATTTCAAAATAAATTTTTTATCCTCATCATTTATTAAAAACCGCTGGGATGATGTGACCTTATTAGGAAAAACAAGACTGATTAACATACTATGTAAATCTTCCAGAACCATTTTATTCCCTTTTGAAAAATCTTCTTTCCCAGGTAAATCATTTTTAACTGTAAAGGCTGTTGTGTTGAATTGCATTGGCTGCTGATAAAGGACTTTGTTGCCAGGCGCCAAAAATGTAACTGGGTTTGTGTGCCGGTTTTCATCTTCTGTTAATTGCACAGCAAGACGCTCAGTAATTTGTACGCCGGTATAATTCCTTTTATGCAATTCGCCATTCAAATACTGTTGGCCCAAAAATTCATACAGCCTGTTGTAAGCATACACATCGCCGGTCATCAGCATTTTTTTAAGGTATTGTACAATGCTGGGCTTACCATCAGGTGCAGTAGGATCGTTATATACAGCCGTTTGCCCACTATATGCTTTTTCTGTAAGCATGGTTGTATTTTTATCAATGCTGTATTGTTTTAACTCGCCCAGTTTTTGAAACGTAAGCACAGCAGTTGGCAACATCACGCCAGCTACGGGATAGAAATACTTTTTTGGGTTTACATTGAAATAAAACTGTTTTAACCCAGCTATACCATTGGCGCCCCTGTCGATTTTTGTGTAAATAAACTGCACATTATAAGTATCCCGTTTAATAAGAATTTTATCGAAGTATTGTGGATACTGCTTTAACAGGTTTTCTAAAAAAACATCCGTCCGGGTACTGTCTGCGGCAGTGCTTTTTACAACACCTACAGCCTGGCCCAAAACTCTAAACTGCATTGATAAAACGATTGCAAAAAGGGTATAGAAATGGATACTTTTTCTTATTGTCATAAGCGGAATTTGGGCTGCAAAATGGGGAAAATTCTAAAATCTACCAGCCTTAATCTTCAATGGGTTTTTCCCCTATCTTTGCCAACTTCTTAAAAAATTAATAAAAAGCTATTTAAAAGCAACTATTATGAAACTGAAAGGCTTGGTGTGGTTCTTCGCCATTGCGTTAATTGTTATCTCTCTTTGGGAGCTGAGTTACACATGGGTTGTACGCAGCTATGAAGGCAAGGTAAAAACGCAGGCTGAGAGGATCGTAAAATCCCAGTATCCATCTGTAAATACAAAAAGCGAAGATTTTGCTTTATTGGTTAAAAGCAGGATGCAGCATATCCTTGATAGTACAAGGGACAAAAGCATCTATCCTGTTTTGGGTTCTACTTACCAAAAGTGTAAAGAGAATGAACTTAACCTCGGCCTCGACCTGCAAGGCGGCATGAGCGTTACAATGGATGTAAGCCTTGAGAGTTTACTAAAGTCAATGAGCAACAATCCAAAAGATCCTGCTTTGTTAAAGGCTTTACAAACTGCCACTGTACAAAGGATTACTAATAAAACAGATTACATCACTTTGTTTAAAGATGCTTACACACAACAAAACCCCGGTGTAAGGCTCGCTGGCATTTTTGCTAAAGCAAGCGGCAATATAAAACCACAGGACAGCGATGCAGAAGTGATTGCTAAAATAAATACAGTAGCACAAGGCGCAATTGAAGAAACCTATAAAATACTTTCAAAACGTATTGATAAGTTTGGACTTGCACAACCCAATATCAACCTTGATAAAAACAAAGGCATTATACAAGTAGAACTGGCTGGTATTACCAATAAAGAAAGGGTTAAGAATATTTTACAGGCAAGCGCTAACCTGCAGTTTTGGGAAGTGTATAATATTGGCGAACTGGCTACTTCTTTAAAGTCGGCTGATGACGCAGTTACCACTTATGTTAGCGGCGGTGATACAGCTAAGGCTTCATTAAATAAAAATGCTTTTTTAAGGATTATCAATCCAATTCAACCACAACAAGACCCTAAAACTGGTAAAGAAGTATATGCTCCTTCAATTGGCAGTATTGCATTAAAAGACACCGGGACATTTAATAGCTATATGGCTATTGATATGGTAAAAAATGTATTTCCTGCCGATATGAAGTTTTTGTTGGGCGCTGAAGAAAAGGTTGAAAAAACAGGCGATCGTTATTATCCATTGTATGCTATTAAAACAGTAGCTGGCAGTGATAAAGCAAAATTAGAGGGCGATGGTGTGGAAGAAGCCGGGCAGGGATATGACGACCGTGGAAGACCATCTATTAAAATGCTGATGACTCCGCAAGGTTCTAAAACATGGTCGAGGCTTACAGGCGATAATGTTGGTAAACCAATTGCAATAGTATTAGATGATGTTGTTTATTCTGCCCCTAATGTAAATGGGCAAATAGATGGCGGCAACTCAGAAATATCCGGCAGCTTTACAGTACAGCAGGCTGATGACTTAGCCAAAATTTTAAAAAGTGGCAAAGTAAACGCCCCTGCAAAAATTGTGGCCGACCAAACAGTAAGCGCTACTATTGGAGAATCAGCAAGAAACGGAGGCTTGATGGCTTTCGGCATTTCTTTCCTTGTAATCTTTGCATTAATGCTGGTGTATTACAACACTGGTGGCTGGGTTGCTAATATTTCTTTGATATTGAACCTGCTGTTTACAATTGGGGTTTTAACAGCCATGGGTTTTACATTAACAGCAGCCGGTATTGCCGGTCTTGTACTTACAGTAGGCCTTGCGGTAGATACCAACGTAATTATTTTTGAAAGAATAAAAGAAGAGCTGACTAAAGGTAAAAGTTACCAGGCTGCGGTAAATGATGGTTATAAGCGTTCATTAGCGCCGGTAATTGACGCACACGTTACTACTTTCTTAACAGCGGCTATTTTATTCTATTTTGGTTTGGGCCCCGTGCTTGGTTTTGCTACAACGCAGATGCTGGGTATCGTACTGAGCCTTTTCTGCGGTATCCTTGTATCAAGGCTTATTACTGATTTCTGGACTAACAAAAACCGCCACTTCAATTACTTTACCGCACTATCTAAAAAGATATTTAAACATGCCAGTTTCCCTTTTACCAAATACAGGAAAGTGGCGTACGGAATTTCAGTAGTAGTGTTATTGCTGGGTGTAGGTTCTTTCTTTAATGGTTTCCACGAAGGAGTAGAATTTAAAGGCGGCCGTAGCTACACCATTAAATTTGACAATGCTGTATCAGGCGACCAGGTAAGAGATGATCTTAAAAAAGCATTGGATGGTGACAACCCTGTAATTAAAAACGTAGAAGACAAAAAGCACCTGAATGTTACTACGGCTTACTTAAAAGGCCAGGACAATGCAGATGCACTGGTACAGCAAAAATTGTTTGAAGGCTTAAAGAAAGTATTGCCTGCAAATTTATCTTACAGCGATTTTGCATCAAGCTATATTCAAAGCTCACAAACAGTACAGCCTACCATTTCTGAAGATTTAAAGAAAGGCGCTGTTAAGGCTACTATCTTCTCTATCCTTATCATTTTCATTTACATCCTCCTTCGTTTCCGTGACTGGAGGTATTCATTTGGAACTATTGTGGCATTGCTGCATGACGTATTCATTACGCTGGCAGTATTCTCCTTCTTTAAAAACATTGTGCCTTTCCCATTAGAAATAGACCAGCACTTTATTGCTGCCGTACTTACGGTGATAGGTTTTAGTATGAACGATACGGTAATTGTATTTGACCGTATCCGTGAATACAGCAAAGGCACTAAGGCAGAGGATAAAGAGAATGTAATCAACAGGGCTATCAACGATACATTGAGCCGTACCATTATGACATCATTAACGGTATTCTTAACTATCCTTATCCTCTTCATCTTTGGTGGTGAGGTTACAAGAGGTTTTGCATTCGCTATGTTGATTGGTGTTATCACAGGTACTTACTCATCTATCTTTGTGGCATCACCAATACTGGTTGACTTTGCTAAAGACAAACCATTGGGTGAAGCTGAAATCATCAGCACATCTGAAACAAAACCTGCAGCAAAACCTGCGCTGGCTAAAAAAGCTTAATTCAGCTTGTTAATAAAAAAAGCCATCCGTAAGCTTACGGATGGCTTTTTTATACCCCTCATAAATCCGTTTATCTTTGGCAAAATGAAAAGGGCTTTACTCCAACTCCATATTGCTGTTTTTCTAGCCGGCTTTACGGCTATATTGGGTAAACTGATTGGTTTAAATGAAGGCGTGCTTGTTTGGTACAGGATGTTGCTTACTGTGGTAACACTGGCGGCCATTTTATATTTTAAAAAGCAATTGGTACAACTGCCATTAAAGGATGCTGTTGCTGTTTTTTTGGTTGGTGCCGTTATAGCAATTCACTGGGTTACATTCTATGGCAGCGTAAAATATGGCAATGTTTCTATAGCCGTGGTTTGTATTTCGGGATCGGGTTTTTTCACTGCTTTTTTCGATCCGCTTATTAACCGCAGAAGAGTTTCTTTTATTGAAATATTTTTAGGGTTTGTTGCAATCATTGGTATTTATATCATTTTCGATTTTCACCCACAATACAAGCTGGGGATTATTTTTGGAATTATATCAGCCATTGGCAGCTCTCTGTTCCCTGTTTTTAATAAAAGGTTATTAATAAAACACAACCCCGAAACGCTTACTGTATATGAGATGGCCGGCGGCTTTTTGGTACTTACATTCATAATACCTTTCTATTTGCAGGCTTTTCCTGCAGGTTATTACCTCCCCTCTGCTTATGACTGGCTGTGGCTTTTATTACTGTCATGGGTTTGTACTGTGTATTGCTTCGGTCTGCAACTTAATGCGCTCAAAACGCTATCACCTTTTACCTGCAACCTGGCTTATAATCTTGAGCCTGTTTACGGCATCATCCTGGCTTTTATCCTTTTCAGGGAAAATAAAGACCTTAACTATCAGTTTTATCTTGGTGTAGGGCTTATTATTTTGGCAGTAGCACTGCAAACCGCAAGGGTTTGGTATGGCCGTAGCAGGGCTTTTTCAGCAATGAGGGCAATAAAGCCGGAATAATTAGATTAATTTGCCCACAAAAGGAAAAAAAGTTCTGCATCATTCCTTGAAATCTCAAATGTTTACTTACCTTCGCCGTCCAAAATTTTAGCATTATGGCAAGAGTATGTCAGGTGACCGGAAAGAAGCCCATTACAGGTAACAAAGTGTCGCACTCAAATATCAAGACAAAACGCAGGTTTTTACCAAACCTCCAAACCAAACGTTACTTCTTTGCGGAAGAAGACAAATGGATTACTTTAAAAGTTTCTTCTGAAGCTATCCGTACAATCA
>CAZBTD010000089.1:4275-14744 GCA_964494815.1 uncultured Ferruginibacter sp. | reverse complement strand
CAACTACCAAATTAAATGTATATGTATAAATTATTTAGAAACATTTTTTTACCTGCACTTGCATTAATTGTGCTGAGCAATGTGCAAATGAGTTGTAAAAAGAAAGATGTATACCCTGGGCAGACATTGCCAAAAATAATTTCTGTTGCACCCGGTAGCGGTGTGCCGGGTGTAAGTGTTCTCGTAAAAGGTGAGAATTTAAAAAGCGTTACCGCCGTTAAGTTTGGTACTGTTGATGCTGCAAGTTTTGATTTGGCTTCTGTTACAGATACTTCACTTATGGTGCAGGTGCCTGCTATGGATTCGGGAAAAGTATTTGTGCAAGTGTATTATGCTGATGGCGCAGGCTACAATGCAGCACCGTTTAAAGTGTTGCTAAAACCTGAAATTGCAAGCGTCC
This sequence comes from uncultured Ferruginibacter sp., assembly GCA_964494815.1. GTDB lineage: Bacteria > Bacteroidota > Bacteroidia > Chitinophagales > Chitinophagaceae > Ferruginibacter. The sequence continues at coordinate 14,344 of CAZBTD010000089.1, read as the reverse complement.
TTCCTACTACTGGATTCCCAGGTGACCAGGTTACTATAAACGGTGTAAACCTTGATATCGTAAGCGAAGTAAAATTTGGTGATGTTGCTGCTGCAAGCTTCACAGCTACAAAAACTAAGATACTTGTAAACATTCCTGCATCTGCTGCCGGCGGCGATCAGTTGATTACTGTTACAGCTGCTTCAACGGGTGGTATGGCTACTGCTCCATTTAATGTAAACATTGCTCCACAAATATTTTCAATTGCACCTGCAAGTGCGGTAGCAGGGGATGTAATAACGGTTACTGGTGCCAGGTTTACCGGCGCTACACAGGTTAAGCTAGGTACTGCACCTGTCACTTATTCTGTTGTGAGTGCTGCAGAATTAACATTTACTGTTCCTGCCGGAGCATCTTCAGGCACAGTTACAGTTGTTACACCTGATGGGTCGGCTACAAGCAGCACAGCATTAACCATTTTAGTTGCAGGCCTTGCGTTTCCAATTTATGATGAAGCATTGTCTGGCAACTGGAACGGTTGGTTAGGTGGTGGCTGGGGTGGTAATAAAGATTTAGCCAACACATCTCCTGTACACAATGGATCGTTCTCTTGCAAAATCGATTATTCAGGTGGCTGGGGTTCTCCATTGCAATTAGGAGGCGCAAACATTCCTTTTGGGGCTTACACAACATTTAAGATTTCAATTTATGGCGGCCCGGGTACAACAGGCAAAAAAATAAAAATTGTATTTAATGAATCTGGTGGCTATGAATTAACACTAGGTACCGAAGGACAGTGGAATGATTACGCAATTTCTATTTCTAATATTACTTCGGCATCATCATTAACTGCCATCTGGCTGCAGGAGTTTACGGGCACAGATTATACAATTTATGTGGATGATATGGGCTTGAATTAAACCGGTGTAAAGGATTTTAGGGAAACGATTTTTTTATAAGCACACGTTTTGGTCTTTGCCGGTTCATTTCAAACGAACTGTTTGTTATGAACCGGTTTTTCTTACACGATAAGCTGTATTGATATAATAATAAAGGGAAAGTTATATTTGGGATACAGCAGCAGTGTAAGCTAATAGCTAAAAATGAAACTACAGTTAATAGACATCAGCATAATTGTTTTGTACCTGGCTTCAATGGTTTTGATTGGCTGGTATTTAAGAAAAAAAGCAAGACAAAATAAAGAGAGTTACCTGATGGGAGGGAAGAAGCTTCCCTGGTATATGCTGGGCATGAGCGATGCTTCGGATATGTTTGATATAAGCGGTACTATGTGGATGGTGTCATTGTGTTTTGTGTATGGATTAAAGAGTATCTGGATACCGTGGCTGTGGCCTGTGTTTAACCAGGTATTTAACATGATGTATTTGTCAAAGTGGTTGCGAAGGTCGAATGCAAACACAGGTGCAGAATGGCTGACTACAAGATTTGGTTCTGCCGGAAAAGGTATCAAAGGATCACACAGCATTGTAGTGGCTTTTGCTTTGATTGGTTGCCTTGGCTTTTTAGCATATGGTTTTATAGGCCTTGGTAAGTTCATTGAAATTTTTATTCCATGGGAAATGGTAAAAGGGTACCTGCCGTTTGAAATTGCTCCACAATATGCAGCACATTTTTATGGAATCATATTTACACTCTTTGCAATGTTCTATTCCATACTTGGTGGTATGCATAGTATTGTGCTGGGCGATTTGATCAAATATGCTATCATGACAATTGGATGCATAGCGATTGCAGTAATTGCAATGATGCATTTAAAAGGAAAAACCATGAATGTGCCTGAAGGATGGAGTGACCCTTTCTTTGGAAGCAGTCTTAATCTTGACTGGGGCAAAATTGCTGCTGACGCCAATAAAAAAATATCAGAAGATGGCTACAGTTTATTTGGTTTGTTTTTTATGATGATGTTATTCAAGGGGGTATTTGCTGCATCAGCAGGGCCGGCGCCAAATTATGATATGCAAAAAATACTTTCCACCCGATCGCCAAAAGAAGCAAGCAAGATGACAGGTTTTGTTTCTATTGTACTGTTGCCCGTTCGCTATTCAATGGTGATTGGGCTTACGGTACTGGGTTTATTGTATTACAATCAGCTCAATTTAAGTAATGGAACAGGAGGCATTGATTTTGAAAAAATATTACCTGCAACTATCAATAATTTTTTGCCGGTTGGTATTCTTGGTTTGGTGCTTACAGGATTATTAGGTGCTTTTATGGGAACGTTTTCTGGCACTTTAAATGCAGCACAGGCTTACATAGTAAATGATATTTATCTTAAGTATGTAAATCCTGCGGCTTCCACCAAAAAGGTGATGAGCATGAATTATATAACAGGTGTTGTAGTAGTTGCAGTTGGTATTGTGCTTGGTTTTTTTGCAAAAGATGTAAATGAAATTTTGCAGTGGATAGTAGGTGGGTTATATGGAGGATATATAGCAGCCAATGTTCTTAAATGGTATTGGTGGCGTTTTAATGCAAACGGTTTCTTTTGGGGAATGGTTGTAGGTGTGGCAGGTGCATTGTTAATGCCTTATGCTATCGACTGGGCGTTTGCTCATGGATACATTACTCAAAAGCTGCCGCTCTATTGGTGGCCGCTGTTATTCATCCTGTCAGTTGCAGGCTGCTTAATTGGTACATACACGGCACCACCGACTGATGGGGCAACGTTAAAAACCTTTTACAGCACAGTGCGCCCATGGGGTTTTTGGAAACCGGTACATGAAATGGTAATAAAAGAAAATCCAGCGTTTGAAGCAAACAAAAGATTTGGACTGGATATGTTTAATGTAATGCTTGGCATTATAGCACAATGTTGCATGACGATATTGCCAATGTATATAGTGCTATGGATGAAACTCCCTTTATTGGTAACCATTATTATACTTACAATCATCATCATCATTCTTAAAAAAACCTGGTGGGATAAACTTGAAGATTGATCATTATAATTCAACTTGTATGAAGCAAGATTTTTTTGAACGTTTGGCAAGGCTGGAAAAAGAGCATGAGCAATTATTGCAGCAATCAAACATTAAATTAACAAATGGCAATGGTGTGTTTGACCGCTATAAAAATGCCGTACTTACCGCTGCACATACCCCATTATTCTGGCGGTATGATTTGAACGCAGATACAAACCCCTTTTTGATGGAAAGATTTGGTATCAATGCTGTGATGAATGCCGGCGCCATTAAATGGAATGATAAATATATTATGGTGGCAAGGGTGGAAGCAGCAGACCGGAAATCATTTTTTGCCGTAGCAGAAAGCCCCAATGGTATTGATAATTTTAAATTTTGGGATTATCCATTGCAAATGCCGGAAACAAAAAAACCAGATACCAATATTTATGACATGCGTTTAATTCAGCATGAAGATGGCTGGATATATGGTTTGTTTTGTACAGAAAGAAGAGATCCTTCGGCCCCAGACACTGATCAGTCTGCAGCCGTGGCACAATGCGCCATTGCCAGGACAAAGGACTTAATAAGCTGGGAAAGGTTAAGTGATTTGGTGACGCCGTCTGCACAGCAACGCAATGTTGTTTTGCACCCTGAATTTGTTAATGGCAAATATGCTTTTTATACAAGACCACAGGATAGTTTTATAAGTGCAGGTAAAGGCGGCGGCATTGGTTTTGGGCTAAGCGATTCAATAGAAAATGCAAAGATTGATAAAGAGATTGTGATAGATCATAAAATATATCATACTGTGTATGAGTTAAAAAATGGCCTTGGCCCGGCGCCAATAAAAACATCAAAAGGCTGGCTGCACCTGGCGCATGGTGTAAGAAATACTGCCGCCGGCCTTCGCTATGTACTGTATATGTTTATGACTGATTTAAAAGATGTAACCAAAGTAATTTACAAACCTGCTGGTTATTTTCTTGCACCGGAGGGGGAAGAGAGAACTGGCGATGTGTCGAATGTGGTATTCAGTAATGGATGGATTGAAGATCCGGATGGCGCTGTGTTTATTTATTATGCTTCATCTGATACAAGGATGCATGTGGCTACTACTACAATTGAAAGGCTTTTAGATTATGTAATGAATAACGCAGCCGATGGATTGTCATCTGCTGAAACGGTGAAGACGCTTACATCCCTTATTGATAAAAATCATTCTGAAGCCATGGTGCAGGTGAGGCCATCAGCTAAAAAATAAAAAAGATAAATGCAAAAATTGGCATTTCAAATTTCTGCTTATAAGGCTGCAATGGAAACAGAATTGCGGTTGATTCTCGACTGGTGGATGCATCATATGATGGATGAAAAAAATGGCGGTTTTTATGGCTCGGTATCAAACAGCAATGAACCGGCAGTAACAGAAAAGGGAGTAGTGCTTAACAGCAGGATATTGTGGTCTTTTGCAGCTGCTTATAATTTTTCTCCAAAAGAAGAATATCTCAAATTTGCAGAAAGGGCATTCAATTATATTGAAAACAATTTTATTGACTATCGCTATGGAGGTGTTTACTGGTCGGTTGATGAAAAAGGGAAAATGAAGGATGGAAAAAAACAAATTTATGGCCTTGCTTTTTGTATTTACGGGCTTTCGGAATATTACAGGGTAAGTAGTGATAATACAGCCTTGATAATTGCAAAAGATTTGTATAACACAATTGAGCAATACAGTTTTGATAAAGTTCATGGTGGTTATATTGAAGCCTTTACAAGGGAATGGTATAGCTCAGGCGATTTGCGGCTGAGCGATAAGGATGATAATGAAAGAAAAACAATGAATACCCATTTGCATATTATTGAAGCCTATGCAAACTTATATACAGTATGGCCTGATGATGAATTGAAACAGAAAATTGAAAACCTGCTTGGGTATTTTGACAGTTATATTATTAATAAACAAAATCATCACCTCAATTTATTTATGGATGATGAATGGAATGTACGTTCGTCTTTAATCTCATTTGGACATGATATTGAAGCGGCGTGGTTGCTGCAGGAATGTGCAGAAGTAATAAATCATCAGCAATACATCAACCTGTACAGGCAATTGTCAATTGCATTGGCTGATGCCGCAGCAGAAGGACTTGACGTAAAAGATGGTGGCCTTTGGTATGAGTATGACCCAACAAAAAATCAATTGATAAAAGAAAAGCATTGGTGGCCACAGGCAGAAGCAATGGTTGGTTTTTTTAACGCTTATCAAATAGCCAGGGAAGAAAAATATTTACATTACTCAGTTAATTGCTTTGAGTTTGTAAAAAACAAAATTAAAGACAATGAAAAAGGCGAGTGGATTTGGGGTATTCAGGAAGATGGCGCCATTATAAAAAAAGAAAAAGCGGGCTTGTGGAAATGCCCTTATCACAACAGCCGTGCATGCATTGAATTAATAAAACGAATTTCAAACTGATAAAACCGGAATATGAAGATTTGTAACCTGCCCTTTTTATTATTTATTTTTTTTGCATTGATAATGGGCGCCTGCAAAAAATCTGGCACAGGTCCGGCACCTTCGCCAACAGATACAACCACGGTGAACCCACAGGTTGATCCTGCTGTTGCAAGCAGCATTGGTTTTTTTCTTGATGACTGGCAACCAAAAAATTTTATCCAGCCTTCATCTTCTGCCAGCTTTAGTCCGCCTGCTTCTGCAACTGTTGTTATCAATATTGATCGAAGTAATGTTATTACGAAAATTCCTCGCTCTTTTGCAGGCAACAATTCAAATATATGGATGGGGCAATATGTAACTGAACCGGTATTGCTCGGACACATCACAAAAATGCACCCACATATCATACGTTTCCCTGGTGGAAGTATTAGTGATGTTTTCTTTTGGAATGCCATGCCTAATACACCGCCTGCAGATGCACCAGCCAACCTTGTACAGGCTAATGGTAGTAACGTTGCGGCTGGTTTTTGGTTTGGAAGAAACAGTGAGAGCTGGACTTTTTCTGTAGACAATTATTACGGCATGCTGCAGCAAACAAATAACCAGGGTATGATAACTGTTAACTATGGGTATGCCCGTTATGGAAAGAGTGCTAATCCTGTTGCTGCTGCGGCACACCTTGCAGCAGACTGGGTGAGATATGATAATGGAAGAACAAAGTATTGGGAAATTGGAAATGAAAACTTTGGTGAATGGGAAGCTGGCTACAGAATAAATGTAGCAGACAACCAGGATGGGCAGCCGGAATATTTATCAGGGCAATTGTATGGACAGCACTTTAAAGTATTTGCAGATTCTATGCGTACAGCTGCGGCAGCAATTGGGAAAACAATTTACATCGGTGCTGTAATGTCTGAATCTGCTCCGCAATCATGGTGGACACCAACTGCCACTAACTGGAACAATGGTTTAATGAGTAGCGCCGCTAATTACCCAGATTTTTATATTGTACATAATTATTACACACCGTATCAAACCAATGCTACCGCCACTACTGTTTTGGCAACACCTCAATCTGTTACACAACCCATGATGGATTTTGTGAAACAACAAATAACAACAGGTGGTGCAGCACAAAAGCCAATCATACTTGGTGAGTGGAATATAACGTCGCAGGGTTCAAAACAACAGGTGTCACAGGTTAACGGCCTTCATGCGGTGATAATATTAGGCGAAGCGATCAAAAGCAAATTTGGTATGACGGCAAGATGGGATCTTGCCAATGGATGGAGCGATGGAAACGATCATGGTATGTTTAATATAGGTGATGAACCCGGTGGAATTCCAAAATGGAATCCTCGCCCTGCATTTTACCACATGTATTTTTTTCAAAAGTATTGTGGCGACAGGATGCTGGCTTCCACTTCTACAGATGCAGATGTGGTGGCATATGCCAGTTCGTTTACTTCTGGCGAAACAGGTGTTATATTGGTAAATAAGTCTTCTAATGCAAAATCAGCAGAAATAAAAACAGTGAATTTTAAAAAAGGAGATAACTATTATTGGTACACATTAACAGGCGGTAGTGATAACGGGGAGTTTTCACTAAAAACATTTGTGAATGGCGTTGGCCCATCTGTAGCAACTGGCGGCCCTTCAAACTATGATGCCATTATTCCTTATACAGCATCCACTGCCAGTGGAATAAAAGTATCAATACCTGCAAGAGCATCCGTATTTTTGGTGATACAAAAAAAATAAATTGTTCGCCTTTATGAAATGTAAATCCAGCCTCGGCTTTTTCTTTTTTATTCTTTTGCTGAACGCAAATAGTTATGGACAGTTAAGCTTGCCTGCAGTTCTTTCCTCAAATATGGTACTGCAACAAAATGATTCCGTTTTGCTCTGGGGATTTGGTTATGCATCCGACAAAGTTTTTGTTACCACCAGTTGGGATAATCATACCGATTCCACTGTTGTAAATAATGGAGCTAAATGGAAACTAAAAGTTAAGACGCCTTCTGCAGGGGGGCCATATACAATTAAATTTAAACAGCAATGGCAAAGCGTAGAGCTCACGAATGTTATGATAGGTGAAGTGTGGTTTTGCAGCGGGCAAAGTAATATGGACTGGAATTATTGGGTTGGTGTAAATGATATTCAGCAGGAATTAAATATGGGTAAACAAGACAGCATTCGTTTTTTTCAAATACCAAAAACAACTTCAGATTATCCGCAAGATGATACTCATGCAGAATGGACAGTTTGTGATTCGGGCAGCCTGAAATCTTTTAGTGCAGTTGCATATTTCTTTACAAAAAAATTGCAGGCACAGTTGCATGTACCCATCGGCCTTATACAATCAAGCTGGGGTGGCACACCCGCCGAAGTGTGGACACCAGCAGAGAAAATTAATAATAGCGTCGTATTAAGAAAGGCTTATGAAAAAGTGGATTCTTTTAATTGGTGGCCCAAAACTCCTGGCGCTACTTTTAATGCAATGATGAAGCCTGTAATAAATTATTCTATTGCAGGCGCTATCTGGTACCAGGGCGAGGGCAATTTAGCTTCGCCTTTTACCTACCGTATGTTGCTTACTACAATGATAGATTCATGGCGTGAAGCATGGGGAAAGAAATTTCCTTTTTATTATGTTCAAATTGCTCCGTATGCTTATGGTACACCCTTTGTTGGAAGTATTGTAAGAGAACAGCAAACACTTGCATCAAAACATGATAAGGTTGGTATGGTGGTGGTGTCTGATTTGGTTACGGATACAACTGATATTCACCCAAAAAATAAAAAAGATGTGGGCGCAAGATTGGCCAACTGGGCACTATCGGAAACATATCATCAAAAAGGGATTCCTCATAAACATCCGCAGTACACCCAAATGGAAATAAAAAAGAATAAAGCATTTATTCATTTTGCAAATATTGAAAATGGCTTAATGGCAACAGATAAAAAAATAATGGCTTTGCAAATAGCTGGCTACGACAGGATATTTTACCCAGCAGAAGCAAAGATTGAAAAAAATGTGCTCGTTGTTTGGAGTAAAGATGTAGCGGCACCTGCGGCAGTGCGTTTTTCATTTACAAATGCAGGCATCGGTAATTTATTTAATAAAGAAGGATTGCCAGTTGTTCCTTTCAGAACAGACGACTGGCCTTTGCAATAGTTTTATTCTGAATTTATTTATGCGCCAGCTAAAATTCTGTTTTCGTCTTTTGTTGTGTCACTCACTTGCACTGGTAGTAATTCTGCTCTGCAGTTTTTCAATACCTGTATCTGCTCAATCAAAAAAAATCTCCTTCTTTCCTGCCAGTCATCCTTACATACAATATACAGGAAGAATTGATTTTACAAATCCTGCAGCACCACGTTTTTGGCAACCGGGTGTTTACATTTCCATCAGCTTTACAGGAACGTATTGTGATGTTATCCTGAATGATGAAATATTGTGGGGTAAAAATCATAATTACCTTGAAATAGTGCTGGATGGTAAACCAATACGGTTGCAAACAAAATCAAAAACCGATACCATTAATATTGGCAAAGGCCTGGCAAATAAAAAACACATCGTTGTTGTTTGCAAAAACACCGAAGCCAATATCGGCTATCTTGAGCTGGTGGGTTTTCGTTGTGAAAAATTAGTAAAACCAGCTGCAAAGCCGAAAAGAAAAATTGAATGTATTGGCAACTCCATTACCTGTGGTACTGGTAGCGATATGGCAGCCATTCCCTGTGGCAAAGGTGTTTGGCAGGATCAGCACAATGCATACATGAGTTATGGTGCCATCACTGCAAGGGCTTTTAATGCTCAGTATCATTTATCATCTGTATCAGGCGTTGGTTTAATGCACAGTTGCTGCAATTTGGATATTATAATGCCACAGGTGTTTGATAAAGTAAGTATGCGTAACAATGAAGTGGGCTGGGATTTTACAAAATACCAACCAGATGTTGTTACTGTTTGTTTAGGACAAAATGATGGAGTGCAGGATTCTGCCACATTCTGTAATAACTATATTTCCTTTTTAAAAACACTAAGAAGTTATTATCCTAAAGCTAGTTTTGTTTTGCTCACCAGCCCTATGGCAGACGAAGCACTTACTGTGTTCATGAAAAAAGCAATACTGTCAATTGCCGATGCAATAAAAAAAGAGGGAGATAAAAAAATATATTACTATTTCTTTTCCCGTAGTTATACAAGTGGTTGTGATTATCACCCCAGCATGGATGAACATAAATTAATAGCCGCAGAATTAACTGCGGCCATTAAAAAAATTATGCATTGGTAAGTGATGATTATTTAAACGCATCCAGTGCAATACTGGGACGGCCATTATTATTAAAAGCTCCCAATGTGTATCCTTTCCAGTTGTTATAGCATTGCGGTTCCCAATATAAAACACCGAGGCATTTATTATTGCTCACCGTTTTTGCTTTTGCAATAATATCGGTTAAAAAACTTTTACATTCAGTTGCATTGTCCCATGGCATGCCCACCTCTACAATCATTACTTCTTTATTATAGCGGCTCACCATATCATTCATGTTGTTAAGACAGTTTTGATTGGCTATAGCCCAGTTAGTACCAGCCCATGTAGGATAAAGTGACATCCCTATTACATCGTATTTGCCGCTATTGCTATTTAATCCATCAAACATCCAGCGAAACAAACTGTTGTCCCAACCGTTTGAAAGATGTACA
>CAZBTD010000089.1:0-4175 GCA_964494815.1 uncultured Ferruginibacter sp. | reverse complement strand
TCCATCAAACATCCAGCGAAACAAACTGTTGTCCCAACCGTTTGAAAGATGTACAATTACTTTGGCAGAAGGAAAAACAGATTTTGTTGCATCATAACCTGCGTTCACCAGTTGTGTAAAGTTGCTCATGCTTGCGGATGCTTTTCCATCAGGCCATAGCATGCCATCATTTGTTTCGTTGCCCACCTGCACCCATTCAGGGATAACACCAGCATTTCTTAATTGTGTAAGCACATCTGCAGTATGGTTGGCAACCGCAGTTTTTAATGAAGCAAAATCCATTGCAGCCCATGCAGCCGGTTTTGTTTGTTTGCTTGGGTCGGCCCAGTCATCACTGTAATGAAAATCTATCATTAATCTCATGCCAAGGTTTTTTGCCCTTACTGCTTTTGTAACTACATCTGCTGCATTGTTCCAGCCGGCAGCAGGGTTCACCCACACACGGAGCCTTATGCTGTTCATGCCAAGCGATTTCAACAGTGCTATACACTCTGTTTGTGTACCGGCATTATCATAAAATTTGATGCCTGCTGCTTCCATTTCTGTAAGCCAGCCTACATCTGCACCTTTAGCAAAACTGTCTGCTGGTGGTGCAGGAGTTGTTGATTGTTTTTTGCAGGTGGTGGCCATGCAGCAAACTATCACCAATGCCATCATCATCCTGCTCATAAACCAGAGCGGCATCTTATTTATTTTAGTTGTCATACCAATAGATTTATGCCACAAGTTAACAATGGCAGGCAAGCAAATGCAAATAATGCTGATACATTTTTTACCAACACTGATACTTTAATGATGAAACTGCTGAACAATAATTAAATAAAGTAATTTTTGTGTCTTGATATTTTTACCAGTAAAAGAATGCTATTTTACCTGTTGAAAAAATACCTGATACATATGCTGCCGGTTAAAAAAATCTTCTTTTTTTCTTTTGCAATGATTTTGATGCATGTTTCCTGCAAGCAGGAGCAAGATGTAAAAGTTTCATTTAATGATAAACAATTGCTGTATGAAGGAAGGATAGGTTATACCAATGATGCGGCAGTACTGTCATGGCCTGGCACCTCAGTTTACATCAATTTTGAAGGATCTGAAATAAAAGCTGATTGTAAAGAATCGGATTCTGCCAATTATTATAATGTGATAGTGGATGGTAAAATCGTTGGAGTACAACATTTTGATACAGTAAGAAATGAATTCCTGTTAGCATCTTCTTTATCTCCCGGCAAACACTCGTTGCAATTATTCAAACGTACCGAGTGGGATAAGGGAAAAACATTTTTGTTTGGTTTTTCTGGTAAAGGATTAAAGCTGTTACCACCACCAGCTAAGCCAAAAAGAAAAATTGAATTCTATGGCAATTCCATTAGTTGTGGATACGCCATTGAAGATTATGCAGGCGACTTGCCAATAGGGTTTTATGAAAACAATTATGATGCTTATCCTGCACTTACAGCAAGGCATTTCAATGCACAATACCAATGTATCGCAAAGAGTGGTATTGGTATTACTATCAGTTGGTTTCCGCTTGTTATGAAAGAAATGTACGATCGCCTTGATGCCGAGGAGCCGGGAAGCAAGTGGAATTTTAATAATTATGTTCCTGATGTGGTGGTGATAAACTTATTGCAGAATGATTACTGGCTTGTAAACATGCCCGATCATCCTGAATACAAATCAAAGTTTGGCGCACAAAAACCTGCGTCTGGTTTTATCATTAACGAGTACAAAAATTTTGTTCAAACAATCAGGAGTAAATATCCTTTGGCAAAAATTATATGTATGCTCGGCAACATGGATATTACAAGCGAAGGTTCTGCATGGCCCAGTTATGTAACAGCAGCAACAAACCAGCTTAACGATAAAAATATTTATACCCTGTTTGTTCCTTATAAGAACACCGCAGGCCATCCTAAAACAAATGAACAAAAAGCGCTGGCTGGCAGCCTAATCGCTTTTATTGAAAATAATATTGTTTGGTAAAATCATACTATAAAATGAAACACTTTTTTTTATCACTGTCTGCAGCATTTTCTTTTTCAATTTTAACAGCGCAGGAAAAGCCAGTTATTCTTATTGATAAAAAGGCTACAGCAGAGACAAAGTATCTTTTTACAAATATGGAATTACATGCCGCTAATAACAGCATAATGTTTGGCCACCAGCATGCAACAGAGTACGGGCATGGCTGGAGCGGAGATGAAAACCGCAGCGATGTAAAATCTGTAACAGGCTCACATCCGGCTGTTATAGGTGTTGACTTTATGGATGTATTTGGTGTGGACGGAAATGAGGTGGAAAAAAGAAGAGATGCACTCAGGAAAAATATTGCAGCAACTTACAACCGTGGGGGTGTTACTACAGTGTCATGGCATTTTAGCAACCCTGCGTCAGGCGGTGGCTTTTACTGGAAAGATTCTGTTTCGTTACCTGCCGTAAAACTTATTATTACCGGTGGAAGCCATCACAACAAGTATAAAAAAATATTGGAAGATATCGCCGTATTTGCAAAGTCGGTAAAAGGGAAAGATGGAAAATTAGTGCCAATGATCTTTCGCCCTTTTCATGAGTTTGATGGAGATTGGTTTTGGTGGGGAGCTGCTCACTGCACAGTGGATGAGTTTAAAACATTGTGGCGGTTTACTGTTAGTTATTTAAAAGATTCATTAAAGGTTCACAACTTTATTTATGCCTTTTCGCCAGATAATAAATTTAACAGTGAAGAAGAATATCTTGCACGCTACCCTGGTGATGATTATGTTGATATGGTTGGCATAGATAATTATGGAGATTGGGGGAGGGATGGTAAGTATAATATTGAGGCAGGTATAAAAAAATTGAAGATTGTATCTGGCTATGCTGCAAAAGCGGGCAAGCTGGCGGCTTTTACAGAAACAGGCCTTGAATCAATACCCAATACAACCTGGTGGACACAGACTTTACTCTCCTCAATAAGGGAGGCTAATGTGAAACTGGCTTATGTTTTAGTATGGCGCAATGATATGACCAGCCCGACACATTATTATGCGCCATTTCCAGGACAGGTATCAGAAAAAGATTTCTTATTGTTTTATAACGACTCTTATACTCTTTTTGAGAATGATTTAATCAATATGTATAGTAACAACATAAAGGAGATTAAATAAGAGTACTAACAAAAAAAATAAAATGAAAACAGGTTTGCTGGTTTTGATTTACGCAGTTGTTTTTGTTACAGGCAATGCACAGCCTGTAAAAAAGCATGGACACTTAAAAGTAAAAGGCACCCAACTGGTGGATAACGATGATATGCCTGTTGCTTTACATGGAATGAGTTTTGGCTGGAGTTGTTTCCACCCACGGTTTTATACAGCCGGTGCTGTTAATACACTGGTGAACGACTGGAAGAGTACGGTGATAAGGGCTTCAATGGGTATTGAACCGGAGAAAGGATATAAAGAAGATTCTGCTGTACAAATGAAACTGATGAAGACAGTGATTGATGCCTGTATTAAAGAAGGCGTGTATGTTATCATCGACTGGCACAGCCATAATATTAATTTGAAGGAAGCCAAAGCGTTTTTTAAAACAATGGCTGCTGCCTATCACCAGTACCCCAATATTATCTATGAAATTTTTAACGAACCCGACTATGAAACCTGGCCCGAAGTAAAAGCCTATTCAGAAGAAGTTATTGCCGTTATCAGGGCAATTGATGCAGATAATATTATTCTTGTTGGCTCGCCACGGTGGGACCAGGATGTGCATTTGCCTGCAGCAGATCCAATTAAAGGCTTTGGCAACTTAATGTACACTATGCACTTTTATGCAGGCACACATAAACAATGGCTGAGAGACAGAACGGACGAAGCCATTGCAAAAGGCCTCCCCATTTTTGTTTCTGAATGTGCCGGTATGGAAGCAAGCGGCGATGGCCCGATTGATTATGAAGAGTGGAAGAAATTTATTGACTGGATGACAGAAAGAAAACTAAGCTGGGCTACCTGGTCGGTATCTGATAAAAATGAAAGCTGTTCTGTATTGAATACTTCTGCATCAAGTGATGGGGGGTGGAGTGATAGCGATTTGAAAGAATCGGGATTGAAGGTGAGGGAGTATTTGAGAGGGCTAAAAGATTGGTAAATAAAAAAGGCTTTCAAATAAATGAAAGCCTTTAAAGTTTGGTGGAGAATACC
>CAZBTD010000088.1:0-14830 GCA_964494815.1 uncultured Ferruginibacter sp. | reverse complement strand
GCTTACCGGCATGGAGATTGAAAAAATCCGCCAGGAACATGCAGAGATAATGAAACTGATTGAACATTTAGAAGCAATATTGGCAAATGAAGGAATGCGTTTTGATATTATTAAAAATGAATTGATAGAAGTAAAAACAAAGTTTGGTGATGAACGCAAAACTGAAATTGAATATGTTGGTGATGAAATCAATATGCTTGACTTGATTGAAGAAGAAGATGTGGTGGTAACCATTTCACATCTTGGGTATATTAAGCGTACACCTGCAGATGAATACAGGCAGCAGCGCCGTGGCGGCCGTGGCGCCAAGGGCAGCAGTACAAGAAACGAAGATTATATTGAGCATTTGTTTGTAGCATCAACACATCATACATTGATGTTCTTTACAGAAAAAGGAAGATGCTTCTGGCTTAAAGTGTATGAAATTCCTGACGGTGATAAAACCAGCAAGGGAAGAGCCATGCAGAATTTAATTCAGATTCCACCGGATGATAAAGTGAGGGCAATAATTGATGTTAAGAATTTTGATGATGAAGAATATGTAAAAAGCCATTACATCGTTTTGTGTACAAAGAAAGGTATCATCAAAAAAACTGACCTGGAAGATTTCAGCAGGCCAAGACAAACCGGTATCAATGCAATAAACATTTTAGAAGGGGACCAGTTGATAGAAGCAAGGCTTACTGATGGCAATTGTGAAATTATGATGGCAGTGAAGAGTGGGCGTGCCATTCGTTTCCCAGAGGAGAAAGTAAGAAGTACGGGCCGTGGCGGTATTGGTGTAGCCGGTGTGGAAGTGGATGATGAAAATGATGAAGTGGTGGGTATGGTATGTGTGAACAGGGAAGATAAAACTAAAACTATATTGGTGGTGAGTGAAAAAGGTTTTGGTAAACGTACTTTCTTAGATGATCCGGAAACTGGCGAGCCAAATTATCGTATTACCAACCGTGGTGGTAAAGGTGTAAGAACAATCAATGTAACAGAAAAAACAGGTTCATTAGTTGGCTTGCTTGATGTAAGTGAAAAAGAAGACCTGATGATAACTTGTGTAAGTGGTGTTACCATTCGTATGAAAGTAAAAGATGTAAGTGAACAGGGTAGAGCTACACAGGGTGTAAAATTGATACGCATTGATGATGGTGATGCTATTGCTGCCATTACAAAGCTTGATGAGCAGGAAGAAGAAAATGGAAATGTGTTTGATGAAAATACAGCTGAGGGAAGTGATAATACAAGCAATACAGAAACCGGATCTGGCGAACAAGACAATGATGAGCCAGTGGCAGAATAATTTTTTTAACTCAATGCAAAAGGCTGCCTGTATTTTTGAGGCAGCCTTTTGCATTTTTTGCTTGGTAACACTATTCATCAGTTGAGGCTAAATGGTAAATTCAATATGCGGAATACGATTTCATTTATTCAAAAAATTTTAAGAAGTTTTCCTTACTTCGGCAGAAAGCTGAAGCAACTCGATGATTGTGGCTATACACCAGGCCATTATTACAGCCCCATTCCTGATTTAGATGATATAAAAAAAAGGAGGACACAGATTTTTGACAAAACAAAAGAACCAAAAGGTATAAACCTCCGTACCAAAGAGCAATTTGCGTTATTAAGCCAGTTTAAAAATTACTACAGTGATATGCCGTATGATTTTATCAACGCAGATAAAACAGCAACACGCTACCACGTAAATAATATCTGGTACAAATACTCTGATGCTATAATGCTGTATTCTATGCTCAGGCATTTTAAGCCAACTCGTATTGTAGAAGCAGGGTCGGGGTATTCATCTGCCATTATGCTGGATGTAAATGATCTTTTTCTTCAATCAAAAACTTCCATCACATTTATTGATCCTTATCCGGATAGGCTATTGTCATTATTAAATGAAGACGATAAAAAGCAACACCAAGTTATCCAAAAAATTGTGCAGGAAGTTGACCCCGGTATTTTTACTCAACTGGAGAGTAATGATATTCTTTTTATTGATTCATCACATATTTCAAAAGCAGGTAGCGATCTAAATTATATTCTCTTTGAAATATTGCCTTTGCTTAAGCCCGGAGTTATCATTCATTTCCATGATATTTTTTACCCGTTTGAGTTACCTGAGCAGTGGGTGCTTGAAAGAAAATGGTTTTGGAATGAAAATTATATTCTCCGTGCTTACCTCACAGACAACGACAAGTATAACATCATTAACTTTAATACATACCTGCACACAGAATACACTGAGTGGTTCAGGCAAAATATGCCTGCCTGCCTGCTTACAGATGAAGCTGGAACGGGAGGAATATGGCTTTGTAAAAAGTAAAAAAGTGTCAGCCTTCTTATTTAGAAAGACTCTTTACCTGCAGGCGCTTTATTTCCTTTAATACTTTGGGAATATGCTTATCCGGGAAAGTGAAGGCAAAACCCTTAGTATCTAACTGCCCAGCCAATACTTTGTGCAGATTTTTAAACCCGGAATTGTTTTCAATAGCTCTTACTGAAATAATGTCTTTGTTTTTTTGCAGATACTTGATGATTTGATTCTTTGTCATGCAGAGGTCTTTTTGTTTAGAATTGGATTTACGCAAATCTATAAAAAATAATATTACCACAAAGACTTTGAAAGTATGTTGATGGTTGATATGCATAAAATATTTTGATAGGTAAGAAGGAGCTCAATTATTTACTTAACATAATATTAATTATAGGAAAAATGATTGTGGTAATTACGTATGTATAAAGCAATCAAACGATAAACCTGGCTGTTGGAGAGATAATCTAACTACGAATCATTATTATTGAATTAGCCTTACAACAAAACCGGCAGGAAAAATCCTACCGGTTGCATTGAAAAACTCAATTTGAGAAAATATCAGGTTTGAAAATACGAAGGTCTTCCTATTTTGAGTGGCCGTTCATAATATTTTAAAACCATTTGGATCTTTGCTTAATAAATTTAAACGTGTTTTTTTTCATTTTCTTTGAATTTCAAAGCCCAAGGGCCATTACCAACAATTAAAAAATAAAATAATAATAGCAATACTATTATAGAAAGAAACAATTCTGAGTACGGTTTTACAGCGCTGTTCCCGGAGTTGATAAAGATAATAGCCCCTAGTAAAATTGGGATTTGTATGAGGCAGGCGAACCTGGTAAACAAACCAATAGTAAGCAAAATACCACCAATAATGTGGGCAAATACTACATAATGGCCCATCAAAAGAATGCTGTATTCGCCAAAAGAAGTTTTGTTGTGCAGTTCCCCTTTTACAGATGGCAGGTTTTGTAAAAAATCAATTCCCTTGTAAAAAAGAAATACACCCAGCAGAATGCGGATGATGTCGAGCCATTTGGGATGATGACTATCTCCCCATTGCTCAAAGCGTTGCAGGATATTCATATAGCTGTATTTTATCGTTTAAAAAAAAGAACACTACCAATTTACTACTAATTTTACCCAAATGCAACAGGTAAATATTTCCACAAAAAAAATGCTCGCCAATCTAAAGATTGAAGCCCTCAATGAAATGCAACTGGCTTCTATAAAAGCCAATGATGAAAATGACAATGTATTGTTGCTTTCCACCACAGGTTCCGGCAAAACGATTGCTTTTTTAATGCCGGTAGTTCAAAGGCTTAATCCTGCAGTAAAAACTGTACAGGCATTAATATTGGCGCCGTCAAGAGAGCTGGCAATTCAGATAGATGAAGTGTTTAGAAAAATGGGTACTGGCTATAAAGTTACCTGCTGTTACGGTGGACATAAAAGAGAAATAGAGGAGAACAATTTGCTGCAATCTCCTGCTGTTATCATTGGCACAGCCGGCCGCATTGCCGATCATATACGCCGCAATAATTTTTCTGTAGATGCTATTGAAACCCTTGTGCTGGACGAATTTGATAAATCGCTGGAACTTGGCTTTAAGGACGAAATGGAATTTATTGTTGGCAGCCTGCCTGCTGTTAAAAAAAGAATTTTGACATCGGCTACCGATGCACCGGGCATTCCTGATTTTGTAAAATTTGAGAATGCTGCAAGAGTAGAATTTTTATCGCCTTTATTTGAAAAAGAAGCTGTGGATGAATTGCTGATACAGGTTGTACACTCACCGGAGAAAGATAAAGTGGAAACACTTTTCAGGTTGATATGCCAGGTTGGTAACAAGTCTATGATTGTCTTTTGCAATCACCGGGAATCGGTGGAACGCACAAGCGAATTATTAACTGAAAAAGGCATTGCAAATGTTTTTTATCATGGTGGTATGGAACAATATGAAAGGGAAAGCGCCATGTGTAAATTCAAAAACGGTACTTCCAATGTTTTAATAACAACCGACCTTGCCTCAAGAGGTTTGGATATTCCAAACATTAAATACATTATCCACTTTCATTTACCACTCACACCAGATGTTTACACACATCGTAATGGCCGTACAGCTCGTATGGATGCTGGTGGTAAAGCAATACTCATCTTATCACAAGACGAAAAATTGCCTGCTTACATTACAGAAGATGTACCGGAACTTATTTTAAATGAAAGAATTGAATTGCCGGAAAAACCAAAATGGACGACATTGTTCTTTGCAGCAGGCAAAAAAGACAAACTCAATAAAATTGATATTGTTGGATTTTTATCCAAAGTTGGCGGCCTAAACCAGGAAGATATTGGATTGATTGAAGTAAAAGATTTCTCCAGCTTTGTGGCAGTGCGAAAGTTGCAGGTGGCAGCTTTGCTGGAAGCAATAAAAAATGAAAAGATAAAAGGAAAGAAGATAAAGATTGCTGTGGCAAAGTAAAGCCTCATTTTTTATTTAGTATAGTAAAATGCTCAGGTTCCTGGTGGCCTCATACCCCTGTCTCCTTCTCTTAATGGCGGATGCTGCCTGGCAAAACGTTTCAAAACATCCTGTATAATACTGTCAAATTTTTGCTGTTGTGTACTATTGCAGATTGCCCTTATTTTTTGAAAATGTCTGAAGTTGATAAGCTCTATCTGTTGCATAATTGCCATTTGCCTTGCGCTATGTTGCAGCAACAAACTATCGCTTACTGTTGAATCTCTCAGCAGAGAGAAATAATCATCTTTTGCTTTGGCCAGCAATTCACCCAATGGTATTTGCTGCTGGTGATGCTCATCTCTTAATGCCTTATATTTTTTTTGCTGCTGCTCATCCATATTGAGTTCCTTCACTACAAACTCAAAAGCAGGACTGCCGCCAGGCGGAGGTGGTAAAGGCAGATTGCCATCTGGGTGCCTGTTACCTATCCACAGCATAGTGAGTGTAATAATATTTGCAATCAGCAGCACAGATGTAATAACACCCACCCATTTATTTTTACTATAAAAATCTACCATCGGTTTTTAATTTATTCATACAACTGCCCGGAGACTGAAAGGTTGTAATCATTAGCAAAGTTTTCAATGCCTGAAGCAGTACTTCCTTGTGTAAAGGTTGCAGGGTAATGCTGCCTGCTTAATAATACGGCGCTATTTACAACTACAAGCAGTGTCATACAGGCGGCTAAAAAAACAGGTCTGAATAAAATAAATACAGGTTTTTCAACACCTGTTCTTTTTTCTATTCTTGCCATTAAACGGGCATAAAAAAAATCTGGAACCTTTATTCTTTCTGTATCATCAAGGCTTTGCAGTATTCGTTCCGTTTTATCCTGTGCCTGCATGTGATTTAATTTATAATTGTTAGACGATGATTGTAATAAAAACCTTTGCTGTAATTTTTAATTTTTTGTTCTCACCTGTTTCCTTAGGTTTTGCTTAGCCCTTTGTAGCAATGAATCCACAGCAGCTTCGGTTGTTTCCATTATGCCTGCAATTTCATGGTAGCTTAAATCTTCCAGTTTATTCAGTATAAAAGCGGCCTTTTGTTTTTCAGGAAGCTGGTCAATCAATTTAAAAAGCAAGGCAGCATCTTCTTTTTTGTCCAGTGCTACGCCGGGATGATGAAAATCTATTGCATCATAAGCAAACTTGTTATCATTCCCAAAAAGACTGCTGATAAAGCCAAAGCGCTTTTTTCTTTTTTTACTGCGGATATGGTCGAGGCACTTTGAAACAGTTATCCTGTAAAGCCATGTGCTTAACGCTGCATTACCCTTAAACAGGCTGATGGATTTATATACTTGTATAAAAACTTCCTGGGAAATATCTTCGGCATCGCCATAATTTTGAAGAAGCCCGGCAGCTGTATTAAATACTTTATCCTGGTATTGAGCAACCAGCAGCTTAAAAGCCTGTTCATCTCCCTGCCGAAGTTGTAATATCAATTCCTTTTCAGTCAATATGGTTACCAGTTAGGATATTAGACGATATAGTTTATTAAAAACTTCGGTGTACGGAATTCAATCTGTTTGATCAATCCGGGTGTTGTAACTTTTTATGAAAGCAACTACCTGCAGTTTAAATTTATCTTCTTCTCCAAATAAAAATTGGTGACGTATTGGTAGTACATACAATGGAAAATCTGCCAGCTCGTTTTCAAATTTTTGCATTCTTACGCCATCCTTCTCTGTTGTAAGAATTAATTTTTCTGACGATCTTATTTTTTCAAATTGTTTTTTTATTTCCTGCAAATCATCGCTGTCAAAAATATGATGATCAGGATAGCGGAGCATATCATACGAATGCACATGGGCTGACAAAAATTCTTTTAATGGCCTTGGGTTAGCAATACCACATACCAGCAAAATATCTGCATCATGCGTAAAGTTGATTTCTCTTTTACTAAATAAATGATATGGAGATGAATATTGAATGCTTGTAAAAAAAATTGTTTGGCCTTGCATAAGCCGTAATTCTTTACTGATCATATCTTTTTCAGCAACAGTCAAATCAGCCTTGCATTTTGTTACAATAATAATATCAGCCCTTTTGGCACTGCTTTTTACATCCCGTAAATTACCAGCAGGCAGCAACAGGTCTCTTGTGTATAAATCTTTGTATTCAGTAAGCAGGATATTTAATCCTGCCTTTACAGCCCGATGCTGAAAAGCATCATCAAGAATAATAACCTCGGTTCCCGGTTTGTCTTGCAATAATTGAGGTATTGCCACCAGGCGCTCCTCTCCCACTGCCACGGTAACATCTGGAAATTTTTTATGAAATTGCATAGGTTCATCGCCAATTTCCAATGCAGTGGTATTTTCATTGGCAATACCAAATCCCTTTGTTTTACGCTTGTATCCACGGCTGAGTGTAGCCGTTTTAAAATCATTTTTCAATAGCCTGATAAGATATTCCACCATGGGCGTTTTTCCAGTACCGCCAACAGCCAGGTTGCCAACACATATTAAAGGGAAATTAAAAGGGGTTGATTTAAAA
The DNA here is from genome assembly GCA_964494815.1 of uncultured Ferruginibacter sp. Taxonomy (GTDB): domain Bacteria; phylum Bacteroidota; class Bacteroidia; order Chitinophagales; family Chitinophagaceae; genus Ferruginibacter. Next base: position 7,494 of record CAZBTD010000088.1, on the reverse strand, counting down.
ATATTTTTATCAAACAACCAGTTTCGCAGCCACACAATACTTCCATATACAAATGAAAGTGGAAGAAGTAAATAACGAAAACTTTTTAGCAGCACTGATTGATGATTATGGTAAGAGGCAAAGATAACGGTTAAGATGTATGCAAATAGTACAACTGCTAAGACGCAAAAGCGCTAAGTACTATTGTTTAACTTGAGTTGGCATAATGCAATAAACTAAATGGCTTTTTATGACTTAGCTTATTTGCAGTCAATTAATAAAAATGGAGAATATAGTAGTGCCGTAATGCCTTTCTGTTCTGTAATGCTCAAAATTTTTATAATCGTTCCTCGGTGTATGTTCCAGTACAAACCAGCCCTTTGGTTTTAATAACTGTTTCTCAAAAATCTTGATGGGTAATTCGTCAATTGTTCCTAATGCATAAGGCGGGCCGGCAAAAATAAAATCAAACTGTTCGTTGCAATTGTTAATAAATTTAAACACCTCATTCTTCACCAATTTAAAATTGGTTATGCCTAAATCACCCGAAGTCTTTTTTATGAACTCATACATTGCCGGGTCTTTCTCCACAATCGTCAGGTCTTCCACTCCCCTGCTGGCAAGTTCATAACTAATGCAACCTGTGCCCCCAAATAAATCAAGTGTTTTTAAACTTTCAAATTCAAGATTGTTTTGCAGGACGTTAAACAGGCCTTCTTTTGCAATATCTGTTGTGGGCCTTGTATGTGGCATTTCCGCCGGGGGCGAAATTTTTCGGCCGCCATATATACCGCTTATTATACGCATGAGGCAGCAGCAAATAAGTGACTGAAATAATGCGATGGATAGTTGTTGATATCACCGGGATATATAAATTGATCAGGCAGCGAAGCAAACTCTATGTTCAAAAAATATTTATAGAGTTCTGCATACAGGTTCGATAATTTATCTATCATTCCATTAAGGTGAAGTGTTGTTTCATTCACATCCGTTTCAAAAGCTTCGCAAAGCTGCAATAAGTAATAAGCCACATCTTCGGGTGCTTTAAATGAAAAAGTTTGTATAGCCTGCAGCTTTCCTTCTTTTACCAACATAGCTGTAAAGGAAGAGGGATTGAAAATGCAATGCAGATGATTGCCAGCTCCCTGGTACATATCTGGCAGCAACGAATACAAGTGTGTGCTCACCGGCGAAGAAAAAAGATACGTCACTACCGCATCCACTTGTCTTGGCACGGGGTAAATATTATGTGTGTATTGCCTGAACAAAAAATCTGTCCGTATAAAAGCATCGCTTACATCACCACAAACAAGTTCAAGCATTTGCTTTTTTTCCTGCTCCTGCAATAAGTCGGATGGCACCAGCACTGATTGTGCATGTGCATATACAACAGTGGTATTTTTAAAATCTTCCTGCAAAATAGGCTCCTCCGATACTAACCTTTTTAACTCTTCAGCAGCTTTATCAATAGTAGAGCCTGGCGAAAAGTGGAGGCTATGCAGCGCCGCACATTCGTTTCCATTGTCGATAATAAGATAAGAAATGCCATGCTGGCTAATCTCAATCAGCAACCTTGCATCGTTGCTAAGGCTTTCCGGTATACCAATTTTAAAAGTTGAACCCAATGTATATGTTTACGCAGGTGAAAAAAGATATTTTTGCAAACTTATGGAAAGTGCAGCAGCAATAAAAGATTTAAAAGTACAGGTAACCAACAGGCAGATATTATCAATTGCCCTGCCCATCACTTTTGCTATACTGATACCGCAAATAAATATGCTTACCAACAGTATATTCCTTGGCCATAATGGAACAGAATCCCTTGGCAATGCTGGTATCACCGGTGTTTACTATCTCATTTTTGCCGTGGCGGGGCATGGGCTTAATAATGCAATGCAATCTGTTTTTTCAAGATATGCCGGTGGAGATGATACTGCTGCTTTCAAAACAATTTTGTCGCAGGGTATCCGCATCAGTTTGCAAATTGCAGCAATGGGTATCTTATTTACCTGGCTTGTGGCGCCATTTATTTTTCAACAGGTGGCAGATCCAAAAGCTTATCCCCAGGAAATGAGTTTTTTAAGGATAAGGATTTTTGGTTTGCCTTTTTTATACCTGTTTCAAATGGGCAATGCATTTTTGGTGGCATCGCTTAACAGCCGGCTGCTTATTATTGGTTTTTTTGTGGAAGCCGGTGTAAATATTTTATTTGACTACCTTTTGATATTTGGCAAGTGGGGTTTTCCGGTTATGGGTTTTAATGGCGCTGCTGTGGCATCGGTAATTGCAGAAGCTGCTGGGTTTATAACGGTGTTTGCCGTATTGATACAAACAGGATTAAAAAAGCAATATAACCTGCTGCACAGTTTTGTGTACAACAAAGAAAAGAGTAAGCAGATATTAAAGATTGCCACGCCACTTGTATTCCAGTTTGTAATAAGTGTTGCCACCTGGCTGGCTTTTTTCTTTTTGATAGAAAGCCGACACGATGAAAATGCAAAAGCTGTAAGCAATACCATGCGGAATATTTTTGGATTGATTGGTGTGTTTGTATGGGCTTTTGCAGGCACTACCAATACTATGGTGAGCAACCTGCTTGGCCAGGGAAGAGAAGATAAAGTGATACCGGCCATTACACGGATTATGCTTTTGTGTTTTACTTTTTGTTTTACAGCGGTTGTTATCATCAATATTTTCCCTGCTGAGTTTTTTCAAATCTTTGGCCAGGGAAAAGAGTTTGTAGATGAAGCAGTGCCTGTATTAAGGATGGTATCGGTGGCCATATTATTTGCAAGTGTTGCCAACATTTGGCTAAACGGTGTTACAGGTACCGGCAAAACAAAAACAAATCTTATTATTGAGATAGTTGCCATTATTGTATATATGATTTACACCTGGTATTTTATGAAAGTAAACTATGTATCGCTGGCAATGGCATGGAGCAATGAACTGGTGTATTGGACAACTATTTTTATTATGGCCTTTGCATTTTTAAAGAGTGGAATGTGGAAGAGGAAGTAAGCAGAGAAAAATTATACGTTAATAGCGATGAGTTGTTGATTCTTATTTTTCAATATTTTACTTAAATATAAATATATGTCTGCTACAGGTTATTCAGGAACACCACTGGCAAAAAAACTGGGAATAAAAGAAGGCTTTACTATCAGGCTTGTAAACATACCAGCTTATTACTTTGATTTGTTTACAGATATGCCCGAAGCAGTTTCTATCACTACTGATAAAAAGATCAAAAAACAATTCATTCACTATTTCACCAAACAATCAAAAGATTTAGTAAAAGATATTGTATCCCTCCGAAATGAAATTTTTCCTGATGGAATGATTTGGATTTCGTGGCCAAAGAAAGCAGCCAAAATTGAAACTGACGTTACAGAAGATGTGATACGTAACCTGGCGCTGGCAAATGGATTAGTTGATATAAAAGTGTGTGCAGTAGATGAAATATGGAGCGGATTAAAATTAGTGATCCCGGTAAAAGACAGGAAAACGAAATAGATAAAAATGGCTAAACTGGTTGTCATCATTATGGGTGTTTCCGGCTCTGGAAAAACTACTGTAGGAGAACTGCTCTCTCAAAAAACCGGCTGGTCTTTTTATGATGCCGATAGCTTTCATCCTGAAGAAAACATTGATAAAATGAAAGCAGGTATTCCACTTACAGATAATGACAGGTGGCCCTGGCTCGATAACATGAACAATTTTGCAAAAGAAAAAATAAAAACCCGCCCGGTTATTTTATCCTGCTCTGCCTTAAAACAAATTTACCGGCAGCGGCTAACCCAAAACATTGAGGACAATTGTACCTGGATTTTTTTAAAAGGAAGCTACGAACTGATACTGCAAAGGATGCAGCAGCGGCAACACTACATGCCCCCTGCCCTGCTGCAATCTCAATTTGAAATACTGGAAGAACCCGGAAATACGTTGACGATTGACATAGCAAATACTACCGAAACCATCATTCAGCAAATTCTTGCTGCAATAAAACCGCTCGGATAAAATATTTTACTGCCCTTTATAAAACTTAGATACATAACGATCGATACCAGTTTCAATTATCAACAGGTAAGCACCACTGTTCAGCTTTTTGATATCAATACTCGTAAGTGATACGCCGGTTTTTAATTTCCCGGTGGCCATCAGTTGCCCTGTCATGTTTATAATCTTTAAAACACTGTTGCTATACACTGCCGGGTGTTTAATGATTAACTGATCGGTGGCATAAGTATTTACTATACCAAGGCTTTCTGTTGCATGAGCATGCAAGGTAACTACACCACTGTACGTGATGCTGCCATTGCCGTTTACAATTTTAAGCCTGAAGTAAGTGATATCAGCAGGCAATGGCTGCGGAAGGCTGAAACTGTAATTGTTGGCAGCGGCACTGTTACGGGCACTTACACTGCCAACTGTTTCATAATTTTTTGATGGATGTGTGCTTTGTTCAATTTCAAAATAGCGCACTTCGTTTTCATTTTCGGTAATCCACCACAGCATAGGATTTTTATTTTCTATACCTGCTGTAAATGAAATTAAATGCAACGGCACCACAGAATAATCCATTACAAAAGTATGAGTGGCGCTATACCCAGCTGCCACACTGCCGCTCAATGTTAACAGCTGCTCAGTATAACCGTTGTTAAAAACATTATCACCACTGTACGAAGTAATATTGTTATTGCTGTTGCCATAATAAGCATTTACCAAGGCAGTGGAACTGCCGGCAACACTATCAAGTGGAAATGCAAACTGCGATGTACGGATAAGCACATTGCCTGCATATACTTCCACATGGATATGTGTAAGGCGGCCATTGTACCAGCCCGGGAATACGGTTGTAAAATTTACTTCGCCTGCAGTGTCGGTTGTTTGTATGCCACGCAAATAAGTAAGCCCTGCCTGGCCAGGGTTCATACCATTACTGTAGCCGGAATACAGGCCAGCTTTTGAACAATGCCATATATATACTTTGGCGCCGGATATAGGAACACAATCAAGATTTTGCACTTTTACTGTAAGTGCCAATGGAACACCTGTTTGAGTTTCCCTTATATCACTTCGTATCAATGCTGTTTGCGATGCAATTTCGCTGGCATTAAATAAAGGAAAAGGCCCTCTTGTTTCTGTAGGTATGATAGTGCAGGCTACTGGTTCTGCACCACCTGTGTTTAAAGCATGTAACTTTTTTGAAAAAGGGATCATTGTTCCCAGGCCAAGGGTACCAATTTTACCAAGAAATTGACGGCGTTTGTTTTGTTGCATAAAGCAGTTTTTATTGTTGCTGATGAAAGCAGCAACAATAAAGCCGTATCGTAAAATGATCCGGTGAATGCTTTTTTTCAGTCGGTAAATTCAAATGCTGATTGGGTTAAGTGCGTTTTTATTTAAAACACCAAGTACACAAGGGTTACACAGAAGATGGTGTGTTTCTTGTGGTTTACTTAGTAAGCCTTGTGGTTAAATATCCTGCTACTTCATCACCTCTGTTATCACTTTTCCCACACAGCCACTGGGCATTTGAATTTGTAAAATAGCAGCAATGGTGGCAGCAATATCTGTCATGTATGTTTCCCTGTGCAGTTTCCCTTTTTTTATTCCCCAGCCATAAAACAGCAATGGAATATGTGAATCGTAAGGATTCCACAAACCATGAGTGGTGCCTTTGCTGCTGCCGTCAAAAAAGCCAGGTTTAAAAATAAACTGGATATCGCCGCTGCGGCTGGGTGTGTAGCCATTGGTAATCCTTTCTTTTTGTATTGCAGGCAGGGTGGTTTCTGATAACTCACTTAAATCAAAAGCAGTTTGTATATATGGTTCCTTAATCAATTCTTTCACTATAAATTCTTTTATTTCTTCATTATACCTTACACTGTCTTTTAAATATACCTGGTAGCTGCTTACATGATCAATCGGTTTTTTTACTTTAAACTTTGCCTCCAGTTTTTTATTCAACGCCTTTTCAATTTCATTGTCATCAATACCGGAGCCGTTTATTTTATGTTCATTTAAAAAGCCAGGCACATGTGCAGCGCCATGATCGGCAGTTAAGAAAAAAAGGTAATTTCCTTTTCCAACCTTGTTATCAAGGTATGAGAGAAAGCCGGCAATGTCTTTATCCAAACGTAAGTAAGTATCTTCTGCTTCTATTGAATTGGGGCCAAAAGAATGCCCGATATAATCTGTAGATGAAATACTCACCGTTAAAAAATCAGGCACAGTATTTTTTCCTAATAGTTCATTATCCACAGCAGCTTTTGCAAACTCAAAGGTGTAAGTATTGGCAAATGGAGTTGTTTTAAATGCCTCATACTTATCTTTTGAAATGGAGGACAGCTTATGAGGAAAAACTGTAGTCTCTAATCCTTTGATAGGGAATTCATACATCTTGTTATCGATAGTGCTGGCAGTGTATTTAAATTCTGGCAGCAGTGTTTCCCAATTTTTGCTCATATACTGCCCGGGAAAATCTTTGTCATTAAACTTTGTAACCCATGCCGGCAATGCCTCCATGTAATAAGTGCTGGTTATCCATTTTCCCACTTTATCATCGTACCAGTAAGCAGCATTGGCGCTATGCCCCGCCGGTAAAATGGCGCCACGATCTTTCAATGCAATACCAATTACTTTACTCTTAAAATTATTGCTCAGCCGCAGTTCATCTGTAATGGCAGTGGTCCACATATTTTCAGGGCTCATTTTACCAGCCTTGCCATTATTGCTGCCAACAGGGCCCACTGTACTGTCGTCGGTGCAATACACATATTTGCCATCCAGCCTGCTGTACCAGCCATTGCCCACTATGCCATGTACAGCTGGCACACTGCCGGTATATACACAGGTGTGGCCCGGCGCTGTGTAGGTAGGTGTGTATGGTATCATGGTGTTTTCACAGCTAAAACCTTCATTCAATATTCTTTTAAAGCCAGTATTGCTGTAGAGTGAATTATAACGGTATAAATAATCCCACCGCATTTGATCTATTACAAGCCCAACCACCAATTTGGGTTTGTTGTTTTCAGTTTGTGAAAATGCAGGTGATAATACTGCCAGTAATACCGTAATAGAAAGCAATCTTTTCATCAGGCTAATTTTTTACAAATATAGCCAGCTGCATGTGGAATTTGTGTTGATTGATGTGTTATGGTAATGTTGCCTGTTTTAATGCCAAAAACTTACTTTTGCGGCAATTGTTTAAACGGTGATTTTATTGAATTTGACGATTATGTGGATTTTTTATACAAAAGGTTGTTCAATCTCACAATCCCTTTTGTCCATCCAAATCCCGGTTCAGACAAAATATTAAATCTTAAATCAGAAATCATACATTTTTTCTATGGCAGATGTTTTTGAAAAGTTAGTGAAAGACGGCGGCCCAATTGGCCAGCACATGGACAGGGCACATGGTTATTTTGCATTCCCAAAGCTTGAAGGCGAGCTTGGCCCAAGGATGACATTCCGTGGCAAAGAAATGATAGTGTGGAGCCTGAATAATTA
>CAZBTD010000087.1:0-15190 GCA_964494815.1 uncultured Ferruginibacter sp. | reverse complement strand
TTTTGCACTGCGAAGTAGAGCAGCGGTAGCTCGTCGGGCTCATAACCCGAAGGTCCCAGGTTCGATCCCTGGCTTCGCAACTAAATTATGAAGGCTCGTAAGAGCCTTTTTTATTCTTAGCAATTTTATAGCTAATGAATATGATTACCTTCTCTTTCTTATTGGATTTTGCCGGTTTTCATATTTGTTGCAGTGGTAAAATCAATTCATGAAATCAGGATTTGTAAATATTTTCGGTAAGCCTAACGCAGGTAAAAGCACATTGCTCAATGCTATCATGGGCGAAAAGATGGCGATTGTATCGCATAAAGTGCAGACAACTCGTCATCGCATCAAAGCCATTCTTACAGAACCCGGTTACCAGATTATTTTTTCCGACACACCCGGCATTATTGAACCAAAATATAAGTTGCATGAAAAAATGATGCAGGCTGTAAAAAGCAGTTTGGAAGATGCAGATGTGGCTTTACTGATAACAGATGTAAGAGAAAACCAGGAAGAAAGCAATGCCATTTTTTCTGCTTTAAAATTAAAAGCACCTGCACTTGTAATCCTGAATAAATCAGACACAGTAAATGGAGAACAGTTAAAAACAACTGAAGCATTTTATAAACTGCAGCCTTACTGTAAGAATGTTATCAGTATTTCTGCATTAAATAAAAAAGGTATTCCAGAATTGCTTGCTGCTATTGTTTCACTATTGCCCGATGGCGATCCTTTTTATGATGGAGATGACCTTAGTGACCTGCCAACAAAATTTTTTGTAAGCGAACTGATAAGAGAAAAAATATTTTTATTGTATGGCGATGAATTGCCTTATCATACTACAATACTGGTACAAGAGTTCAAAGAAAAAACTACCTTGATAAAAATCCAGGCAGATATTATTGTGCAGAGAGATACACAAAAAGGGATTATATTGGGTGAAGGTGGAAAGATGATAAAGCAACTCGGTACTTTGGCAAGAAAGGATATAGAAGAGTTTTTAGGAAGCAAGGTGTTTCTTGAATTGTTTGTAAAAGTAAAGCCAAAGTGGAGGGACAATGAAATGCAGTTGAGGGAATATGGGTATTAGTGATTTTGAATTATAAATTTTAAATGTTGAATTAAAAACCCTCAATTTAAAATTCAACATTCAACATTCAAAGTAGCAATTATGAGTTTTACGGTAGCAATAGTAGGAAGACCCAATGTTGGGAAAAGCACATTTTTCAATCGCTTACTGGAGCAACGAAAGGCAATAGTAGATGATGTAAGTGGTGTAACAAGAGACAGGCAGTATGGCGTAGCTGAATGGGCTGGCAAAACATTTAATGTGATTGACACTGGTGGTTTTGTGCCACGTAGCGAAGATGTATTTGAAAAGGAAATACGCAAACAAGTGGTAATTGCATTGGACGAAGCTGATGCTATTGTGTTTATGGTGGACGTAGTTACAGGCATTACTGATTTGGATGATGCAATGGCTAATATGCTCCGCAAAACACATAAACCAGTTTTTTTGGTAGTGAATAAAGTGGATAATCACGACAGGTTGTTAGAAGCATCCGAATTTTACAGTCTTGGTTTTGAGCACATTTATTTTCTTTCATCCATCAGTGGCAGCGGCAGTGGCGAAGTGCTTGATGCCATTGCAGCATTAATAAAGGAAGACGATGTGGTGATACCGGATGAAAGGCAGTTGCCAAAGTTTGCCATTATCGGACAACCCAATGTAGGTAAATCTTCTTTGCTAAATGCGTTGATAGGGCAGGAACGTACCATTGTAAGTGATATTGCTGGTACCACAAGAGATACGATTCACACACACTACAATCTTTTCAACAAAGAATTTATTTTGATTGATACTGCAGGTATCCGCCGCAAGGCAAAAGTGAATGAAGACCTGGAATTTTATTCTGTTATCCGTGCGGTAAAAGCAATGGATGAGGCAGACGTGTGCATGTTGTTGATTGATGCAAAGCAGGGTGTAAGTGCACAGGATCTTTCCATCTTTGCCATGGCAGTAAAAAAGGGAAAGGGCGTTGTGGTGCTGGTAAACAAATGGGATTTGATGGAGAAAGAGACCAACACAGCCCGTGATTATGAAGCGGCATTAAAAAAACGTTTTGCGCCATTCAGCGATTTGCCAATATTGTTTATTTCTGCAACAGAAAAAACAAGAATACATAAAGCAATAGAACTGGCAATTGAAGTATATGAAAACCGTAAACAGCATATTCCTACATCCAAATTAAATGATGTAATGCTGAAAGCAGTGGAAGCATATCATGCACCGGTTGTTCGTGGCAATTCGGTTAAGATAAAGTATGTAACACAGCTGCCGGTGGTGGTGCCTTCATTTGCATTCTTTACCAACTATCCGGATGATATAAAACCACCGTATAAAAATTATCTGGAAAACCAGTTGAGGGCAAATTTTAAATTCACCGGGGTGCCGGTAAGAATATTTTTCAGGAAAAAATAATTTTTGTTGACGAACAGTTGTGCTTAATTCGCCTTCGTTGTGTCACTCTCTTCTGCGGCAAACCATTTCTCATCATTTATTAATTTGTGTTGGTAATGCACAAACAACTTCCCATATGGCAACTCATTCACACCAGCCTGCACAATAACATTGCAGTAATGCTGCTGTATGTACTGGAAAGCAAAGGCAGCAGCCCGGGCAGGCAGGGCTTTATGATGGCAGTAAATGAAAGAGGAGAGATGAATGGTTCCATGGGAGGCGGAATAATGGAGCATAAGTTTGTAGAGATGGCTAAGGCAAAATTGAAACTGAACACGGAAGAAAATACAATTCATTACCAGGTGCATGATAAAGGCGCCGCCACCAATCAAAGCGGCATGATATGCTCTGGTGAGCAAACTATTTTTTTATATACCGCCAAAAAAGAAGAGACTGTTGTTATTGAAAATATCATTGCTTCATTGCAAAAAAATAAAAACGGCACATTACAGTTATCTCCGGCTGGCATTCATTTCACAAATACAATACCCGGAAAAAATTTTGATTTCCAATTAACAGGAGATGCAGATTTTCTTTTTACAGAAAAAACAGGGTATAAAAATATATTGCATATCATTGGTGCCGGACATTGCGCCCTTGCATTATCGCAATTAATGAACGGCATGGATTTTTATATCCATCTCTACGACGACCGGCAGCACTTAAATACCATGCAACAAAACAGTTTTGTGCATGAAAAGCATTTGGTAAATAGATATGAAGAGTTAAATCACCTGGTTGCCCCATCTGCAAACAGCTACATTGTTATAATGACTTTTGGGTATCGGACAGATGCAACTGTCATCTCTGCATTACAAGGGAAAGGATGTAATTATGTTGGCGTACTTGGAAGTAAAAGTAAAATGCAAAAACTTATTTATCAATTGACGCAGGAAGGAGCAGATGCAACATGGCTTAAGAAATTACACACTCCTATTGGTATTCAAATTAAAAGCCAGACACCAGAGGAAATTGCAGTGAGTATTGCAGCGGAAATTATTAAAGTGAAAAATGCCGGCTTGTAATTTTTTACTTCATCAATTGTATAAATAATGCTATAGAACAAAAAAAGTCCCGGAACATAGCCCGGGACTTTTTATTTGTATCAAATTTATTTTTCTTATCTCACCACTACTTTACCTGTAGCAATACGTTTGCCGCTGCGGTCAAGCAGGTTCACAACATAAATACCTCTGCCGATTAAGCTGAAGTCAACTTCCATATTGCCGTAAGGTTTGTTAACAGTATAAACCTGGTTATATACCATTGTACCTTTTGAATCATATATCACCAACTGGCGTGGAAGCACATTGCCTTTAAGGCTATAATAGCTTACAACGAAACGTTGATTTGGTGCTGGGTTTGGATAGATAAAGAGTTTTGATGAAACTGAATCAGCAATTACAACTTCATTTGATAAGCCTGTACAGCCATTTCTATCAACTATCTGCACAGTAAATATTCCCTGGTTATCAATTGTTACATCAGTTGAATTACCAGTAGCTTCTTCAAAAGGAAGGCCGTTCTTCAACCAATTGTATGTAACTGCAGTTGTATCAGACGTAACGTTCAATGTAGAAACCATACCTGGCAGTAAGTTAGCAGCGCCATCGAGTGTAAGTGTAGCAACTGGTGTTTTGTCTACTATCATTGTCGCAACTCTTGAATATACTATATCAGTACAAGGACTTGTGCTGGTTACTTTGCAGCGATACTGATATTTTGTCCAGCTTGCAGGCATGCCTTTTACTGTAAGAGAATCGGTAGTGGCGCCATCATAGTTGGCAGTATTTGGTACAGAAGCAAAGTTAACGCCATTATCTGTGCTTACTTCCCATTGATAAGTTGGAGCAGTACCTGTAGCTGCAGCTTTGAAATTCACAGTGCTGAATTCGCAGGTTTTTACATTTGCAGGAAGAGCAGCATCAGTAATAGTAGCAGGATTGTTTACAACCACATCAACAGTTGTTTCTGGTGAGTAACAGCCATTAAGTGCAGAAGCAGCACTGTAAGTGGTAGTTACAGATGGCTTGGCATACACTACGAACCTTGGTGTAACGCCATCGTAAGGAATTGTGCCAGCAGCATCAGTATATAATGTCGCACCTGGTGTCCACACAGCAGGATTGGATGGAGCTGATGTGGTGTATCTGATTGTAATACTCCAGCTTGTTAATGTACCAAGGTCAGCCGGGCCGCCATCAGCCATCGCAAGTGTCCATGTTCCATTTGGTACTGTATATAATGCATTAAAAGCAGCAGCATTTGAAGCAAAGCCAGCCGGGTTTTGTACAGCGCCAGTACCTACAGCAGTATTAATCAAATCGGCTTTAAATACACCAGTATAAGGAGCGGTACCTGAGCTTAATTCATTTGCGGTAACGTCTGATGTAATCATTGTGTTTACAAAGTTCTCACCTTCTGCACCTGTACCTGTCACAAACTTTGAAAGATTTGCAATTTGCCCGTTTGGTGCTTTCAGGTTTATAATTAAATCACTAACATATGTATGTGTGATGTTCATTACTACATCCACACCAGTCACAGTGGCACCGGTAGGTACGCCAGCCACTGAAAGTGTGGTATTAATACCTGTAGCAACGTTATCCGGAATTGCAATAGATAATGCAGCAGAGTTTACGGTTACTGAAGCTGGGGTGAGAGCAAGTGGGTTAATTGTAAGTGCTTGTAATGAACCAAGACAAATTGGAGAAACTGGATTTACTGTAGGAGTGCCCGGTACAGGCCTTACAGCCACATTGATAGCTGCACAGCTGCCCGGTGCAGAAGAACAACCGCCTTCGCCACGAACATAATAAGTGGTGGTTGCTGTAGGTGTAACTGTGATAGAAGGTCCGGTTCCAATAGCAGTGCCACCGCAACTTGTGCTGTACCACTTCCAGTAAGCAGCATCATTTAAGTTGCCGCCTGTTACCCTTAAGGTAGCAGAACCGCCAAGACCACAAAGTACAGTATCAGCAGATACAGATGGAAGGTCTGCCACAACAGTTGAAGGGCAGAAACCAAGTGTTACACTACCTGTAAAAAACCTTGGTGTATTAGTAGGTGTGGGGAAAAGACCGCCATACCCTACAGAAGCTGCTGTAATAGAAGCTCCGCCTACTTTAAGCGTTACCCCACCAGATGTAAATGTATTAGGTGTGGGTAATGGAAGCGGAGGAGTAGTGGCTGTTGAAGCTCCGGAATATACTATACCTACCGTTGTTTCTAATGCAAACCTGTATTGAGTGCTTGGTGGAATAGAAATATTAAGATTATCAAGATTGTCAAGTACTGTGGTAACGCCATTAGCTGCAGCGGTTACGGGGTTGCCGGTTGCAACAAGTGTCCAGGCTGGGCTGGCAATGGTGGCTGGGCCAGAAAGCGAAGTAGTAGAGAACCACAATTTATAAACGTTATCCGGATGTGCTGTACTTGCGAAGTAGTCAATTTTTTTAACGATTACAGCCTGCGTATTGTTATTCTGCAGTACAAAAGTAATAGCACCCGGAGTGCCGGCCTGTGTGCCTAATCCGCCGCTATAATTTGCACCAGCAGCAGTAGATACGGTAATCTGGGCCATTACACCAAGTGGTAGTAATGCCATCAGAAACAGGAAAGCCCGGGTAAAAAAAAGCCTTGATTTGTTTTGGTAGTGTTGATTCATTTGCAGTTATTTAAAATTAATGAGAGCAAAACAGAGAAACAGTTAGTTTTGGTTTGCAATCTTTGAAAGGGCTAAAATTAAATAAAAAAAGGGTTCAGCAATAAATTTCAGGCTTTTTTTTACCCCATAATTTATGAGGTTTTGTGGATAGTTACCCCTGCTTCCCGGCAAGGTTTTACAAATCTTCCATTAGTTGTTTTTTTAGTGTTGGTTAATTGACGTTGCCTGTTGTTATCAGGTGCACAATCATTATTTTAGCGCTTGCAAAACAGCAGCATGAAATTAGCCGTGTCATTTTTTAGGCTTGTACGTTGGCCCAACCTTGTTTTTATAGCCCTTACTCAATTGCTTTTTTACTATTGCATCATCCAGCCCTGTTTACCTGGCGTATATGCCAGCCTTGATAAGAAGCTTACCCTCCCAGTTTTTATTGTATTAATTGTTGCATCCGTTTTTATTGCTGCCGCCGGGTATATTATCAATGATTATTTCGATATTAATATTGACCAGGTAAATAAACCGGGCAAAATGGTGGTAGAAAAAGAAATTAAACGAAGGACGGCTATACTGATGCATCTTTTTATTACAATAGTTGGGCTTCTGTTAAGCCTTTATGTATCGCTTAAAACCACTCTTATTATTGTATTTGCAAATGTTGGCTGTGCATTGCTACTTTGGTTTTATTCCACCACTTTTAAAAAGAAATTACTGAGTGGCAATATTATTATATCCCTTCTTACTGCATGGGTAATTATAGTACTTTTTTTTGCCGTAAACACTGTTTATCTTAATCCACTAAGCCAGCATCCCGAAATTATAGATGCCATGAATTCGATATTTAAATATGCAGTACTGTATGCAGGTTTTGCTTTTATTATTTCATTAGTGAGAGAAGTGATAAAAGATATAGAAGATATTGATGGCGATACAAAATATGGCTGCAAAACAATGCCCATTGTATGGGGAATACCTGCAGCTAAAGTATTTGCAGGTGTATGGCTGGTGGTGTTGGCAGGTGCTATCACAATATTGCTGGTGTATATGTTGCAAAAGGCGTGGTGGCTTAGCTCCGGTTATTGTTTGGTGCTTGTACTTGCCTTGTTATCGGTTCTCAGGCAATTATACAAAGCTCAAAATACCGGGCAGTATCATGCTGTAAGCAGCAATATTAAATGGGTGATGTTTGCAGGCATACTCTCAATGCTTATGCTCAAATTGTATCTTTAAAAAAATGACTGAAAAAATCATCCTTGCATCCCAATCTCCCAGGCGAAAGCAGCTGCTGCAGTGGGCAGAAATACCGTTTGAGGTATTGGTAAGCGATGCCGACGAATCGTATCCTCAAGGTTTGTCTGCAGAAAACGTGGCTGTGTATATTGCAAAAAATAAAGCCTTTGCCGTAAAGAAATTAGCAGATCAAAAAAATGACAGCAACAAAATCATTATTGCAGCAGATACCATTGTAGTATTAAACGGTGAGATAATTGGCAAGCCAAAAGACAGGGAGGATGCTATAGCTATTTTAAAAAAACTCAGTGGGCAAACACACAAAGTAATTACCGGCGTGGTGATTGTGTCGCTAGAAAAAGAAATTGCTTTTGCTGATGTTACCGAAGTAGCTTTTCATGAGTTAACAGCAGATCAGCTTGCGTTTTATGTAGATAAATACCAACCCTACGACAAAGCAGGCGCTTATGCCATACAGGAATGGATTGGTGTGGTGGGTATAAAATCAATCAACGGCGATTTTTATAATGTGATGGGATTGCCGGTAAGCAGGGTGGTGCAGGAATTAAAAAAGTTTGTTTGATTAAATGATTACATTGCTATTGTATTTATCAACTGGAGTATAGTTTTTCGCTTTTAACTTTTTTAAACATGAATGAAAAACTCCTTCAATACATCTGGCAGTTTCAGTACTTTAATAAAACCTGGCTTGCAACATCCGAAGGCAATGTTGTTTCAATAATCAGTGCAGGCACACTCAATACAAACCAGGGTCCCGATTTTTTAGATGCTAAAATAAAAACCGGCAACACTACTTGGGCCGGCAATGTGGAGCTTCATGTAAAAAGCAGCGACTGGCAACAACATGAGCATGACGGCGATAGCAATTATAAAAACGTTATCCTGCATGTAGTGTGGATGGATGATAGTAAAATAAAATTGCCTTTTCCAACTATTGAATTGCAAGGCAGGGTTTCAAAACTATTGCTTGAAAAATATACTAGCCTGATGCAGGCTGGCAGTGCCATACCCTGTGAAAATCAAATACAAAGTGTAAATGAATTTGTATGGCATAGCTGGAAGCAGCGCTTGCTGGTGGAAAGGTTATTAGAAAAATCACAACCTGTTTTTTATCATCTTGCGGCCACCAATAATCATTGGGAAGAAACTTTCTGGCGCTTGTTAGCAAAAAACTTCGGCATAAAGGTGAACAGTGAGGCATTTGAGAATATAGCCATTTCTATCCCGGTAAATATATTGGCAAAACATAAAAACCAGGTGCAGCAACTTGAAGCATTGCTGCTGGGGCAGGCAAATATTTTAACAGGAGAGTTTAAGGATGATTACTGCATCATGTTGCAAAAAGAATATACGTTTCTGAATAAAAAGTATCACCTTAAGCCAATAAACAGCCCTTTATATTACCTGCGTATGAGGCCTTCAAATTTTCCTGCCATCAGGCTGGCGCAACTGGCAATGCTGATACATCAAAGTTCACATTTGTTTTCAAAAATTATCAGCTCATCATCATTAAAGGAAATAAAAAAACTGCTTGATGTTACTGCAAACGATTATTGGCATTATCATTACCTGCTGGATGAGCCATCCTCATTCAAAAAGAAAAACCTTGGTATAAAAATGATTGAGAACATCATAATAAATACCGTAGCGCCAATATTATTTGCTTATGGCCATTATCAAAATGAAAATAAGTATAAGGAAAGGGCGCTTACATGGCTTGAAGAAACAGCTGCGGAGAAAAACGCTGTGGTAAATAGTTTTTATGCTGCAGGCATCACTGCTAAAACAGCATTCGATACCCAGGCATTGATACAATTAAAAAATAACTATTGCAATCATAAACTTTGCCTGCAATGTGCCATAGGCAATAGGATCTTAAAAAGAAATGAGTGATGGCACATCACAAAGTCTTTCCTTTTTTACCTGTTTTTTACTTGCTTTTTTGATATACTGTATTCACTTCAATATCCGGGTGTATGCTTTTCATCACCGGGCAGTTATCACCAGTAGTTTTTAAAATATCCCATTCAGTTTCATTTAATGCAAGTGCTGCCGGGTAAGTAACTATCGCATCAATTTTAACAATCCTTCTTGGGTTAGGAGCCATGTATTTTTTTACATCTACAGTTGTACCCTTTAGTTCAATACTCAAATCAGAGGCTTTCATGGCCATTGTTGTTATCATACAAGTGCCAAGGGCAGTGCATACAAGGTCTGTTGGCGAAAACCTTTCCCCTTTTCCCCTGTTATCTGTTGGTGCGTCTGTTTCTATAGCTGTGCCGCTCTGCAGGTGAGTGGCATTACATCTTAAATTTCCTTCATAACTGATTGAAGCTGTCATTGTACTATTTTTGTATAAATTTACTCAAAGCAAAAGTTATCATGCACAAAATACTATTCTTTTGTATAGCATTGTCAGTTGGGTTATCTGCCTCAGCACAAAAAACAAAAAAAGAGCGCAAGGACGAAAAACGCCAGCGGATAAATGCACTTATAAAGCAGGAAGAAGAAGGGGTGATAGCTTACCGTAAACACAACGTTTTTGGAGGAAAGCTTACCAATGATGGCTGGGGTTTTTTTTATGAACATGCCCGTGCTCAATCAGTAAAAAAAGCATTGCTTTTTCAATTGGATTTTGCAGAGAGAAAGCACCTGAAAGAAAGAAAACAAACTAACCCATATTTCCCTGCATCGCCTTTTATTTTTGGGAAAATAAATTATTTCTATCCATTGAAGTTGGGTGTGCAGCAGCAAATTTTGTTTGGTAATAAGAGCAATAAAAATGGGGTAGCCGTTACAGGGAATTTTGGTGGAGGCCTGTCTCTTGGTTTGTTGCGGCCTTACTATGTGGAAATAAATGCCACAGATGGGAGCCGCCGTACAATAAAATACAATAGCCCCGACAGTGCTATTTTTGTGTCGGGCGACTCGTTAAGAGGCTTGGGGGTTTCCTCTGCAGGGTTAAGCAAAGGCTGGGGAGATATGACGATAAGGCCCGGGGCTTATGCAAAAGCGGCTTTGCGTTTTGATTATGGCAGGTACAATGAAATGGTAAATGCAATAGAAGTAGGCGTATCAACGGAATACTATTTCAAGAAAATACCACAACTGATTTATACAAAAGAAAAAAGCCTTTTCTTCAATGTGTATTTTGCATTAATGTTTGGAAGAAGAAAATAATTAAACAATGATTGAGTTACCGGTAATAGACGGAGTGGTGGAGCAGAAGCCTCAAAAGCCAAATTGGCTAAGGGTAAAACTGCCTATTGGTGAAGAATATAAACATGTAAGGAATTTAGTTGACCAGCATAAGCTGCATACTATTTGTGAAAGTGGCAATTGCCCAAACATGGGCGAATGCTGGGGAGAAGGTACAGCCACTTTTATGATACTAGGTAACATCTGCACCCGTAGCTGTGGCTTTTGTGCAGTAGCTACCGGCAAGCCCGACGCTGTTGACTGGGATGAACCACAACGTGTGGCTGAGGCCATTCACTTAATGAAAGTGAAACATGCAGTACTTACTTCTGTTGACAGGGATGAACTGGCAGACCAGGGAAGCATCATCTGGCACAATACCATAAAAGCGGTGAAGTCATTGAATCCTTCCACTACATTAGAAACATTGATACCCGACTTTAGAGCAGATAAAAATTGTGTACAACGCATAATTGATGCAGCGCCTGAAGTGGTAAGCCATAATATTGAAACTGTAGAAAGACTTACAAGGCAGGTACGAATACAGGCAAAATACTGGCGCAGCATGGAAACATTACGTACATTGAAAGATGGCGGAATGCGTACTAAAAGCGGCATCATGCTTGGCCTTGGTGAAACAAAAGAAGAAGTGGTGCAAACCATGCAGGATTTAAGAGACAGTTATGTAGATGTAATCACTATTGGACAATATCTTCAGCCTACTAAAAAACATTTACGTGTTCACCGGTTTGTTCATCCCGATGAGTTTAAGGAGCTAAGGGAAATTGGTTACAATATGGGTTTTGACTATGTAGAAAGTGGCCCGTTGGTACGTTCATCTTATCATAGTGAAAAGCATGTTATTGCCGGTTGGGGAAAATCTAAATGGCTTGAAGAGAAAAACAATATAGCCGGGTAATTATTTCAATCTGCATTTTATTACTTATTGGCACTTGTGCTTCAGCTAACTGTTATGTGCAGCCCAAGGGAGGTAATAAAAAACTGGGCCGGATAGAAATCCAGCCCGTTAAAAGCCATTCCATAAATGGAACCGGTGTAAGACTGGAAACAGGATTGATCAGTTGCATTTCTTTAAGTTTATCTGTGTTTTTTTATTCAATCAACTAAAGGCGGAACATTGAATTTTTATTTGGTATAAATGATAAAAAACATCCGGAGCTATACCAAACTCCGGATGCTATAAATTCGAATTCAACTCTTACTCCATCACCACTTCATGCTTGCTATACGCTTCACTCAACTTACGTTGTGTTTCATATGCTACAGGTGCATAGGAATGGAAATGCATATTAAATCTTGCTCTTCCTTGTGTTAAGCTTCTGAGAGAAGAAGAGTACTGGTGCATTTGTGCAAGCGGTACCCTGGCCACTATCTTTTGAAAATGCCCCTCAGCTTCCATGCCTTCCACCACACCCATACGGGTTTGCAGGTCGCCCATTACAAAACCCACCATTTCATCAGGGCAAAGCACTTCCACTTCATATATTGGTTCAAGCAATTGCGGATTAGCTTCCATAAATGCCTGGCGGAAAGCTTGCAGCCCGGCAATTTTAAAAGAAATATCATTGCTGTCCACATCATGCATTTTACCATCATACACACTTACTCTTATATCACGGGCATAACAGCCAGTGAGTGGGCCGTTCTGCATTTTTTCCATCACGCCTTTTAATATCGAAGGAAGAAAACGGGCATCAATAGCACCGCCAACAATGCAATTGCAGAAAACAAGTTTGCCGCCCCAGTCAAGATTTATTTCTTCTTCCGCTCTCAGGTTCAGCCCTTCGGGTTTAGGCATGCCTTCGTACCATGGTTCTATACGCAAATGCACTTCTGCAAACTGTCCTGCACCGCCGCTTTGTTTTTTATGACGGTAGTTGCTTTCTGCCCGGCGGCTGATTGTTTCCCGGTAAGGAATTTTTGGTTTGTCGAATTTTACTTCCAGTTTATGTATGTGTTCTATTTTCCATTGCTGTACTTTTAAATGCAGCTCTCCCTGGCAATGCAGCAGTGTTTGTTTTAATTCTGGTGATACTTCAAAGCGTACAGTTGCATCTTCTTCTTGTAAAGTGTGCAATGCCTGGGCAAGCTTTTCTTCCTCTCCTTTATTAACAGCAGTAATAGCCACAGTAACATTCGGGTGAGGGAATTTGATTGGCTCCAGTTCGATATTAGCACCTTTATCATGCAACGTGTTATTTACATGAGTGCTTTTCAGTTTCATGGTGGCACCAATATCACCGGCAACCAGTTCATTCACCGGCACACGGTTGTGCCCTTCCAGTAAAAAAAGCTGGTTTATTTTTTCTGTTACACCGGTGTTTTCATTTACTAATTCAACACCTGTTTTTACTGTGCCACTAAATACTTTAAATAAACTTAGTTCTCCAATATGTGGCTCTACAATCGTTTTAAAAACAAACACACATGCAGGGCCTTTTGGATCGCAGGCTAATGTGTTGTTACCTGCGGTAGTTTTTTGTGGTGGCATTTCATTTGGTGCAGGACATACATAATCTATAAAACTCATAATGCGGCCACTGCCCATATTTTTTTCTGCCGAAGCACAAAAGAGAGGGAAGATGTCGTGTTTAATCATGGATGTATGAAGACCGGCTTTCATTTCTTCTTCGGTGAGTTCGCCTTTTTCAAAATACTTTTCCATCAGCCCTTCATCATTTGAGGCAATAGCTTCAATCAATTCTTTATGCAACTGGTCTGCCTTTTCTTTTTCGCTATCTGGTATTGGTAGCTTTTGTGGTTTACCGCCTGTTGCAGGAAATTGATACATCACCATATTCAACACATCAATGATGCTGTTGAAACCGGGGCCGGTTTGTACAGGATATTGCACTGCCACAACATTACCGCCAAAATGTGTTTTGGCTTCCCTTACTGTTTTATCAAAATCTGCTTTATCATCGTCTACCTTGTTTACTACAAACAGTGTTGGTGTTTTAAATGTATCGGTATATTCCCAAATAATATCAGCACCCACTTCCACACCTTCTGCTGCATTTAAAACAATCACTCCTGTATCAGCCACCCTTAATGCGCTGATAACTTCTCCTACAAAATCATCATAGCCGGGGGTATCAATAATATTAATCTTATAATCTTTCCACGGAGTGTGCAGCAGCGAGGCAAACACACTGCTTTGCCGTTCGGTTTCTAACTCATGATAATCGCTTGTGGTATTTCCTTGTGCAATGCTGCCACGGCGTTTTGTAACGCCTGCTTCAAAGAGCATGCTTTCTGTCAGCGTGGTTTTGCCGCAGCCTGCATGCCCAAGCAGGGCTATGTTTTTTACATGGTTGCAATCGTAAGTTGGCATAATGTTTAATTTTTTAGTGAACAATGCCCCATAACTCACCAGCCAACCCGTATGGATTGGCTGGTGCATATATGGAGTTATGATTGTACAAAGTTGTGGAAGTCCTCTTCCAGTTTGTCAAGATCGGCTACAAGCATATCTACTTTTTCTTTTATAAAATGATGTGGTATGCGGTGGCCGAAAGTAGGGTGGTGATTAGCGTCTTTAATGTGATGTTTGATTTCGTGTTTTAAATCGTGAATGTTGATGAGCTGGATGTGAAACTGGTTGTGAAAATGTTCTATTCCTAATCTTGAGTCTTCATCGGTTTTGCCCGGGGCGAAATAATAGAGTTCGTTTTTAAGCCTGTTGATTTTTTCACGGTATGAAACAAGCTGGTCATACCATTCTTTGCACTCTCCTATGAGAGTGTGATGTTGTGCTTCTGTAACCATAGAGGATAATATTTAGAGGTGAGTAATGCATAGCATTTTATCAATCATTGATGAAGGTTTAG
Organism: uncultured Ferruginibacter sp.; assembly: GCA_964494815.1. Lineage (GTDB taxonomy): Bacteria > Bacteroidota > Bacteroidia > Chitinophagales > Chitinophagaceae > Ferruginibacter. The sequence goes on along the minus strand of CAZBTD010000087.1, from coordinate 720 downwards.
GGATGTTGCATTATTTGCTTTCACAAAGTACCGGTTAGCGGGGAAGCAGAGTGTATATCGTAATGTTGAGAGAAAGCCTTGACTTGATGTTATCCAATCGTATGGTATAAAGTTAGGATTAAGTGTGAGAATTCCAAAAGGATTTTTTTGAACAAAAAAATCCCCCGGCATTGCGGGGGATTTTGAAATATTGAAATGAATTTATTTATCCGGGTTATTCAGTTTGCTGTGTTTCCTGCTATACCCAAAATAAATTACAAAGCCTATTGCAAGCCAACCAAGAAGCCTAGCCCAGTTTGTCCAGCCAAGGCCAAGCATCATTAGCAAACAAGCTGCTACACCAAGTATAGGAATGAATGGAACCCAAGGTGTTTTAAATTGCCTTGGTAAATCAGGATCTGTCTTTCTTAAAATTATAACACCAATACAAACAAGGCAGAAAGCAAACAAAGTCCCGATACTTGTCATATCACCAACAACATCACCGGGAATAAATGCTGCAAACAACCCTACGAGAATAAGAATAATCAGGTTTGCTTTATAAGGTGTTTTAAATTTGAGATGCACATCACTAAATATTTTTGGCAACAGACCATCTTTACTCATTGAATAGAAGACTCTCGATTGGCCTAACAACATTACTAATATTACAGAAGAGAAGCCTGCAAGAATTGCAACAGTTACTAATTTGCCAAGCCATTCGTAGCCATGCATATATTT
>CAZBTD010000086.1:0-15281 GCA_964494815.1 uncultured Ferruginibacter sp. | reverse complement strand
ATATTGGTAATGTTTAAGTATTTGGTATTGGAACCGGAGAAGAAACTATTGTCAGTGATGGTGGAATAACACCCATCGCTGCAGCTATCCACTTCCCAGGTATAAGAACTGCCGCTTAATGACGAAGCGATTTGTGTACTGGTATAGCCCGGGCAAAGATTGATAACAGGATTATAAACAGTATCAGTTGAAATAATAAATTTATCGCTCCTGAATTTTTTAAGCTCATCATTATTTAAATCTTTTGCTTCAGTGCCATCATTATAATAATCCAATGTGCCATCATCACTGATGAGTGTAATGTTCATGGTGCTTCCATTTACATCTGCAAACATTGCTTCAGGATGTCCTTCCAATGAACCATCTGAAGAAGCCTGCGCCAGATCCTGCAGGCCAGCTAAATTTAATTTCACCAATTTTGAAACAGGGCTTGTTACAGTAACAGGAGTTTTGCCTGCATTAAAAGGAACCACACCATCCCACAAATAAACAGCAGGGCTTCCGCCGCCCGTATATAAACCTGCAACAATGAGATAATTTCCATTACCAACTTTTTCAATACTTCTTATTCCCAAACCATCAAGGTCAAATAAAATGGGTTCGCCAGTTGTTGGCGTGGTGCTTACATTACCATTGCCATTCATGATGGTTTCAAAATTTGTAACTGGTGCAATGATGGCGTATTTCCTGTTGGTGGCATTAGGAGTTGTTCCTTTCACCGGCACACAAGGCGCCCTGAAACCTATGTAAGCTGTATCGCCACCATGTGTGATAGACAAACCTTCTACATTAAAACCATCAATGCGTTTTGGAATCATGCCATCAGCAGCAGAGGCTGTAAAATTCCAGCTTTGTGTATTGCCCCATGCAATAAGTGCATTGCGGAATTGATTGGAAAAACTTTTTACCATAAGCGTTGCATTGCTGCTATCACCATTTATTTCTGTAGCAATTACCTTATCTCTGTCAGGACGCAGGTTGCCATTTTTATTATTTCCCAATGAACCTATCCAGTACAATCTTTTTCCGGGATTAAATTTTACACTTGCTGAAGAACCTTCTAAATCACATTCAGCAGAAGCACCTACAACAGGTGATACATCCAATGAATACAATTCCTTGCCGGAGTTTTTCCTGTTATACAAGCGGATAAAATTATTTTCATCGTCTGTCACAAACATATAGTTGCTGTCAACCGCACTTGCGCCTGACGCATCTGATGAATTAGTATGAAAAAATGTTTTTGAAGGATTGGCCGATGCAACTGAAGCAGCATAATTAATTTTATAAACAGCAGAGTTGCCAGCACTGTTGGTAGCCGTTAAATTGATTGTTGAATAGCCGGCAGCAGCAGGAATTATTTTCACAATAAATTTTCCACTTGTTTTTACAATTGAAATATTTGCAGGCGGCACTACGGATGTATTGCTGCTGGTTGCCTGCAATGTGGCGCTGGAGCTTGAAACAGTAAATACAATTCCTTTTGTTGCAGCAGGGTCTGTCGGATCATTTATCACAGCACTTGCATAAGATGTTTTATTGCTGCCTGAAACAATGTTGAGATAAGGCTTGCTTGTATTTGCGTAGGTTAACTGTATTGCATCTGCACTTAATGTTGGCGTTTGTATCAATTGAAAATTTGCCGTAACAGTTTTATTGGTGGTCATTGTTACTGTTGTTACAGTATTTGCGCCAGCCGCATCACCGCTCCAGTTTACAAATTCATACCCTGTATTTGGGCTGGCGGTTACCGTTACTATGCTGTCTGGCGCATATAAAGTAAGGTCTGGGCTTTTTGTAACTGTGCCGCCGGCAGCAGGTAATACATTGGTGGTTAATGAATACACACCGCATCCGCAGGCTGTGGGGCTTGATAAAGTAGCGCCTGCACCACAAAACGAATTACTTACAATTGCTTTCACATTGGCAGCAGGCGAAATAGTTAAAGTATAAGGCGGCATAAAAGCTGTGCCGCTGCCTGCGGTGTTGCCAGTGGTATTGGTGAAAATATTATTCTGTGCATTGATGGCAGTAAAACTATTTGCCATACGGTCAATGGGGGTGCCCGTATTTTCAAATACATTACTCTCCACTAGTAAGTTAGCTTCAAAGCCTGCCTGCACACATTGAGATGCTACTGTACTGTTGAAATAATTATTTACAATATGTACTTTGCCAAATCTTACCCTTGGCATTCTTGCTTTGCATCCCTGTGCCCACCAGCAATATTGAAAAGTGATGTTCAAATGTGTACGGTCTTCCGTAGCATCATCGCTTGAGCCAATAAGATTACAAAAGCGATGATCATTGGAGCCACCTGAACCACCGGGAATAGGCGGCTTGTTATAAATAAATTTGCACCAGGTTACTGAAACATAATCTGACGCCGTTTTAATATCTAAGTTGCCATCCATTCCATCCTGGAATTCACAATGGTCAATCCACACACGGGTGCTGTTTTCAATGGTGAGGTTATCATTTCCATCTTCATCAAATGCTGCAGGCCCTTCAAATACAATATTGCGTATGATAATGTTGGTGCATCTTTTTACATACAAAATACCCGAGCCTGCTGCGGTAAGGTCGGCAGATACCAGCTTTGCACCCGGCAATCCAAAAATTGTTTTGCCTGTTTGATCCTGGAAGCTGATTTTGCCATTTGCAGGAATGGTGATTACGCCAGATATATGTACTACTTTGACAGATGAATTTGTGATCGCATTTTTTAAAGCAGTGTAAGTTGTAACAACAGTTGGTGTGACAGTGCCGCCACCCGTAACACCGCCATTTTGTGTGGCCCACCCAACTGGTACACACACATCCTGCGAAAAACTATGCAGAGAGATGATTAGTATGATAATAAACTGGATAGCCGTTTTTATAAAGTACTTCATATAGCTGCAGTAGTGTAAAAGTGGTTTTAATACAAGCCAGTCAAGCTTTTGTGTGTTTATAAAAATAAAAAAAAGCAAGCCGTTCTTTTCGGTTTTTTGTGCAAACGATGCCGATGAAAAAAGTCTTTTATTTTAAAGCTAATTGCTGGGCTAAACAATTCTTCCAGCGTTCATAAGCCTCTTCATACACAGCTTTCATTTTTGGTTTGATGGTTTTTACTGGTACAAATTTTCCGAAAGCCTGCTTTGCATCACTGTACAAACCAGCGCCAATACCAGCGCCTAATGCAGCGCCAACGCTGCCATCGCAGTTGTATAATTCAACAGGCACACCCGTTGCATTTACAAAACTTTGTGCAAACACATCGCTTAAAAACATATTGGCATGCCCTGCTTTTATTACCTGTGGCTTTATACCATTTTCTTTAATGATATCAAGCCCGTACCGGAAAGCAAAAGCAATACCTTCCTGTGCTGCCCTGTAAATATGCGAAGGCGTGTGTGTATTAAAATCAATATTATGAATATGGCTGTTTACAATTTTATTTCGTAGCATGCGCTCTGCGCCATTGCCAAAAGGCAGTATAATCAACCCGTCGCTTCCAGGTTTTACTGTGTCAGCAAGCTCATTAATTGTTTTGTAATCAGCATTATTACAAACTATATTTTTAACCCATTTATTTAAAATACCTGTGCTGTTTATACATAACAGAACTCCCACTTTTTTTTCTTTTGCTGTATAGTTTACGTGGGCAAAGCTGTTTATCCTCGACAGTTTATCATACACTAATTTATCGGCCACAGAATAAATCACGCCACTTGTACCTGCAGTTGCAGCCACTTCACCAGGCTCCATCACATTTAATGAAAGTGCATTGTTTGGCTGGTCGCCTGCTTTATAGGTAATAGGTATGCCTTGCGTAAGTGAAAGTTCTTTAGCAACATTACCAAGCAGTTTTCCATGTTCGCCAAATACAGGCTTTATTTTTGGGATAACAGATTTATCAAAACCAAAATGATTGAAAACATCTTCAGACAATGTATCTGTTGTAAAATCCCAAAACATGCCTTCGCTTAATGCAGTAATACTTGTGCTGGCAATGCCTGAAAATTTCATGGCAATGAAATCACCCGGCAGCATTATTTTATAAATATTTTCATACAGTGATGGCTCATTTTCTTTTACCCATGCTAATTTGGCTGCAGTAAAATTGCCTGGCGAATTAAGCAGGCGTGAAAGGCATTTGTCATGTCCGATAGTAGCAAAAGCTTTGTTGCCAATGTTTACAGAACGGCTGTCGCACCAGATAATGCTGTTACGCAACACTTCATAATTTTTATCAACACACACAAGCCCATGCATTTGGTAAGCAATCCCAATGGCATTTATTTTCCCTGGATCATACAGCTTTAATGCATTTGCTTTTAATATGGCCTGCTGTGTATGTGCCCACCACTGATCTGCTGACTGTTCAGCCCAGCCTGGTTTTATAGAAATTATTTCTGCTTCTGTTTCGGGGAATTGTGCAGCGGCGATACAACGCCGGCTGTAAGTATCTACCACAGATACTTTAACAGATGAAGTGCCAATATCAATACCAAGCAGGAGCATAGCAGTGTATTCTTATTAATAAACCAATACTTACATCGTATAAAAGATGTCATTAAATAAAAAAGCATACAGCATAATATCGTTATTACACTGTATGCATTTATAACATGGTTGTTTCCTGTTTAAATTTTCACTTTCACCACCAATTTTTTCACCGGGCCTTCGCCAATCATTGGCCCGTGCACATCTTCAGGAAAGAAGATGACAAACTGCCCGGCTTGCAAATTGAAATAAGTGTCTGGCTCCACATTATAAAATGTCACATCCTTCTCTGTGTTGTATGGGGTTTTAATATCAGTACATTTTTTTCTTGGTTTCCATCCAATGGTTTCGCTGCCCGTGGGACACACCTGTATATCAATATACAGGTCGTGTGCTTCATACTTTGCTTCTCCAGGCTTTACTCCATCCTTTACCGATACAGCAGCATGAATATCTTTTCCTTCTATTTCAAACTTGCCAGGCTCCACCGTATCAAGATTGGTGTGATTTACAAACTGGAATGCTTTGCTGAAACTCTTGTGCAGATCAGTGTATTTATATGCATTCTCTAATGAATCTATAATCATAATTGTAAGTTTTAAAAATGCCCTTCCCGAAAGAGAAGGGCCAATTGAAGCAAGGGTTGGTAACCAAAACTAAACCCGATTAACGATGAGGGTATTTACGATTTATCTTTGAACCCTTCCGCTGCCATCACCACCCACCAGCTCTTTTACATCGCTGAGTGTTGCATGGTTCAGGTCGCCAGGAATGGTATGTTTTAATGCTGAAGCAGCCACGCCAAACTCTGCTGCATCTTTCATGCTCATACCTGTTACAAGACCGTATATCAATCCACTGGCAAAGCTGTCGCCACTGCCCACACGGTCAATAATTCTTACATTGTATTTTTTTGTGTGATGAAAATCGGTTCCATCATACACCAATGCACTCCATCCATTATCGCTTGCGCTATAGCTCTCTCTCAATGAAGAAGCAATAAACTTGAAACCAAACTTATCTTTCATTTGTTTGAACACATCTTTAAAACCATCAAGGTTCAATTCACCTTTTGTTACATCAGTATGTGCGGCTTTAAAACCTAATGTAGTATCTGCATCTTCTTCATTGCCGATACATACATCCACATACTGGCAAAGCTTTGTCATTACTTCACGTGCCTTTTCTTTGCTCCACAATTTTTTTCTGTAATTCAAATCAATACTTGTAGTAATGCCCTTAGCTTTAGCAGCTTTTAATGCAGCTTCCGTTAAAGCAGCAGCTTTATCACTTAAAGCAGGAGTGATGCCTGTTGTGTGAAACCAGTCTGCACCATCTAATATTTTATCAAAGTCAAATTCACTTGCATTTACATCGGCAATAGAAGCACCAGCCCTGTCATATATTACTTGTGACGCTCTCATAGATGCGCCGGTTTCCAGGAAATAAATTCCCAATCTATCTCCACCTCTTGCTATATATTGTGTATCCACACCATAACGGCGGAGATGGTTAATAGCACTTTGGCCTATAGCATTGTTTGGAACTTTGGTAACGAACACACCCTGCTCACCATAATTACAAATGGCAGCAGCTACATTAGCCTCACCGCCACCGTAAGTAACCTCAAATGTGTCGGCCTGTACAAATCTTTTGTAATCGGGAGTTGATAAACGCAGCATTATTTCTCCCAGTGTAACTACTTTCTTCGGCATAAATCGTTAAATGATTTTTTATTGAAGCATTAAAATCGATTTCAAATGTGCAATAATATTTTAGAAACATCAGCAGTTTTACAGGAAATAATTACGCAATCGAGTGCGGAAAAGCGATTGCGATTTACGTTTGTATTTCGTCATCGATTGCGTAAAAAAATAAGCGGCTGCAAATAAATTTCGGGTAATATTGTTACCCAATCAAAATGCTGTATGAATAGAAAAGAAATACTGTTAAAACTAATCCCTGAGCAGGGAATTTTACCACTCTATTTTTATAAAGACACTGAAGTAACGTTAGAAGTTTTAAGGGCTTTATTTCGTGCCGGTATCCGCACTGTAGAATACACTAACCGGGGTGAAGCGGCTTTGAATAATTTTAAAGCCATGCGTACATTATGTGATGGTGAATTGAAAGGAATGTATCTTGGTGTAGGCACTATTAAGAATGGTGAACAGGCGCAGGCGTTTATTGATGCAGGTGCAGATTATATTATTTCGCCAGGCCTTGTTCCATCTGCAGCTGCTGTGGCAGATAAAAATGATATGTTGTGGGTGCCGGGTTGTATGACACCAACAGAAATAATTGCTGCGGAAAACCTGGGAGCTAAATTTATAAAACTGTTTCCTGGCAATATGCTTGGGCCAGAGTTTATGAGTACCATTAAAGAACTGTTTCCCAATTTAATTTTTATGCCAACGGGTGGGGTGGACACAACGAAAGAAAATATTGGTGCATGGTTTAAGGCTGGAGTGGTTGCGGTTGGTATGGGAAGCAAACTTATCAGCAAGCCATTGCTGGAAGCAAAAGATTATGCAGCCATTGAATCGCTTACCAGGGAAGTATTAGCTACTATTGCATCTTTACGTGGCAAGTAACTTTAGAATTAAGTATATCACGATTGCTATAATAAACTTTATCTGATGTCAACAACACAGCCTGCTGCTGCAAAGAGTAATTATCGCTGGAAAATTTGTGCCCTGCTTTTTTTTGCAACCACTATTAACTACCTCGACAGGCAGGTGCTTTCATTAACATGGAAAGATTATTTGGTTCCTGAATTTCATTGGACAGATAGTGATTATGGAACCATCACCGCACTGTTTTCTATTTTCTATGCTGTGTCAATGTTATTTGCAGGCAGGTTTGTCGATTGGATGGATACCAAGAAAGGATTTCTTTGGGCTATAGGTATCTGGTCTGCTGGTGCTTGTATCCATGCATTGTGTGGCATTGCTGCTTCGGGCATTCTTACCGGTAACTGGTTAGTTAATTTTGAAGGAGCTAAAAATGCACTTGCCACATTTGATAAAGTTGCTGTTATTACTTCCACCTCTGTTTCGTTGTTCATCTTTGCCCGTTTTGTTTTGGCGTTGGGTGAGGCAGGCAATTTTCCTGCAGCCATAAAAACTACAGCAGAATATTTCCCTAAAAAAGACAGGGCATTGGCCACCAGTATTTTTAATGCAGGCGCTACTGTTGGTGCAATGGCGGCACCTGTTACCATTCCTTATATTGCAAAGGCGTATGGATGGGAAATGTCGTTTGCCATTATTGGCGCCGTTGGCTTTTTATGGATGTTTTTTTGGATGTTCATGTATAAAAAACCAGAGGTACACCCGTTGGTAAACAAAGATGAGCTTGCCTATATACAGCAAGATGCAATAACAGAAGAATCAACAAACAAAGAGGGTAAAGTGTCGTTTGGCGCTTGTTTTAAATACAAACAAACATGGGCGTTTGCATTTGGAAAATTTATGACTGATGGTGTGTGGTGGTTTTATTTATTCTGGACACCTGCTTATCTTAAAGATATATATGGAATGAAGGGTACAGCAAGTGCTTTTCCTCTTTTTGTATTATATACTATCACATTGCTGTCTATTTTCGGTGGCTGGCTGCCAACTTACTTTGTAGAAAAAAAAGGGATGAACCCATACAATGGAAGAATGAAGGCCATGTTGATTTTTGCTTTCTTCCCTTTACTTGCTTTATTGGCACAACCGCTCGGAAGTTATAGCTCATGGGTGCCGGTAATAATTATTGGTATTGCTGGTGCAGCGCACCAGTCATGGTCAGCAAATATTTTCTCTACCGTTGGCGATATGTTTCCTAAAAAAGCAATTGCAACCATTACAGGAATTGGAGGTATGGCTGGCGGTATCGGTTCTTTTATTATTAATAAAGGCTCTGGTGTTTTGTTTGAACATGCGGATAAAACGCAGATGCAGTTTGCAGGATTTGCAGGAAAAGAAGCAGGTTACTTTATTATCTTTTCTATTTGTGCTGTAGCTTATTTAATTGGCTGGGTTGTGATGAAAAGTTTAGTGCCGAAATACAAACCCATCACAGATTTGTAAAAATCGCTTTTACAAAATCAATTTATTCTCCACGGTGGGTTTAACCTGTTTTCACCTGCATAATAAAGAATGATTTGGTTGTTGTCTATGTCTTTTAATCTTGCCTCTCTCCATAGCCAGGGCTTATCATTAGGCAATTCTTCAAAAGAAATGCCTTTTGCAATTAATTGCTCAACATATTCATCAAGATTATTTACTTCAAAATAAATCCACACATTGCTTTCTTTATTTGCTGTATTTAATTGGTGCAATGAAAAAGTAGCGTCACCACCCGGGCACTCAAACCTTGCATAATGAGGCAACGATTTTACAATCAGTTTCAATCCTAAGGATTCATAAAATAGTATTGATTTTTCTACATCGGTTACCGCCACTGTTATTTGGTTAAGGTTCATTTCGGCAATTTTTATTTTCAAACTTATTTTGTTTTAGGTAAATAAAAAAGGCGCAAACTAAGTTGCGCCATTCTGAACTTTTGGTTCAGGGTTTTATGAGGATAAACTATTGTATCATCACATTTACAGTTGTGATGCGTTTGTCTGCAGCAATAAATTCAAGTTTGTAAATGCCTTTTGCAAAATTGTTGTGCAGGTTTATTATTTCAGCAGCACTTTCGTTTTGATGGATAAGCCTGCTGCGGTGAATTACCTGGCCAAGGTTGTTTATCAGCCTTACAGCATATTCCCCTGCAGGCATTTTGTTCATCAGCACATTTATTTTTCCGCTTGTTACCGGGTTGGGGAATACGGTAATGCCTGCTGGTTCATTGTTTGTGACGGGCTTGTTTCTTTTGAATGTAATAAAGAAACGATTGGCAGCAGATGATAAACTGTCATTGGTAATATCAAAACTCAATGATGAGTTTTCAGTAAGAATCACGGGCGTGCTTGTATTTGTAAACCTGTCTTCCAGGTAAGCTGTAAACTCACCATCAAAATCAACTGGCCTGAAATCAAGTTTGTAGGTCATTGCATTTAGCCTCGAAATATAAAGCTGTATGGTATCACTTTCGTTCACAGCATTTCTTCTTTCAATTGAATACAAGCCTTCTTCCTTTTGTATGCTTATTCTTTCTTTTAGTGAAAAGGTGAGTAGTTTCACTGCATCCATTTCATCCACGGTATTGCTGTAATTTTTGTTATAAGTAACCGCTATGCCGTCGGCAAGTGAAGCTTCTCCATTTCTTGATCCAATTAAATCAATGTGCAGTTTGCTTATTTTTCCTAGTGAACTGTAAACATGCGAACCTCTTGAAGGCCTGCTGGCTACGCCAATTGTACTGCTTGTAATTGTTTTGTCGGTTTCATGAAAAACAATATTGCCACTTGTTGCTGTCACCATAAATGCACCAGACGATTCTATTACCCCTGGTGTGCTTCCATAGTTGCTGGTGTTGCCAGTATAGGTATAAGTTGCTGGCGATCCTCCGTCACCAGAGCAGGTAATAAATGTACCTACGCCACTGCTTCCAAGCGCTTTAGGATCCCACAAGTAAACGGTTTTACTTTTACCTAATGTGCCATTAAAATTTATGTTGTCTAATTTTATTTGTGAAGCATAAGGGTTGCCTACTGGTTGGAAACCCGATGCAGCCATTGGTATTGTTACATCACCTAAATACAATTCCCCTTTAGGGGCAAGTGTTGCTGGCTTGGCAGCCACAAACTGGTTTTGTATCACAATACTTCTGTCGCCTCTTACAAAAAGTTGATAGACGCCATTATTGTCAGTTACTTTTACTCCTGTTGTTGAAAGAGGAGCTGTCCATACGCCTGCTGAATAATAATAAATAGAAGGGTTGTTAGTCGATCCCTGGTCAAATCCATTAGCAGCTGTAGTGCTTCTGGTGATGTGGGTGCCATATCCTGGCCTTGGGTCATATGCAGCCGGGGTTGTCCTGTCAGGACAGAAAGTGCCTTCTTGCCAGGCTGCTTGTATGCTTGGTGAATTAGTAGTTTTGAAAGGTGCTGTCAGCAATCTCCATCTTCTAGAGTCATAACTTAAGTTCATAGGCAAGTAGCGTTCTACTGTTACTTTGTCTGTAATAGTTGCCTGTGCTATGCCGCTGCTTGTTGGTATTTGTGCAATCCTTGCTGTGCCTGTTGCATCCGAACGCAAAATCAAATTGTCGTTTGCTGTTAGTACAGCTCCAATACCAAGGCTATCTCTTCCCAAAGGGGCAATAGCCAGTTCGGTGCCAAGGCTTGCGGTAGAGCCGGCTGTTTGTGTAAAGTTTTTTAATGTGCGGTAACCAGTATAAAAGGCCAGGGAACCTGCTATTCCGTTTAGTGTAAGATTGCTGGTAGCAGATCCTCCAAAAGTGCCTGAGCCCGGTGCTGGATACGTAACAGAATCTTTTATTGTAAGCGTATTGCTTGCAATATAGAAAGTGCCTTTCATTAATTTAAACTTGTTAGCAGTGGCATCTGTGCCAAGTGTAACACCTGTGCCGCCATGATTCAGCACAAAATCTACATTTCCTGCAATCGTACTGAACCTGGCATATTGTGCAGAAGTAACTACGCTGTTATTAAACCATAATTCTGCTACTGATGGGTTCGAAATACCCTTTGTTGCTTCCAGCGTAGTAGTAGAAAGTGTTGGGTGCATTTCAATATTTCCCTTTACATAGAGGCGCCCATTAATATTATTAGTACCGCCAGGATTATTTATGATTTGAAACTTTGTTGTTGAAGTCAGCGAATCTGTAACATAAAAGGTATTGTTTACTGTAAGTGACCGCTCAAGCCCGCCGCCATCCGTATTATAAGTTATCGTTACCAAACCGCCGTATTGAAAATAATTTCCACAGGTAAAATTGTTTTGTCCGCCAGAGGAAGTAAGCTGTAACAAATTATTGGGCTCTGATATACCGCCAGTGCTTCTTACAATAAAACTATCTGTTATCACCACATATGGCCCTAACGTTTTATTGATGTTTTCACCCAATACAAAGAAGTGGCTCTGTAATGGGCAGTCCCAGATAAATTTACTGTATGTCTGCCCATGCCCACTCATGTTTTGTGTAGTTGTTGAGCCGGTAATAAGGCAGGTAGAGTTAAAGTTCCATGTGCCTGTGGGTACAGTGCCGCCATTTATACCATGGTTGTAAACGCCTTCATTGTTTACTACAAATTTTGTTGCGGTAGTGGAAGTTACTGTTCCATAATTGTTAAGTGTACCTGCCACAATAGTAGACACGCTTGTACCATTGCTATTATAAGTATTACCACTGTTTACATTCAGTGTGCCGGCAATATAGGCAAGACTGCTGGTACCCAATGTTAGGCTTACTGTGCTGCCAAGCGTAAGCGAAGAGCCCACCGATACTATTAAATCGTTAATGTTAGGAGCAACATCAGTATTAGTAACAGTAAGCGTAGCTCCGGCAGATTGTAATGTTACATTTCCGGCATTAACTGCAAGTTTAGCAATTTGCTGTGTGGGTACATTGGTTGATGTTACAGCACCAGCGGTATTATAGATTAATACATCTGACGTTGTGATGGTTGATCTTGCAGGAGTCCAGTTTCCTGCAACCTGGAAATCGGTACTGATGGAGCCATTCCATGTGTATTCATTAGTACTGTTATATGTAGTGTTTGTTGTGGCATAATCTGAATATGAGTAAGTGCCATCAGAATTTGCAGCGCTCATTACTGTAAGTACCAGCACATAATAAGTATTGCCGGAAATTAAACCAGTTACAGAGGCAGAACTGGCATCTCCATTGTAAACACATTTTGCATTAGCATCTAATTGAAAAGCGGTGCCTGCGCCAAATGCTGTATTGGCAAAATAGGAGGCAGGATTAATTGTAGGTGTGCCAACTGTAATGGCACTACTGCTCACAAAAACCAATGTTGTATGGTTGCTGTTGCTATATCCAATAGCTGTTGTCCAGTTAATGGTGCCTGTACCACCAGTTATGCTGAGTGTTTGTGAAGTAACCGGATTGGGTAATGTAGCTACATTTATTATGGGGCCAGTTGGTTTGTAGTTTATGCAGGAACCGGAGTTTGTGTAAGAATTAATTCTGAAATAATACATAGTGCCTGCCGAAAAACCGGTAAAGCTGCTGTAGCTTGTAGCAACTGTTTTGCCATTGGCTGTACTCAAAGAAATATTTAACTGATCTGTCGGGTCATTTGCATCTGTAGGATCTGCAGGCGTAGGCGTATTGCTTGCTTTTACCAGATAACCTGTTGGGGCAGGCAAACCTGCAGCTGCCACCCAGGTTAATGGGATAGTAGAGGTAGTTACAGCCCCTTTCGCAAAGCCGGTTGGATTATTTGCCGGTTCGGCAGTAGCAGTAAGTGTAGTGCCGCTGCCACTGCTGCCTGTAGAATAAGAAGTGGTAGCGTTTACCACATTAAAAAGCAATACATGATAAGTTGTGCCGGGAGCAAGCCCAGTAATAGTAAGTCCGCTATGATCGCCTGCACTGTTAGTACCATCTCCATTGATAATGCAATATGCACTGGCATCATTTTGATATGCTGTGCCTGGGGCGCCAAAATTAGTACTGGCTGTATAAGTAGCAAGTGCATTAGTAGGTGTGCCTACTGTAACTGCACTGCCTGCCTTGATAAAACCAATCAAGGTGTTATTGGCTGAATTATAGTTTAGTGGGCCTGTCCACGAAATAGTAATGCGATCGGTAAGACAAGTTGCTGGAGTGGTAAAGGTAACTGCCGTTGGCCCTGCAATACCAGTGAACCCTGCCACCGTTACTGGTGTGGGTGAATAGTTGAATGCTTTATCGGCTACATATATACGGTAGTAATAGGCTGTGTTGGCTGTAAGGCCAGTGTTAGTAAAAGATGTACCAGCGCCAATATAAACTATAGTGCCATTGCCAACTGTATTGCCCAAAGCATATATTCCATTGGTAATGGGTGCAGGTTCACTTACAGGGTTACTGGTATATCTTATCACTACATAACCCCCACCATCAACACCCGTTGCCGGGGCAGACCACCCAAGGTCTAATGACGTGGAGGAGTAGCCGGTAACGGAAGGGCTTACCACTTCATCCGGAGCTGTGTTATCAACTGCATTACCGGCATACACACAAAAGTCATCAAACAGGTAATTGCAGGGAGTAAATGAATTATAAAAACTTCCGCCACTTGGCCTGATACTAAAATATCCTCTTTTACCACTTCCTGATATGTTGCTGGAAGTAACAATGGCGGTAAATTTTTGATAACTCAATGTGCCTGATTGCGCCGTGGCTGTAGCCGTTGCAGCCGCACCGCCGTTTGTATAAACCCTTACGTTAAAAGCCCGGGTTCTGTCTGAGCTGTCTTGTTTTGCATAAAACTGCACCACATAAGAAGTATTAGCAACAATAGCATCTGCTGCAGCAGTAGGGCCAAATAACTCAGCGCTGGTAGAAGCATTTGTCCATGAAATACATTTTGGGCCGCTGTTGCCGCCAGTTGCCCTGTAAAAAGCACATACGGGGGCACTGGCATTGTTATTTCTGTTGTAGGTGGCATAGGCTGTGTTGGCAGTATAATTGGCTGCACCTAACGGTAAGGTTAAGCCTGTTACTGTCTGTCCTTCAAAGCCGCCATCCATAGAAGGGAAGCTGCCTATAACCTGTTGGGCATAGCTTTCAGTTGCAATCGTTATTGATACAATAAGCAGCACGAGCACATTATGGAGTGCAAGTTTCTTAAGAACTGCAGAAAACGAACAAAAAGCTGGTAGTGTAGCAATCTGTTTCATTGTAGGTGTTATTTATATTTTGCTGCCGCAGAATCGTTATGTTATTGAATGCAGCAACCAGTTATTTAAAAAAACTTGTCAAAAGAGGAAGCAAGAAAATCGGAAATGGTTTAACAATAAGTACCGGCAATTCAATCTTTAGCTATGCTAAGCTATCTTGTTTTCCAGTAAAATGATAGATTAATGGCAGCGGTAAAGTCTATTTATTTACGCAAACGTTATCAGCAAACAAACGCAATCGTTCCCGAGCCTTTTATATATTGGATACTAAAAAGAAATTGCAAAAATAAACGTAGGAAATATTTGTTGGTATTTATGGTTCGGATTTTAATCCTGGTGGCGCTTTGCACAATTGTATGGTTGGTTTCATCAATCATTTCTTGGTAACGATTGCGTAGATTGATTTTTAAAATTTAGCAACCCCTTCTATATTTACTCTCGATTGCTTAGTCACAGTACCTTGTTATTTCCGATTTTATATTCGCTGCCCTGCTTGCTTAAATAACTTAATTAACACTTGCCGATTATGAAAAAGTTTACACAACGTTTTTGGGTATTAATGTTTATGTGCACAGCATTAGCTGTTTTTGTAAATACATCTCATGCACAGGACGCATCTTTAACAACACCAATTACACTGCCAACAACCGGCAGCTCAGTAAATACCGGTGCATACAACCAGGTTACCTGGAATCATAACGGGGCTACCGCATCATCCAGTTCTTATGCCAACTGTACTGGTTATACATCAGGCAATACTCTAAGAGTAGGCTCTAATACGGTATATTTTGAGGCTTATACGCCAAACAGTACTTTAAACCAGGTACAGGTTAGGATACAGGCAAACAGTACAACAGCAGCAAATGCTATTGTTGGATTTAGTGCCGATGGAACTACCTGGACAAATTTTTCAGAACTAACTCTGCCGGCAAATAATGCCAATCCTTCCTGTTTGTCTCATACTGTTACAGCACCAACCGG
>CAZBTD010000085.1:9629-15314 GCA_964494815.1 uncultured Ferruginibacter sp. | reverse complement strand
ACCCGTGATACACCACATAAAGGAATTTTGGAAAGATTTGAAAACCTGCTGAACAGATATTATCAATCTGATAAACCACAAACAAATGGCTTGCCTTCTGTAGCATATAGCGCCGCCGAATTAAATTTATCAGCCAACTATTTTGGCGATTTAATAAAAAAGGAAACAGGCATTTCTGCACAGGAATATATACAGTCTAAAGTAATTGATATTGCCAAAGAAAGAATATTTGATATTGATAAATCAATAAGCGAAGTGGCGTATGATTTAGGATTTAAGTATCCACAACATTTTACAAGGTTGTTTAAGCAAAAGGTGGGTCACTCACCCAGCGAATACAGGAGTTTGATGAATTGATAGAGGAGTAGTTGAATGATAAAATAAAGCTTACAACTTCTGTTAGACTTCGGTCACTATTTTCTTTATTAGCGTTATTTGTCCCAAATGATAATGCAGGTGTTCTATTATTCCATGCAGGTTCCGGTAATAAGTGCCGTATTTTTTATCAGTAAAATCTTCTGCTAATTTATTTTCGGGCAGTTGCTCAATAAGACAGGCCAATGCTTCAGCATCAGCAAAAGTATTTTGCAGCAGTTGTTCCCAGTCTTGTTTCGATGAAACGGGAGGGTGGATAAAGCTCTCTGTATCTTTACCAACGAGCGGCTGCCCTTGTAATACTTTTGATAGAACTTGTATGTAGTAATTGGTGTGATAAACCAATGTGGCAATAGTATTAAAGGAATAAACCTTTATACCGGCTTGCTGCCACGTTACAACGGCAAGAGTGTCTTTAAGATTTATACTTGTCCAATTATCGCCGAAATAAACATCCCGTAAATGTTTGGCAATTTGTTGTGGTATAGTCATGTCAAAAGTTTACTTCAAATACCTTTCTTCCAATACTTTTTTGTGATGATAATAATGGCCAACAGTAGTAAAACCAAGGCTTGCCACAGTAACAGGATTGTTGTTTGCTTTGCCGGCATTGTCCATCACAGATGTATCAAAGCTTTTGTACATCATCTCAGTGTCTTTTCTCAGGGCTAAAAATTCTTTTACAATATCAGCCCACTTACGCTTATTGGCGTGTGAGTTGGCTGCATAATCATTTTCTTCAAAGCCGGGAAGCATTTGTGTTTCGCTTCTTGCAAAACACAGCGCCCTGTAGTTAAAAATCCTTTCGGTATCAATTACATGCTGCAGCAGTTCTTTTATAGTCCATTTGCCTTCTGCATAGGCTTCGTTTGATTTTTCTTCACTAATGCTGTTGAGGAATTTTTCAAGATCTGTTGCCTGGTTTTTAAAAGCTGTTGCTAAATCTTCTTCCGGTACCTGGTCAACGTATCGTTTAAAGTAACTCATGTAAGTGGAGGGTGATGGTTTTGGCATGGCGGTATTTTTATGGGATAAAGGTAAATGGCGGTACTTTAACAAGCATCGCCATTTATCAAAATTATTTGTGGGTGGTTTTCTCTAGCGTTAGACACTTTGTTTGGCAACCCGGGTTCTCGACTCCCCTCAGGACGAAAACAGCCGGGCCTATTAAAGCCCGGCTGTTTTCTAAAATTATTTTGCAGCAAATGCCTGCTTATGCTTTTTTCTTTTTTGTGAACTTAGGTTTCGGCAACACTTCTTTTTTTACTGTACGTTCACCCTTTAAAGTGCTGGCCAGTTTTACTGCTTCATACGCATTAAGCAATCCACCGGTTTTGCTAATGTCGCTGAGCTTCACCATTTCTTCAGTGCCGGGAATGTTTACGTCTGTATCAGGCGCTACGGCAGATTTTTCAATTACATACTTTATTTGTTTTGCACTAAGTGTTGGAAAATATTCAAGCAACAATGCGGCTGTGCCAGCCACCACAGGGCATGCCATACTGGTACCTGATAATTTACCATAAGTATTACCACCAGGTACGGTAGCATAAATTTGTACGCCAGGAGCAAACACATCTACATCCTTTTTGCCATAGTTGCTAAACCTTGCCGTGAGGCCACCATTTTTTGGATCGCCGCTGGCACCCACTGTTATCCAGTTGCTGGCCCTTTGTCCATCAAGTGCAGTTACACAGGGGAAATTATCGGTGCTGTCAATATTTTTGGAGTCATTGCCTGCTGCATGTACCAGCAGTACCCCTTTTTTTTCTGCATATTTTACAGCATCATCTACCCAATGTTTTTGTGGCGAAAAATCTTTACCAAAGCTCATGCTTACCACCTGTGCGCCATTGTCAACAGCATAGCGAATGGCAAGTGCAATGTCTTTATCATGCTCATCACCATCAGGCACAGCCCTCAACATCATGATGCGTACATTGTCTGCAACACCATCACCACCTTTTCCGTTGTTTCTTACAGCGGCTATAATACCACTGCAATGTGTTCCATGCCTGGATGTGCCGGCCATGATATCATTGTTCCCATAGTTGCGGTCATTGATGTTTGTTTCATCATCCTGCACAATATTTTTACGGTATTCTTCCGGCGCTTTCTCTGCTGTCTCCGCTTTGCGGATATTTCCTTCCAGTTCTTCTATAATTTCCTTGTTGCTAATTTCATTTGAGCCATTGCTTTTACAAAGCTGCATTAAAATAGCTTTTGTCTTTTTTGCATTTGGGTCTGTTGTTGAATAGCTTTCCAAATCGTTGCAGTTGTATTCTTCTTTGTTAAGCTCTTTTGTAATTACTGAATCTCCGAGTTTGAAGGAAGGCAGCATTTTTTTGTAAAAAGAAACTTCAGCCGGGTTTACATCACCCACCACTTTTTTCTGTGCTTTTTTATAAGTTTCAATTTCTTTTCTGTCTGCTTCCGGCACCGATGATTCGTCGGGTACTAAAGTGCCATATTTTGCTTTTAGTGCATGATACACACGGGCACCTTCATAGCTGTCTTGTTTTACATTGCGGCCATCTTTGCCACCCAAAAAATTCCAGCCATGTACATCGTCTATATAACCGTTTTTGTCATCGTCAATACCGTTGTAGGGGATTTCTTTGGGATTTGTCCATAATACAGGTTTCAAATCTTCATGCAGTGTATCAATGCCGCTGTCGATAACCGCCACCAGAACCTGTTTGCTTTTTATTTTTTTGGTTTTAATAAACTCGTAGGCTTTATCGAGGCTGATACCATAATAGCCTGTTGTTGCTTTATCGAGTTGGTGCCAGTTGAGGGGTACGGCATCTCCACCTTGTTGTGCCGATACTGCTGTGCCTGCAAATAGTGCAGCACCCATTAAGTACAATGATTTTATCATGTTTTGAATTTTATTAAAGCCGCAATTTATTCTAATGAAGGCACATTTAACCCCCATTTGTAAAAAACAAAAGGATTTTAGCATTTTATAAATGACTAAAGCGAAATATGTTTCACTAACCAATTGGAGGGGAATTGGAAATTTATATGAACGGGCTCTGTAAATAATCCAAAGATGGTACTGCCGCTGCCACTCATAGCTGCATACACAGCGCCTTTGTTGTACAAGTTTTCTTTTAATTCTTTTAATTGAGGATGGCTTGCAAATACAGGAAGTTCAAAATCGTTGGTAATGGTATGGCGCCAGTTTATTATTGGCGAATGAATGTTTTGTAAAAGGTGTTTTGTAAACCTGTCTCCGGCTTTTAATTGTGAAAATGCCCAGCCAGTATTAATATGTATGCCGGGATTAACTAGCACTAAATGATAGCCAGCTAATAATAGCTGGATGGGCTGTATCATTTCCCCACGGCCAGTGGCAAAGCATGGTTTATTAATAATAAAGAAAGGACAATCGCTGCCAAGAAAAAGAGCATACTGAATGAGTTGCTCTGTTGATAAACCAAGCTGAAATTTATTATTCAGCATTTGTAAGGTAAAAGCTGCATCGGATGAGCCGCCGCCAAGCCCTGCACCCATGGGTACGGCTTTGTGCAGGTGCATTTGTATAGCTGGTAGTTGAGGGAAGTCTTTTCTTAATAATCGGTATGCTTTTATACAAAGGTTATTTTCTGTATTGCCATCTACAACAAAACCGCTCTGGCTAAGAGTTAGTTCGTCAGTATTTTCTTTTGCTCGTATAATTTCGAGTGAATCGTTTAGAGGAATGGGTACAAATACGGTTTCAAGATTGTGAAAACCATCGGGCCTTTTATCAAGTATGTTAAGACCGATATTAATTTTGGAATTAGGAAAAACAACCATTAGAGTTGAGAGTTGAAAGTTGAAAGTTGAAAGTTAAGTGGATACCAAATAATAACTATCCACTCTCAATTCTTCACTTTCAACAAAATTTATTTCTTTCGGTTATTTATTTCATCTCTTATTGCAATAGCCTTAATATAATCTTCCTGTTCCAGTACTTCATTAAGTAAAGTATTCAATTCCTGGAGGGAGAGTGATTTTAAATCTTCCCGGCTGCTATCTGTAGTTACAGATTGTGGGGCAGCAGCAGAAGAAGTTTTTTTCTTTTCGTCGTTCTCCATTAAGATACCGGCGCTTTCTAAAATATTTTAGTAAGTAAAAATGGGACAGCCAAAGCGAACGGCCAATGCAAGTGCATCAGATGTACGGGAATCAATTTCAACAGTATCATTTTCGCTGCTGCAAACGAGTTTGCTGTAAAAGATGCCTTCCTGTAAATCGTTTATCACCACTTCATGCAGGTCAACATTAAAGGCCATCATAAAGTTTTTCATCAAATCATGCGTTAAAGGCCGGCTTGGGTTCATGCGTTCTAATGCCACTGCTATTGCCTGTGCTTCAAAGCCACCAATTACAATTGGCAGCCTGCGAAGACCGTTGATTTCACCCAGCACCACAGCATAAGAATGTGTTTGTGTAATACTGTGAGAGAGGGCTACTATTTCCAATTCTATCTTTTTCATAATCAGCCACGAAACTAAGGGATTTTTAATTGTTTTGATTTTATGGGTGGGGATTTTGTGAGTAGGGTGTGGGTATTTTGGGAGGGATTTTTTTCAGTTTCTGCAATTCTGATTTCCGTTTCTTTTTTTAATTATTTCTAATAGCCATTGAGACCAGAAATACTCTTTTGATATTTAATGGTAACAGGGTTATAAGCTAAAGTTAGTAATTGGCTATTTAAGATAGTATCTTTCATAATTTATCTATTGTACCAGGTAAAGAGTAAGTTATTATTGTTTATTTTTTTTTGACTAAATTAAACAGATACAATTTACCTGCTGTTATAAAAAAACAACCCTTTCTCATAAAAATATTTCACAAGAAAAAGCATTGTAGTATCAAACTCTATAACTTTAGTCAAATTTCCAAAACACCCTTTAGTGGGATACTGTAAACTCTAATTAATATTTTTTATGGAAAGCAAATCAGTAATAGCCATCGTACTCGGTGGCGGCGCAGGTTCAAGATTATATCCACTTACAGCTACCAGGAGCAAGCCTGCCGTGCCTATTGCAGGTAAATACCGTTTGGTTGATATCCCTATTTCAAACTGTATTAACAGCAGTATCAACCGCATACTTGTGCTTACTCAGTTTAACTCTGCATCGCTTAACAAGCATATAAAAAATACATACCAGTTCAGCATGTTCAGCAAAGGGTTTGTAGATATAGTGGCGGCAGAGCAAACACCTGATAACGCAGGCTGGTTTCAGGGTACGGCCGATGCGGTACGTCAGAGCCTTCGCCACATAGTAAACTATGAGTTTGAATATATTTTAATAC
>CAZBTD010000085.1:0-9619 GCA_964494815.1 uncultured Ferruginibacter sp. | reverse complement strand
GATAACCATATTAAGAATAAGGCCGACATTTCCATAGCCACTATTCCTGTTGGCGACAGGGAGGCGCCTGAGTTTGGTATCTTAAAAACAAATGCTGATAACGACATTACTTCTTTTATAGAAAAGCCGGCCAAAGATTTGTTGCCTGAATGGACAAGTGATACCGGAGCAGCTATGCAGGCACAGGGGCGCAATTATCTTGCTTCAATGGGTATTTATGTTTTCAGCCGCAAGCTGTTGTTTGATTTATTGGAGAATGAAAAGAAAGAAGCCACAGACTTTGGCAAAGAAATTATTCCAACGTCTATTGAGAAATATAAAGTGGTGAGTTATCAATATGAGGGCTACTGGACGGATATTGGAAATATCTATTCTTTCTTTGAAGCCAATCTTGCATTGACCCTGGATTTGCCTCATTTTAATTTGTTTGATAACCAAAAAGTGGTGTACAGCCGTGCAAGAATGCTGCCGCCAGCAAAAATCAGCGGCACCACTTTAGAGAAAACGGTGATTGCAGAAGGCTCCATCATTGCTGCAAGCCGGCTTGAAAATAGTGTGATTGGTATACGAAGCAGGATTGGCCATGGCACTACCATTGTAAGCAGTTATATTATGGGGAATGATTATTATGAAACAATGGCCGAACTGCAAAACAATACTGATAAGGGCCTGCCCAAAATCGGCATTGGCGACCGCTGCTACATACGCAATACCATTGTAGATAAAAACTGCCGCATAGGTAATGATGTACGCATTAATGGCGGAAGCCATTTGGCAAACTCCGATCATTCATTATACACCATTAAGGATGGTATTGTGGTGCTTAAGAAAGGAGCAGTGATACCGGATGGGTACGTAATATAAATTTTGTTTACATCTTCATTTTTATGAAGATGTATTTTTTGCTCGTTTCACAACGTGTAGCTTGTACACAATTTTAATTTACTTAAACGATTGCTATGTCTGTAACTTCTTACACTGGCGAAAAACCCCAACTTGGTTTTTGGCAAATCTTCAATATGTGTTTTGGTTTTTTTGGTATCCAGTTTGGCTGGAGCCTGCAAATGGGCAACATGAGCGGTATTTACGAATACCTTGGTGCTTCGCCAGAAGAAATACCAGGTCTGTGGCTGGCAGCGCCTATGACTGGCCTTATCGTTCAACCAATCATTGGCTATTTAAGTGACAGAACGTGGAGCAAAACCCTTGGAAGAAGAAGACCATATTTTTTAATTGGAGCAATTCTCAGTTCGCTTGCATTATTCATTATGCCAAATGTATCGGCTGTGTGGATGGCGGCTGGCACTTTATGGATATTAGATTCCTGTATTAATATCAGCATGGAACCATTCCGTGCTTTTGTTGCCGACAATTTAAATGAAAAGCAACGTTCATTTGGTTTTGCTATGCAAAGTATGTTTATTGGGCTTGCTTCATTTGTGGCAGGTTATCTTCCTGCAAAACTGGTAGATTGGTTTGGTGTATCAAGGGATAAAACAGGAGGTTCAATTCCTCAAAATATATCCCTGTCTTTTTATATTGGTGGAGCGGTTTTCTTTGCAGCTGTTTTATATACAGTGTTAAAGAGTAAAGAATATCCGCCTTCTGATTCAAACTGGAGAGAAAAAGTAAAGGAATCTAACAAAGGTTTTGGCGGGGGGATTCAGGAAATTTTTTCTGCCATTGCAAATATGCCCGATCAGATGAAGCGGCTGGCGCTGGTTAATTTTTTAACATGGCCCGGGCTTTTTTTAATGTGGTTTTATTATAGCACCGGCGTAGCAACTGATATATTTGGCGGAGATGTTAAATCAAGTAGTGATTTATATACACAAGGCCTTGAATATGCCAACACAACTTCAGCGATACTAAATCTTGTAACTTTTGTTTTTTCTTTTTCAATTCCTTTTTGGGTTTCAAAGCTTGGTAAAAAATACACACATACTGCTTGCTTGCTCATTGGTGGGGCAGGGTTGATAATGGTAAATTACATTCACGAGCATTACCTGCTGTATGCGGCTATGAGTATGGTGGGTATTGCATGGGCATCCATTTTATCTATGCCTTATTCAATGCTGGCGGGTTGCATACCGGAAGATAAGATTGGTATTTACATGGGTATTTTCAATTTCTTCATTGTTTTGCCCGAAATAATTGCTTCTCTTTTCTTTGGAAAAATAATGTCGAACTACCTGCATAACGATCGCTTGATGGCAGTACAAATTGGAGGCATTTTGCTCTGCCTTGCTGCAATTGTTTGTGCTTTGATTGTAAAAGAAAGTACTGACAAAAAGGTGATTGCTTCGGCTGGTCATTAATAGCTGAGTATTAAAATTGCAGTATAACTAAATATATTTCGATGAAACGATTTGCTTTAACGCTCAGTTTTGTTTTTTCTGTTTGTGTTATAACCGTTGCACAAACTGCAAAAGTGTATCCCACCCATTGGTGGGCAGGAATGAAGTGGAACAAAGTGCAGTTAATGCTGCATACTGATAATGGTTTTATGTTCCCGGATAAATGTGCTGTTATCATACAGTATCCTGGTATTAAAATTTTGAAAGTGAATAGGGTGGAGAATAAGCATTACTTATTTGTTGACATCCTGGTAGCCCCCAATGCAAAACCAGGTAAATTTTCGATTGATGTAAATACAATTGTCAGAGGAGAAGGTTTTAAAATTCCTTTTGAATTAAAACCACGCCGCAAAGGCAATGGTACTGAATATGCCCAGGGCGTAACAACAAAAGATTTTATCTATCTCATTCTTCCCGATCGTTTTAGCAACGGTGATCCTTCTAATGACAAAATTCCCGGTATGAGGGATCAATCGTTAAACAGGGATACCGTTTTTAACCGGCACGGGGGAGACTTAAAAGGAATTCAAAATCATTTAGACTATTTGCAGGATTTAGGTGTAACAACTTTGTGGCTTAATCCTGTTATAGAAAATGATCGTCCTGAAAGAACAGAACATGGTTATGCTTTTACGGATCATTATAAAATTGATAGGAGATTGGGTGGTGATAAAGCTTATCAGGATTTGATAGATGCAACACATGCAAAGGGGATGAAGATGATTCAGGATGCAGTATATAACCATGTGGATTCAAATCATATCACCATTCTTGATATGCCAATGAAAGACTGGGTACACAACTGGCCTGCTTATACCAACACTACGTATAAAGACCAGGTAGCTTTTGATCCTTATGCAAGCGCTATTGATAAAAAGAAATTAGTGGATGGCTGGTTTACCAGCATCATGCCTGACCTTAATCAAAACAATCCTTATGTAGCTAATTTTTTAATACAACATGCCTTATGGACAGTGGAAGAATTTGGCATTGATGGTTGGCGTATTGATACTTACGCATACAATGATGTTGATTTTATGAATCGCTGCAACAAAGCGCTGATGGATGAATATCCAAAGCTTACTTTGTTTGGCGAAACATGGTTTCATGGAGTGCCTAACCAGGCATATTTTGTACAAAACAATTTGAACATTCCATTTAAAAGTAACCTGCAGGGAGCTACGGACTTTCAAACCTTGTGGGGCATACAAGATGCCATGACAAAAGATTTTGGCTGGACAGAAGGCGCCAGCAAATTATATACAATACTGGCACAGGATTATTTATATAAAGACCCTTCAAGGAATGTTATATTTCTCGATAATCATGATATGGCAAGATTTTTTTCTGTGATAGGCGAGGATATAAATAAATATCAATCTTCTATAAGCTGGCTGATGACGTGCCGGGGCATTCCACAATTTTATTACACTTCTGAATTTGCTACTACCGGTACCACATGGCCCAGCGATGGTTATGTAAGACTTGATTTTCCGGGAGGATGGGAAGGAGATAAAATGAATAAGTTTGATAAAAGCGACCGCACAGCAAAAGACGACAGCATCTATAATCATCTCCGTGCCCTGGCCAACTATCGTAAAACATCTTCAGCACTTGCTATGGGTAAAATGATGCAGTATGTGCCTGTGGACGGTGTGTATGTTTACTTTAGATATGATGCCAAACAAACGGTAATGATTGCCATGAATACAGCAAAAACGGAAAAGAAAATTGTTGTTGGTGATTATGCAGAAAGAACTGACGGCTTTTCAAAATTTACAAATGTGGTGACAAAAGAAAAAAGTGAACTAAAAGATTTTACGCTGGGAAGCTATCAAACAGTGGTACTGGAATTAAGCAAATAAAAATAATTGTACCTTTCTCAATAATTACCTGCAATGTTTAGCAACATTATTCAATATTTCCAATCGCTTGAACAGCATCCATTACAACGGATGCTGTTTTTAATAACCGGACTTCTGTTCTTCTGGATTATTGAAGGCTCAATACCACTGCTGCCGCTTCAATACAAAAAAACAAAAATCAGGCATGCTGCTGTAAACTTTGGTTTCACTATTATTCATCTTATTATACATACTTTTCTTGCTTTCATCATTATCAAGCTCAGCGACTGGTGCAGGATACATCAATTTGGTTTGGTGTACTGGCTTAATGCAGGTGTTGGGCTAACCATTCTTGTCAGCTTTCTTGCGCTGGATTTTTTTGGTGGCTGGTTGGTGCATATTACGCAGCATAAAGTGCCGTTACTCTGGCGCTTTCATGTTGTTCATCATGCAGATAATAATGTGGATGTAACAACTGGTCTGCGCCATCATCCCGTAGAAAGTGTACTGAGAGGGGTTTTCTTTTTTATGGCTGTTGTAGTAAGTGGCGCACCTATGTATGCAGTTATGATTTTTCAAACGATACTGATTTTTGCAGTGTCGTTCACACATGCTAATATTAATTTGCCCAAGTGGCTGGATGATTCAGTGGGATGGGTGCTTGTTTCTCCTAATATGCACAAAGTGCATCATCACTGGCAGCAACCTTATACCGACAGTAATTATGGAGCTATCTTATCTATTTGGGACAGGTTGCTTGGTACTTTAAAAAAACTTTCACCACAATCTATTCGCTATGGTTTAGACAGGTACTACCCCAATGAAAAAGATGAGGACTTTGTGCAACTGATGCAAAGCCCTTTTAAGAAACTGGAAAAATAATCAGAGCATCGAACTCCATACAAACTGGTTAAGCCAGTGTTTTGCATTTTCATCATCATTATTGCCACCCCATTCACTCATTCTATCTGCAATTAGTTTTTTCATCTCAGTACGGGTGCTGTATTTTTTGGCTGGCGCTGGTTTTATTTCATCTTCTTTTACACCATTCACCATCACTTTTGTTGCAATAAACGAAGTATATAATCTAGGAATAGTAACACCTAAAATCATTCCAGGCAAGCCATTGAGGGTGCATGGCCCACCGGGTATCATTATCTCATCAGTATAAAATGCGAACACATACACACTGTCCATAATTACGCCAACGGCTTTGCGGCAATTAAAGCCTGCAATCTCACGGTTTTCATTAGTAATCCTCCATTTAATTTGGGGAATGCTGTCTTCCAGCATAAAATTGGAGCCTATCACTGCTTTCTGCTGAAAAATTTTGTTTGCCTCATGATCAAGATACCAAATATTGCTTTCATCATCTCTTCTCAAAAACTCCGGCACTTTGGGGCCATCAGCCCAGCGGTCAAATTTATAAATGCTCTTATTATTGCTGAATGTAAATTTGTAATAGCCAGTTTTAAATTGTGGCATATTTTCTTTCAGCATTTCCATCCAAGGTGATTCACCCATTGATTTTTTTACATTGGTTTTTACTTCATATTCTATACTGGCTTTGTCAATAAACTGCTGCTGTGCATTCGCTAAAGCAACTGTGAGAAGTAACATGATATTTATAGTAATCTTTTTCATTTTATTATTTTTATTTTCAATCAAACGTCAATTAAATTTTTTACGGTGTTGGTGTAGCCGCCTGTGGTTTAGCACCTTTGTTTTTAAAATCCCATGCAAAACCTACCATAAAATATCTCTTTAGCCGCAGGTTGGTTGTTTCGCTGGTGGTATTGCCATAAAAACTTCTATCCACGCCTATATTTTGATTCAGTATATCTCTCACCAAAACATATGCTGTAAATTCATTGTCCTTGAAAGTACGCTGCAGCCTTGCATTTAAAATATGGTTGGTAAGGTTGTTTTGAAACTGTACTGTTTTTTGTCTTGCAAAGAAGTTGTATTCTGTTTGTAACGACCATACTTTTTTGTGATACAGTGTGGCATTCACATTTAGCGTGTTGGTTAAATATTTATTTACAAGACTGTTTTGTGAAGTTGTATTTCTATTGTAACCAATGTCGTTGCCTAAAGAAATATCATACTTCTTTTCTTTTGATTTATTAAGCCAAACACCAAGCCCTGCATTAAGTGTGTTTGAAAAACTTGTTCTTCCATTGATGATATCAGCAAAGCGGTTGTAATTGAAGTTGGGCTGGAAGTTGATATTAATATTTACTTTTTTAATCTTCATGCCAATACCACTCCAGAAATTTACCGAAATATTTCCATTGGTATTTATTGGTTGAGAAACAGTTTTGCCACTATCGAGGTTAATAATACGGCTGTTGGTAATGGCATTGGCTGTGGTGGTAAAATTTAAAGACTGGTACATCCACATATCTTTAATAAAGTTGTACGAATTATGAGACAAATTAAAGTTATGGGCAAAGGATTGCTTTAAGTCGGGATTGCCAATATACTGGTTGAAAAAATCATTGTTGTTTCTTAATGGCTGCAACTGGTTTAAAGTAGGTTGTTTTGTATTGCCGTTGTACGAAAAGTTTATGGCGTGATTGGGTTTGTATGTATAGTTAATAGACGCTGCCGGAAACAGGTTGGTAAAGTTCCTTTTATAGGTGTTGCCAAAAGTAACATCATTGAAATCGAAATTGGTAATTCCAAAACCACTACCAAAATTAAATTTAAGTTTCTTGAAATTATAACTCATCTTCACAGAAGGTTTGTTAATCACAATCACTTGCTTAAAACTGTTGCTTAAACTGTCAACAAAATCATCATATTTTCCGGAGGTAGAAGAATAACTATTTGTTGACTGCTCATTATTGCCGGTAGAGTAGGTGAGCTCATAACCCAATTCAAGAGAAAACTTTTTTGAAATCGGTTCAGTATATACAGCTTTGCCCGTAAGTTTATTGGTGGTTTTATCAATATCGTACATTTGGTTTTGAGCCAAATTAAATGAAGGCAACCCATTAAAGTAAGACTGGTTATCAGATTGCAGATAGTTTTTTCCAATTGTATTCAACCTGTTCCAATCTGCGTTTATAGATAACGTCCTCCTTGCTTTTTTAAACTTATGACGGAAAATCATACTTGCGGTGATAGCACTCTTATCAATCTTCTGGTTATATTCTTTATCAGTTTTATTTTTTAATGTTTCTGTATTACTCTTTGTTTCTGCATCGCTTGTTTCAGTGCTTTCCGTATGATAAAAGTTTGCCTTAGCTGTTATTTTAAGGCTATTGCTTGAATCAAATTTGATATCATAAGTAAGACTGTTCTTAAAATTATGCCTGTTAATGTCCTGGGTGGTATTTGAGTAGTCGTTAAGAATAGAATCACCCACCTGGCGTTGTGTAAAGTTGGTAGTTACATTATTATACAACTGCCGGTTGTACTTCGGAGAAATTGTCAAAGTTCTCTTATCATCCCATTTATTTGAATAGTGCAGGCCGGCATTATTGTTAGTTATAAAACCATTTTCTGTATTTACATATGGCTCATCATCGCTGCTGCCGCCACGCCACATCCACATCATACCGCCATCCTCATCCATATTCACTGATACATCATCCCTTTCACTTCCATATTTTTCACTATCCTGCCAGCTTAAGCCATCTTGCCCCGTATTGCCATTTAACAAGAACGCAGATATTTTTCTTTTGCCTTTAAAGGCATTAAACATCAGGTTTGTGTTGTAGCGGTTATCAATTTTCTTTTGCGGCCCTGCTGCAGCATCTATTTTGCCGAAGTACCCTTTTTTTGCATCGTCCTTAAGTTTAAGGTTGATTGTTTTCTGTTTTTGCCCATCATCTATACCGGTAAACTCAGCCTGTTCACTTTTTTTATCAAATACCTGTACCTCTTTCACTGCGTCTGCCCTTAAATTTTTAACTGCCATACCCGGGTCATCACCAAAAAACTCCTCACCATCCACCAATACTTTTTCTACAGTTTCTCCCATGGCTTTTATCTTTCCATCTTTATCTACTTGTATACCGGGTAGTTTTTTCAGCAACTCTTCTACGTTAGCATTGGCACCCACTTTAAAACTGTCTGCTATATAGGAAATAGTATCTCCCTTTATTTTTATAGAGCCGCCACTTCTTACAAACACCTCTTGCAGCAACTTACTTTTTGGAGTGGCTTTTACATTATTCATCTGAAGATTGCCCTCGCTATTTATCTCATATACCACATCCGCATATTTTGGATGGGTAACCATAAAGATATATTTGCCTGCCGGCATGTTTTTTAGTTCAAAACTTCCATCTTTATTTGTACGGGTAAAATTCAATAAAATCGAATCCACTGGTTTTAGGAGTGCTACCACGGCATATTGTACTGCTTTGTTTTCAGTACTGTCGAATATTTTGCCGGTAATTGTTTGTGCATTGGCAGTACCCGCCAGCAGTAAAAACAGCGGGAGTAGTTTTTTGGCTATACTCTTCATTAAGTTTGAGTTGGTTTTGGATCTATGAAATAATTCGTAAATAAGCTGAAATAATTCTGTCTGCAAAAAACTGTATGCTTAAATTTACGTTAAAACAAAATTGCCTTTTTACTTTATCATTATATAAATCATTTACACAAATGGCGGTTGCAAAAAAACAGGCGGCAAAAAAATCGGTACCAAAAGCAGAAACAAGGAATGCTTCCTCTAAAAAACTTTTAAAAAATGAGCTTATGAAAAAAGATACAGAAGATGTTGTGGTTAAGAAATACGAGGATATCCATTTTATTGACAGTACAAAGCAAGTGTGGAATTATTCTCTTTTTACGGATGAGGATATACGAAACCTCCAGGCAGGCACTTTGTATGATGGGTATGAATTTTTAGGCAGCCACGAACTGGAAGTATTGGGTAAACGAGGGTATTATTTTGCCGTTTGGGCACCAAATGCCACTGCCGTATCTGTAGTAGGAAATTTTAATAACTGGAAAAAGGATGAATATTCTTTGTATGTACGGCTGGATAACTCTGGCATATGGGAAGGCTTTATCCCGAATTTCCCAAAAGGCGAAGTATATAAATATCATATTAAAGGATACAAAGGAGTAGAGATAGACAAAGGCGATCCATATGCCAATTTTTGGGAAAAGCGGCCACAAACAGCTTCCATTACATGGGAGCTGGGTTATGGCTGGAATGATAAAAAATGGATGAAAGAACGCAAGGAGTACAATGCCCTTAACGCACCATGGAGTGTATATGAAGTGCATTTGGCCAGCTGGATGAGACCAAATAAGTATGATGAAGAAACTTATAATGATTATGCAACCATAACAGAGAAACTTGTTCCCTATGTAAAAGAGATGGGCTTTACACATGTGGAATTAATGCCTGTAATGGAACATCCATTCGACGGGAGCTGGGGCTACCAGGGTACC
>CAZBTD010000084.1:0-15552 GCA_964494815.1 uncultured Ferruginibacter sp. | reverse complement strand
GAAATTGAATATCTTTTTGATGCCAATAAAACCGGTCATTTTGAGCCATTAAGCAGAGTGGCAAGCGGTGGCGAATTGAGCAGGCTTATGCTTTGTATAAAATCCATTATTGCAAAGAAACTCCAGTTGCCCACACTGATTTTTGATGAAATTGATACCGGTATTAGTGGCGAAGCTGCTAAGCAGGTGGGCGCTATTATGAAAGAACTTTGTACAAACCATCAGGTAATTGCAATTACACACCAGCCACAAATTGCTGCCAGGGCTGATGCTCATTATTTTGTGTATAAGGATTCAAAACAAAATAAAATTCATACTTCAGTAAAGTTACTAAGCAGTGAAGAGAGAGTGGCTGCCATAGCCCAAATGATAGGAGGGGAAAAGCCAAGCCAGGCTGCTATGCAAAATGCAAAAGAGATGGTGGGTTAGCGTTAACAAGATAATTTTGTAAAAACTTGGTTTACTCAAATTAAATATTAGCTTTGCCGCTCATTTAAAAAATCAAACTAACAAAAATGAAAAAATTACTTGCGATTCTTGCTGTTGCTGGTGTAATGACTGCCTGCAACAACTCTGGCGAAAATGCCGCTGCTGCCGCTGACTCTCTTACTAATAAAGCAACTGAAAATGCTGGTGCTGCAGTAGATTCATTGGCAACTAAAACCGAAGCTGCTGTTGACTCATTAAAAAGCAACGCTGGCGCTGCTGTAGATTCATTAAAAGCTGGAGCAGAAAAAGTTGTTGATAAGGCAAAAGAAGGTGCTGAGAAAATGGTTGAGAAAGGAAAAGAAGCTGTAAAACACTAATACATATTATATAAAATTATCAACAAAGCCCCGGATTATTCCGGGGCTTTGTTAATGTAACGATTGAAATATAACTTATGTTATGTAAGTAATTAATTTTGTTTTAAACTGATTGTCATTTTTATTTTAATGACAAACTATTACCAAAACTAAATTTTACAGTATGAAGCAACTTTTCTTAGGTCTTTTTCTGTTGTTTTTATCATTTTATGCACAATCACAAATTACTACTACATGGATAGGGCCTTCCATTGGCGGCAGTTGGGGTAACCCGGCCAATTGGGACAATGGGGTGCCGGCAACAACAAGTGGTGGTACAAGTTATATTATTGTTTTCGATGGTTTGCTTTTGTTAGCAGGCGATGGAATTGTAACAATAACAGATGTGCAGCAAACCAATTCTCTTGCTGTGTACAGAACGATGAGAGTTATAAATGGAGCTACGGTAAATCTAAGTAGTAGTTCTGCCACCTATCTTAATTTTACTGATTCTTTAAAAATAAACGAAGGATGTGCTGTCAACTTAGGAGGCGCTACACTTACGAGATTTCAAATTGGTATCACCGACTTAACTTCTGTAGCAGAAATTGACGGAGTGCTTAATATGCAGGGCCAAGGGGCAAGCACTGACCCAACTGTTTTTGTTGCAAGCCCTACAGGCTTTTTTGGTAATAATGCGAAAGCAACAATAAGAGGAAAGGTTATTTTATCTGGAAATAATTCAAAAATTGATATACTTGGCTCACCAACTCCGGTATATGAAAACGGTAGTGAATTGAATATTAAAAGAAATGGCGGTACTATTCCCAGGGGAAATTACAAAGACGGATCATTAATAAAAATAGAGGGCGTTACAAGTCAGCCGACATTATTTAACAATGATGCTACTTATGATGGCGTGGTGGAGTGGAATTGCCCTAATCAGGCAGTCAGCGGCTCCTCTGCACAAATATTACCAACTATCACGTTTGCTTATATCGATTCTTTAGTAATTACAAACACAGGCGCAGGCTATACAGCAAGGTTGAGAACAGTGCTTAATAATTACTATGTAAAAAATTTAATTGTAAATGGTGGAATTATTGAACTTGGTTCACCAACAGGAAGTACAGGTTTGGTTGGTAAATTTGATAACATCACCCAAAACGGCGGCAGCATCATAGGAAACGGATTTGCAGGTTCATTCGACAACTCATTCGAATCGGATTCAATTAATGTAACTGGTAATTTTATTCAAAATGCAGGAATATTAGACTTCAGCAACCGAATTCCTGTAAATACCACTAACCCTAACTCATCTTGTGTTTTAAGAATCGGCGGCAACCTCAAAATCGGCGGTACATTCAAACTCAGCCAGCCAGCCACCGCACAGAAATGTGTACTTGAATTTAATGGAAACGGCACTCAGGATTTTGAAGTAACTGGATCTTTTACTAATAAAATAAAAACGGTTATCAATAACTCTTCAGTGGTAACAGGTGTAAATGCCACTAGTAATATTACCTTGCCTGATTCCCTTGTTTTCAGGCTTGGTTATTTGTGGCTTAATGATTTTGATATTACCAACCCATTACCGGTTCAGCCCGTAAGCAATCCTTTTATTACACATGCTATTACCAATGGTACTGGTTTCTTTGTACAGAAAAATGTAAAGAATGTTCCTGTGGGTATTCCCATTGGTGCAAGTACAACAACTGTTAACCCTATTGCACTTGGCTTTGTAGCAAATGATTCATTGGATATAGCTGCTAAAGTTGAACTGGGGATTAATCCAGTGATTGCATTTCCTGACAGGGCAGTTAATCGCACTTGGCAAATAAAACCATTAGGTACTGTACCATCTCCGCTTACGGTGGCTTTTGGCTATAGCAATTTAACGCCGCTGTCCGGGGATGGAAATATTAATTTTTCTTATAGTGCTAATGATGAGGTGGGATTGTATGCTGCCGGTAATTGGCAGGTAATTTCTTTACCGGGCGGCATTGCGCCTGCAGGCACTAATCCTTATGTTATTACACAAGCAATTCCAAACACATTGCTTCAGGCCAATGTAAGTATACCATTAGTGGTGTCTAATATAAGCGGTGTTATTCCCGTGGCTAACCTTATCAATCTTACTGTTTCAAAGTCTGGTAATGGTGCTTTATTAAAATGGGATGTAGCTGAATTAACGGAAAACATCACCAGGTTTGAAATACTAAAAAGTACCGATGCAAGAAATTTTGTAAGCATCGGTAATGTGGTAGCACAAAACCTTTTGTTCAATTATTCATTTATTGATAACAGCCTGCAGCCAGGTGTAAATTATTACCGCATTAAAATGTTTAATGCTTCGGGCAGGTTTACTTATTCGGTAGTGGTAGCAGTGGTGAATAAATCAACGGGTGTTGTTATCAGTTCTTTTGCACCAACAGTTGTAAAAAGCAATGCCTCGATGATGATAAGCAGCGCTGTTAAAGCATCCGTTACACTCAATGTAACTGATATGCTTGGCCGTGTGGTGATGAAAAATGTTTCTGTATTAAATGAAGGCAGCAACCAGTTGAATATTGATTGCAGCAAACTGCAGCCAGGTACTTATCAAATTACAGGCTACAGCAACGGTATGCAAACGAATATTGTTCGTTTTGTAAAAGACTAAAATTTAATTCTTCATTTATTTATGTAAGCCCTCAACATCGTTGAGGGCTTACTCTTTTGTTTCAATCGTTTGCGTGAATTGGTGAAAAAAAATTTATTGATACTCAATAGTTTTCTGCTGGCGGTGGAAATTTTAACATCCAAAACTTGCTTACGGGCATTACTTTTGCCTCCCTGTTATAGAAATCTGATATTATTGACAATGAAAAACCGTTTGATAAAAAGGGTACATCTGTTTTTTTCTTCCCTCTTCATATTCCTACTGCATTTGCCTTTTGTATTTGCAAAAGCGAAACCGGGTAATGCACAGCCTGTAAGTAAATTTGTGGTGGTTGATAATATGGCACCTGCAATGCCGGCAACAATAATAAGTGATGCTCCTGTTGAAAGCAGCATATACGACAGCCTTAAACTTGCTTCTGCAGGTTTGTCAAAGCAGGTATTTGATTATGCAATGAGAGGTTTTGAATACCTGAAAGCAAAGGGTAAAATTGATAATACCAATATTATCACTATTGCAGACCTAAGCAAATCGTCCCGGAAAAAAAGATTGTTTGTAATTGATTTGAAGCATTATAAAGTATTGTTTAATACTTATGTGGCGCATGGCACGAACAGCGGGCAGGAGTTTGCAAGATATTTTTCCAATATTCCTGAAAGCAATAAAAGCAGCCTTGGCTTTTATGAAACAAGCAGCACTTACAGCGGCAAAAATGGTTATTCACTTCACTTAATTGGTTTGGAAAGAGGTATTAATGACAATGCTTACAACCGTGATATTGTAATGCATGGCGCTGATTATGTAAGTGAAGATTTAATACATTCACAGGGGTATATCGGCCGTAGCCAGGGCTGTCCGGCGGTGCCAGAAAAACACCACAAAAAAATTATTGATAAGATTAAGAATGGTACCTGCCTTTTTATTTTTGGAGAAGATAAAAACTATTTTAAACGTTCTGCTGTGCTGAAGAGTACCATTCCGCTGCTGGCGGCAAATTGATTATTACCCCACTTAAAAAAAGTGCCTGCCTCTCACATTGTTTGGGGCAGTTTTTGTTTTACCATATCAGCATCAAATAATAACTTCACCAAAATTTTTAATTAATGAGTCTAAGAAAGCAATTAAGAGGAACAGGTGTGGCCATTGTAACACCATTTAAACAGGATGAATCAGTTGATTTTGATGCATTGGGGAAAGTAATTGATTTTATTATCAGCAATGGTATTGAATACATTGTTTCGCTTGGCACCACAGGCGAAACACCCACATTAGATAAACAGGAAAAAATTGATATAGCCAACTATACATTTGAAAAAGTAAATGGCCGTGTGCCGGTTGTTGTTGGTATCGGCGGTAATAATACAAAAGCTGTTGTAAAAGATGTAGAAACTTTTCCTTTGGAAAAAGCTGCGGCAGTATTAAGCGCTGCACCATATTATAATAAGCCATCGCAGGAAGGCATATTTCAGCACTACAAGGCAATTGCTGCTGCTTCGCCAAAGCCAATCATTCTTTATAATGTACCAGGAAGAACAGGAAGAAATATGGAACCGTCAACAACAATTCGATTGGCCAATGAAGTGCCAAATATTGGCGGTATAAAGGAAGCAGGCAACAGTATACCACAGTGTATGCAAATACTACGGGACAGGCCAGAGCATTTTCTTGTGGTGAGTGGAGATGATGATCTTGTATTGCCAGAACTTGCTGCCGGTATTGATGGGGTGATAAGTGTGGCGGCAAATTGTTTCCCCCAAAATTTTTCTGATATGGTGAGGGCTGGTTTGGCGCAGGATTTTGCCCGGGCAAACCAATTTAATTATCCATTAATAGACGCATACAATTTGTTATTTGCTGAAAATAATCCTGCTGGTGTAAAAGCGTTTTTGTACGAACTTGGGCTCATAAAAAATGTGTTACGCTTACCGGTGGTTCCGTTGAGTAATGAAGTGCATCAAAAGATTAAAGCTTATCTCAAAAAATAATGCTGAAACTGAACATTCCAAAACCAATTAATTTCCTCATCTGCAGGTTGTGTTTATTGCTTTGCGTATCGTTGTTTTCATCCGCAGGTGTATTTGCACAATACAAAGTAACCTTCCGGCTGCAAGCTGTTCCTTCAGCCTTTAGTAATGAACCTGTTTTTGTTGTAGGTACTTTTAACAGCTGGAACCCCGACCTTCAAAAATTTTCTTTTGTTGACAATGCCCTTGTTACCGAGTTGAAAGATGTTGACGCAGGAAGGCATGAATTTAAATTTACAAGAGGCAGCTGGATTAATGTGGAATGTGATTCAAAGGGTAAAGACATCGCTAACCGTGTTGTTGACATCAGCAGTGATACAATAATTACTTGTTCAATAGAAGGATGGATTGATGATGCAGGAAGTTTTGCCGGTAATCATACTGTTTCTAAAAATGTGGAGTTGCTGGATGAAAACTTTGAAATGCCCCGGCTACAAGAGTTTCGTCATATTTGGATTTATCTTCCACCGGGTTATAGCAAAAGTAAAACACGCTATCCTGTAATATACATGCATGATGGCCAGAATGTTTTTGATGAATACACTGCACCTTTTGGTGAGTGGGGGGTTGATGAGTCCCTTGATTCATTAATATCAGGTGGAAAACCAGCCTGTATTGTAGTGGCCATTGAAAATGGGAGTATGAAAAGAATGAGTGAATACAATGCTTACGAGTTTACCTGGAAGACAGAAAAAGATACCATCACCTTTCACCCGAGGGCAGAAGAATACCTTGAAGATATAATTGAAACATTGAAACCCTTAATAGATAAAAAATACCGTACACTTTCCTCAAAAGAAAATACAATTATTGCAGGGTCATCTATGGGTGGCTTGATTTCTTATTATGCTGCTATAAAATACCCAGAGGTGTTTGGCAAAGCTGGTATATTTTCTCCAGCTTTCTGGACAGCTGCCGGAATTGATTCCCTCACAGATGCCGAGAGTAATAAGCTGAAGGGAAAATATTTTTTCTACATGGGTGGAAAAGAAGGAGGCACTTATGTTGAGGATATGAAACGTATCCGAGAAAAAGCAGGCAAAAATTCTTCAGCATTAATTTATTCAGTTATTGATCCGGAGGCGGAACACAAAGAAAAATTCTGGCGTAAATGGTTTACAGAATTTTATATTTGGATAATGGCTGATGGATACAACATCAATACAACTCCGGAAAACTAAATCGGGTAACAGCTTCCCTGCAGTGCCAACTCTGTATTCGGAAAAACAGAACAGGCTTCTGTTAAAAAATCATCAAGCACTTCATATTTAGCAGAGAAATGTCCAATCAATAATTTTTTTACCCGTGCTTTTTCTGCAATGCTGGCAGCCTGTATGGTGGTGGAATGAAAACGTTCTGCAGCTTTTTGTACGTTGTCTTTTAAGTAAGTTGTTTCATGGTAAAGTAAATCAACACCTTTTGCTTTTTCAACCAGGCTTTCATCATAAATAGTATCGGCGCAATAGCAGTAGCTTTTTGGCGCAGGCGCAGCAATGGTTACCTCACTATTGGCAATGATGGTGCCTTTCTTGGTTATATAGTCTTCTCCTTTTTGCAGTCTTTCATAAAAACTGGCCGGAATTTCAAAGGATTTTATTTTTTCTGCATCAATTTTTCTCGGCCTCTTCTTTTCTTTAAACAAAAAGCCCCAGCATTCTATTCGGTGCTGGGTTTTAAAACATCTTACCGACATCTTGCTGTCGTTCATTATTTCTGTCTCTTCTGTAAGCGGATGAAAATAAAGTTTGTAGCTCAATTGGGTTTTTGCCACATCCATCAATAATTCCAATATTTTTTCTAAAGGCGCTGGAGCGTACAGGTGCAGATCTTGCGTACGCCCCATGAGGCTCATGCTTGTAATAACACCAGGCAAGCCATAAAAATGATCCCCATGTAAATGCGATATAAAAATATTGTTAATCTTGCTGCGACGGATTTTATATTTTGCCATCTGCATTTGCGTACCCTCTCCGCAATCAATTAAATAAGCTTCTTCCTGCGTTTGCAGCACCTGCCCTGTAGGCAGCCGGTCAAAAGCTGGTATAGCTGAGTTGTTTCCTAATATTGTGAGTGCTAACATTGTCTTATATAAATCCGTTTCTCGTTCTTGTCAATCGTTTTGCCGTTCCTCGTTTTTTAAAATTTGAACTGTTCCCTTTTTTTGTAAAGCCTCAATCAAAACAACGAGAAACGAGACACCCCAACGAGAAACGTCTTAAAACTTATCCCAACAACTCCCTCTCAATTTCTTCCATCTGCACAATATCCCAGGCTTCACTTTCAGTGGGTGTTACATTCATCAGTTCCAGTAACTCCATTTTATCTAAACTGGCTTCCACGTTTTCCTGCAGCTTACATATTACAAAAGAACAATTGTTCTCATAAAACTTTTGTTGTGTTGTTGCCAATAGCTCACCGCTTTTTTCATCCATAGCTTTCACACTCTCCATATTTAAAACAATATGTGGTATGTCTTTTTGCAGGTAGGTAAGCAACAGTTGGCTTAATTCTTCTGTCATATTAACAGGTAATTCCGATTCCTGTGGGGTAACGACGGTGAATTTTTCTTTGGTATCTGTTTTGACATTCATTTAAACCTATCGATGTTTTAATGTAATTTGGTATGCATTAGCATCCAAAATATAAGTTTAGTTTTTTTGAAATAATTGTAATGCTGTTTTGTAAAGGAAAGGATTTTTTTAGTTCAATGCCAACTAAAACCATAAAGTTTTAACGGCACCTTAAGTACATTTATTATTACTTTCCAGTTATAGAGCAAAGCAACTCTGCTTTAGTTGCATATCGTAAATTTACTTTTCAACATATCAACATTTCGTATTTTCACTAAACTAAAATGTCGGCTTTATCGTTATTATTGTACCAGTTTAAATTTAGTATCACATGGATAACAACTTTTCAGCCCAGGTAAAAGAGATCATTTCTTACAGCCGGGAAGAGGCCCTGCGGTTAGGAAATGATTTCATCGGCACCGAACACCTGGTGCTTGGATTAATCAGAGACGGCGAAAACACCGCCATAAAAATT
Organism: uncultured Ferruginibacter sp.; assembly: GCA_964494815.1. Lineage (GTDB taxonomy): Bacteria > Bacteroidota > Bacteroidia > Chitinophagales > Chitinophagaceae > Ferruginibacter. The sequence continues at coordinate 7,036 of CAZBTD010000084.1, read as the reverse complement.
TTAAAGTCCCTCAACGTCGACCTCTACGAACTCCGCAAGGAAATAGAGGTGGCTGTAAAAGACAAGACGGGTAAAAACATCGCTAATATCAATTCACTTCCGCTCACCAAGCAGGCCGAAAAGGTTATCAGGATAACGGTGCTGGAAGCAAAAGCACACAAGAGCACAATGGTGGAAAGCGAACACCTGATGTTGTCAATCTTAAAAAACAAGGAAAACATTGCTACTCAAATCCTCAACCAGTTTGATGTGGACTACGATATGTTTAAGAACGAATTGGGTTTTGTTACCAGCAATCCGCCAAAAGCTGATTACAGCGATGAAGGTGATGACGATTTTGATGATGAAAAACGCCAGTATGGTCAGCAACCAAAATCGCAAAGAGGGGGAGGTGCTGCCAATCAGCCAAAAACAAAAACACCTGTGCTGGATAATTTCGGCAGGGATATTACAAGACTTGCTGAAAATGGAACGCTTGACCCTATTGTAGGACGGGAAAATGAGATTGAAAGGGTTTCTCAAATTTTATCAAGAAGAAAAAAGAACAACCCAATACTAATTGGCGAACCTGGTGTTGGTAAAACTGCTATCGTGGAAGGTTTGGCTTTACGGATTGTTCAAAGAAAAGTAAGCCGTGTACTGTTTGACAAAAGAGTAGTATCACTTGACCTTGCTGCATTGGTGGCAGGCACAAAATATCGTGGCCAGTTTGAAGAAAGGATGAAAGCTATTATGAACGAACTGGAAAAAAACCGAGATGTGATTTTATTTATTGATGAGATACATACTATAGTAGGCGCCGGTGGAGCAAGTGGTTCGCTTGACGCAAGCAATATATTTAAACCAGCTTTGGCAAGGGGCGAACTGCAATGCATTGGAGCCTCTACTTTGGATGAATACCGCATGCATATTGAAAAAGATGGCGCATTAGACAGGCGTTTTCAAAAAGTGATTGTTGACCAGCCGTCTGTTGAAGAAACTATCCAGATACTTAATAACATTAAGAGCAAATACGAAGACTATCACAATGTATCATACAGCGCCGAGGCAATTGATGCCTGTGTAAAGTTGAGTGAACGCTACATGACAGATCGTCTGCTGCCGGATAAAGCAATTGATGTATTGGATGAAGTGGGCGCAAGAAAGCATATTAAGAATATTAATGTGCCAAAAGAAGTGATTGACCTGGAGAAGAAAATTGAAGACATTAAGCTGGAGAAAAATAAAGTGGTGAAAAGCCAGCGTTTTGAAGAAGCTGCTTCTTTACGTGATAGCGAAAAGCGCCTGCAGGAAGATTTGGAAAAAGCAAAGAACGAATGGGAAGAAGAAAGTAAGAACAAGCGTTTCCCAATAGAGGAAGAAGATATTGCAGAAGTGATAAGTATGATGACAGGTATTCCTGTTAAGCGTATGGTGCAGGCAGAAACTGAAAAGCTTCGTCGCATGGGCGATGAACTGAAAGGTGCTGTTATCGGACAGGATGATGCTATACAAAAAGTGGTGAAAGCCATCCAGCGTAACAGGGTAGGGTTGAAAGACCCAAAGAAACCAATTGGTACGTTCATCTTCTTGGGCCCAACTGGTGTGGGTAAAACAGAATTGGCAAGATGCCTGGCACGTTACATGTTTGACAATGAAGATGCACTTATCAGGATTGATATGAGTGAATACATGGAGAAATTTACTGTAAGCCGTTTGATTGGTGCACCTCCGGGCTATGTAGGTTATGAAGAAGGTGGACAATTGACCGAAAGGGTAAGGCGCAAACCATACAGTGTGATATTGCTTGATGAAATTGAAAAAGCACATCCTGATATTTACAATATCTTATTGCAGGTGTTGGATGATGGCCAGTTGACTGATGGCATGGGAAGGAAAGTGGACTTCAAAAACACTATGATTATCATGACATCTAACATTGGGGCAAGGCAGTTGAAAGATTTTGGAGAAGGTGTTGGTTTTGCAACTGCAGCTAAATTGCAAAGCGCTGATGAAAACAACAAAGCGGTAATTGAAAAAGCTTTGAAGCGTACTTTTAGCCCGGAGTTTTTGAACAGGATAGATGATGTGGTGATGTTCAACTCACTTACTAAAGAAAATATCTTCTCTATCATTGATATTTTAATGAAAGGTGTTATGAACCGCCTTGTAAACCTTGGCTTCAGCATGGAACTCACTACAGAAGCAAAAGACTTTATTGCAGACAAAGGGTATGATGCACAGTTTGGTGCAAGGCCATTGCATAGGGCTATACAGAAATATTTGGAAGATCCATTAGCAGAAGAGATATTGAATATGCAGGTGAAGCAGGGCGATATATTAGTAGCAGATCTTGATGAAACTAAAGAGAAAATAAAATTCTCTTTGAAGAAAGGCGATAAAAAGAAAGAAGCGTCTTCATCAGAAGCGTAATAAAATTGTAATTTATTATTTTAGCCATTTCGTGTAAAAAGCGAAATGGCTTTTTCTTTGCCCTCCAAAACTTTTTCCTGATTTTTGCTTAAATGAAAAAAATAATCATAACGATTGATGGGTGGTCTTCCTGTGGTAAAAGCACGCTGGCAAAACAACTGGCAAAAGCGCTGGGTTATGTATATATAGACAGCGGTGCTATGTACCGTGCCATTACGTTATATTTTCTTCGCCATACAGTTGACCTCAACAGTAAAAAAGAAGTAACAAAGGCATTGGAAAATATTACTCTTGAGTTTGAGTACAACGATAAATCAAATCAATCTGAAATATTACTAAACGGTGAAAATGTGGAGTACATGATAAGGGATATGATAGTGGCAGAAAAAGTAAGTGATGTAGCAGCAGTAAAAGAAGTAAGGGAGTTTGCCGTGGACCAGCAGAAGAAGATGGGTAAGAAGAAAGGCATCATTATGGATGGTCGTGATATAGGAACCACCGTTTTTCCAAGGGCTGAAGTAAAGTTCTTTATGACAGCGGATATTGCCGTAAGAGTGGAACGCCGTTTTAAAGAGATGTATGAAAAAAACCCCAACGTAAGTATTGAGGAAGTAAAGAGCAACCTCGAAATGAGAGATTATATCGACAGCAACCGGGAGGTAAGCCCCTTGCGCCAGGCAAAAGATGCAATTGTACTCGATAATACCAATTTAACAATGGAGCAGCAATTGAAGTTTGCCATATCCACAATAGAAAAAAACATCAATTAACAAATACCCCACAATTTTCTCCTTCTTTTTCAGTTATTAACAAGTTTTATAGAAAAGGCGGCATTATTTTTTTTAGCATTTCTTTAAACCATCCTGAAAGTGTACCGTCTACCTTTTAACCAAATTTCAAAACCGAAAAAATAATTTATGAAAAAGCAGCTCACTTTAATGTCCGTAGCCATTTTATCGGCAGGGCTTTTTTTTACATCATGTAAAAAGGAAAATACAACAAGCAGCAACACAGATAATGCAGCCCAACTGCAGGTACAATCAGAAGACCAGGCAAGGTTTTCTGGTGAATCTGATGCAGCAGATGATGATGCCAACGTAGCACTGGAAACCTTTGGCGGTTCATATGTTGGTGCAAGGCCATTAACTCCATTGCCATTGCAGTGCGATGCAGACGTAACAGTTGATACCGCATCAAATCCAAGAAAAATTACCATTACTTACAATGGTTCCGTGTGTCCGGGGGCACTTCGTACCCGTACCGGAAGCATTGTACTCAGCTTTGCCCCAAATTTTCGCTGGGCAACAGCAGGTGCACAATACAGTGTTACTTTCAATGATTTAAAGATTACACGTATTGCAGATAATAAAAGCATTACAATTAACGGCACAAAAACTATAACGAATGTAACTGGTGGAAAGCTGTCAAATCTTGTTGCGCTCGGCACAATAGTACATACAGTAGCCAGCGATGGTATGAGCATAACATTTGATGACAACAGCCAACGTACATGGAAAGTGGCAAGAAAAAGAACATTTACTTACAATGACGGCATTGTAATAGCAGTAAGGGGCAACGCTCCGTCTTCAGTTGGTGATGGTGTGGCAGAATGGGGGCTTAACAGGTTCGGGCGTGAGTTTAAAACTGCTATTCTTGAACCATTGGTAGTGAGGCAAAACTGTAGTTTTCGCCTGGTAAGTGGTAAAATTCAGCACACAGGGTTCTTTGTTACAACCACTACAACATTTGGTTTAAATGCTTCAGGCGAACCCGTTAACAGTTGCCCTGCAGGTCCGTTTTATTTAAAAATAGTTTGGACAGGCGCTAACGGACAATCTCATACTTACATCGGGCCTTATTAATATTTTAATTGTGATTTATAAAAAAATGTTCTCCCATAACAGGAGAACATTTTTTTATAACCAGCCCGACCTTCTAAATAATAAATAAATGATAATGCAAAGCACAATGGTAAACACAACTACAAAAGGATAGCCATAGTGCCATTCCAGTTCAGGCATAAACTTAAAGTTCATACCATAATAACCAGCTACCATAGTAGGCACTGCAATGATAGCTGCCCAACCAGCAAATTTTTTAGATACATCGCTTTGTGAAATGGAAATGAGTGAGAAGTTTGCTTCCAATGCTGTATTGAGTAATTCACGGGTGTGATCAACCATCTCATTAATACGAATGGCATGATCATAAATATCACGGAAGTAAGGTTGCGTTTCTTCTGATACTAAAGTAATATCAAAACGCATCAGGCGATTGGCAATATCCACTAATGGAGATACTGCTCTTTTCACATCCAGCAACTCTCTTTTTAATTGATAAATATCTTCGGTGGTTTGCCTGCTGGGTTTTCCTTTAAATACTTTGTCTTCTATGTGCTGCAGCTCTTCTTCCATTTTTTCCACTACCGGAAAATATTGATCCACTATTGAATCCATTACTGCATACATAGCAAAACCCTGGCCTTTTTTCAACAGGTGAGGGGTGCTTTCACATCTTGTTCTTACATCGGCATACGAAATGGTGCTGCCATGCCTGATGGTAACTAAGAAATTAACACCTACAAAAAAATGCGTTTCCCCAAAATCGATATGCATTGTTTCTTTATTGATTTTTGCAGTACGCAATACGGCAAACAATGTGTCGCCATACATTTCAATCTTTGGCCGCTGGTGTGCATTGTGAGCATCTTCTATTGCAAGCTCGTGCAGGTTAAATTGTTTTTGAATTTTTTGCAGCGTTGGTTCATCTGGTTCATGCAAGCCCACCCACACAAACTGGTTGGCGGACTGCAATGTTTTACTAATGTCATCGAGGGCAACATTGGCTACCCTATGGCCATCGAGATAAGCGGCACAGTTGATGATTTCATTCATAGCAGTAAGTATGAGCGGTTGGCAATCTTGTTATAAAACATTTCAATTTAAAAAAATATTGACAGATTTCCGAATAGTGTTAACAGGTAATAACATGAATGACTTAACAAGGGATCAATTCAACATAGCCTTACCGCTGCCGCCCTTACCTTTGTAGCCTATGAAAAGTATTGTTCTGAATAAAAATATCAGCCGGAGGATAGAACTAGGCCATCCCTGGATATTTAATAATGAAGTAAACCGTGGTAAATTACTGGATGCTTCGCCCCAACCGGGAGAGATTGTAAACGTATTGTCCCATGATAAAAATTTTATTGGCAGGGGGTATGTAAATCCTCAATCGCAAATAATGGTGCGGTTGCTTACAAGAGATAAAAATGAAAATATTGATGAGCAGTTTTTTTATAGCCGCATACAAAAGGCATGGACATACCGGAAGCAGATTGGTTATACAGAAAATTGCCGTCTTGTATTTGGCGAAGCGGATGAATTGCCTCAATTAATAATTGATAAATTCAATGACTATTTTGTAATACAAACTTTGGCATTGGGTATTGATGTATGGAAGCAAGCGATTGTAAATGCCATTGAAAGGATTTTTTCTCCCAAAGGTATTTATGAACGCAATGATGTACCTGTAAGAGAGTTGGAGGGAATGCAACAGCAAAAAGGTTTTTTATCCGCTGAGTTTGATACGAATATTATTATCGATGAAAACGGTGTAAAGTTTCATGTTGATATTGCAAATGGACAAAAAACAGGTTTTTTTCTTGACCAGCAAGATAATCGCAAAGCTATACAACACATTGTACAAGGAGCCAATGTGCTTGGGGCTTTTTGTTACACTGGGTCGTTTGAAATAAGTGCTGCGTTTTATGGTGCAAAAAAAGTTACAGGCCTTGATATTTCCCAAAACGCTATTGATATGTGCAATAGAAATGCTGCATTAAATGGCCTGGAAGATAAATGTGAATTTATTTGTGTAAACGCATTTGACGTATTGAAAAACTGGACAAAGGAAGGAAGACAATGGGATGTGGTAATGCTTGATCCACCTTCTTTTACTAAAAGCCGTAGTAGTATTGACAAAGCTGTGGCAGGCTACAAGGAAATTAATTTACGTGGGATGAAACTGGTAAAGCCCGGTGGGTTTTTAGTTACTTCAAGCTGTACCAACCTGGTGCAACCTGAACTTTTTTTGGATACCATTTATGCAGCAGCTAAAGATGCCAAAAGAAAATTGCGCCAGGTTGCTTTTAATGCACAATCACCAGACCATCCCATTATAAGAGGGCAGGAATACACACACTATTTAAAATTCTTGATTGTGCAGGTGCTGTAAAATAATTACCGAAGCAACTCTTTTATTTTAGCTTCCAGCTTTGCGCCTTCTAAATCCACTGCCACAATAACACCCTCTTTGTTTAGTAAAAAAGTAGCCGGTATAGCATTTACGCCGTATCTCACGGCAGTTGCTCCATCCCATCCTTCTCCGTCAATAACCTGCAAATAATTTATTTTGTCTTTTTTTACAGCCTTTAGCCACGATTCTTTCCTGCTATCAATGGAAACTCCAAATACTTCAAACCCTTTGTCTTTATATTTTTCGTACAGTTTTACTACTTCAGGGTTCGATTTCCTGCAAGGGCCACACCAGCTTGCCCAAAAATCTATCAGTACCACTTTCCCTTTGTAAGAGGAGAGATTAGTAACTGTTCCTTTAGCATCAG
>CAZBTD010000083.1:0-15647 GCA_964494815.1 uncultured Ferruginibacter sp. | reverse complement strand
GCATACCAACCTGCTTTAAAAGAAGGTTCACTTTGTCCACAAAGGGCTTTGCTGCCTTTTGCCTGTTGGTTGAAATTTTTGCAGCAAGGCTGGTGCAGTTATCAAGAAGAGCTTTTGCTTCTTTTTCTTTTATTGCAATAGTGTCAGTTATATTTAAAATGCTATTTAATTTTTGCTGTAATTCATTTCGCACTTCAAGAAGTTGTGCCGTAGTTTGTACATTATGCTTTTTTAATAACCTGTATCCGGCAGAGAGCCTGTCATTCACTAATTCCATCCTTTCCGGGCTATATTGTACAGCATTATTCAATGCATCAATGCCCGAAGCAATATCATCAAGTTCCACCTGCAGGCTTTGCAACCTGTCGCCTAAATCACTTGCTGATGAATGATATTGTTTTAAGTAATTAAGCTTTACTGTTAATGCTTTTATTTGCTGCAACAAAGGTTGTTCACTTTCTTTTAATTCAAAGTATATACTACCAAGCTCCTGCTTCACTTCTTCAGCATGGCTCAGTAATTTAATTTCCTCATCAAGCTGTTCAAGCTCATTTTCCTTAAGGGCAATCTCATCCAGCTCTTCAAATAAAAACCTGTTGTAGTCAAGTGCAGCATTTGCCTGTTGCTGCTGCAGAAGCAATACTTCAATTTCTCTTTTTAAGTTTTTGTATTGGCTAAAATAATTGACAAATTGCTGTAGCAATTCCTGATTCCCTGCCAGCGCATCGAGTATGTCCCGTTGAAAATTATTGCTGCCTAGTTCCTGTGTATCAAATTGCTGGTGCAAATCCACCAGCAAGCTGCTCAGCGCTTTTAATTGCGAAAGATTTACAGGTGTATCGTTAATAAAAGCCCTTGATTTCCCATTAGGTGTTACTTCCCTTCTTACAAGTATCTCTTCAGCAATATCCAGCTCATTTTCTCTTAAAAAATTCTGAATACTCACATGATACGCCAAAAAGGATGCTTCAACAACAGATTTTTTTTCTTTATCAAGGAGTACACTGCTTTCAGCCCTCTCGCCAAGTATTAATCCAAGGGCGCCCATTAAAATGCTTTTTCCAGCCCCGGTTTCGCCTGTTATAATATTAAGCTGCTTCGAAAACACAATTGTTATTTCCTCAATAATGGCATAATTAGATATGTATAATTTTTGAAGCATAAATGCGGCAGCAAATTAATTATTTTTTGTTGCTGCTATCTTAAAATTTTGATTGAATAATACAAAAGAAAAAGCACTTCGTTTGGAAGTGCTTTTTAAATATCCAAGGGGAAAAATTATTTTATTTCAACGCTGTCGTTAAGGTCAGTATCAACCAATATTCTTCCGCAGTTTTCACACACAATTACTTTTTTACGCAGTTTTATTTCACTTTGCTTTTGTGGAGGGATAGCGTGAAAGCAACCGCCGCAGCTATCTCTTTCTACCGGTACCACGGCCAGCCCATTTCGGTAGCTTTTCCTGATACGATCATAACTAGTAAGCAACCTTTCTTCAACATGTGCCCTTGCATCAGCTGCTTCTTTATCATAATGCTTTTCTTCTTTTGCTGTTTCAGCTATAATTTTTTCCAATTCACCTTTTTTGGCGCTAAGGTTCCCCTCTTTGGTACTTACCGCTTTTTTAGCACTCTCAAGTTGTCTTGCTTTATCAGCTATTTCTTCGGTAGCATCTTTAATATGCTTTTCGCAGAGCTTTACTTCAAGAGTTTGCATTTCAATCTCTTTATTAATTGCTTCAAACTCCCTATTATTTTTTACGTTATCGCTTTGCTTTTCGTACTTCTTTATCAGGGCTTCTGCTTCCTTAATTGCTTCTTTCTTTTGTTCAATAAATTCCTGCATACCGTTTATTTCCTCTTCTACCCTTGTTTGGCGGGCATGCAACCCTTCAATTTCATCTTCAAGGTCTTTTACTTCCATTGGCAGTTCTCCTTTTAGTATCTGGATTTCACCCAGTTTACCATCAATTTTTTGCAGGAGCACCAATGATTTTAGTTTTTCTTCTACTGAAAAGTCTTTTACTGAAGCCATAGTAATTTGTTATTTGTGTGGATACTGCTCAAATATTTCTAAAAACAGTATTATCAATTGCCTTTTACAGAAAATACTGCACCGGGTTTGTGTTTATTTCTGTTTTCAGGACGGCGAAGGTAGGGTATTTTTCCTTCAAAATATCAAAAAGCAGGCTGATGGTATATTGTTCACTTTCATAGTGCCCTATGTCGGCTATTACCAGCCGGTTTTCAGCATCAAAAAACTCGTGGTATTTGATGTCGGAGCTTATAAAAAAATCTGCATTGGATGCTACTGCTGGCTTTATTAAAAAACTACCGGCCCCACCACAAAGTGCCACTTTCGAAACCGCCTTGCCAGTAAAACTCGTGTGTTTAACCGCCTGTAGCTGAAAGACTTTTTTAAGCAATCCTAAGAACTCCACCTCAGTTAATGGGCTTTCCAGCTCCCCAATAAGGCCACTGCCAACGGATGCCAATTGGTTTTCTATTTCAAAAATATCGTATGCAATTTCTTCGTAAGGATGCGTTTCCTTCATTGCCTTTAATATTCCTGCTTCAAGCCATGCCTGAAAAACCACCTCAACACGTATTTCCTTTTCAATATGCATTTGTCCCTGCCGGCCGATATAAGGATTGGTTTCCATGCTGGCGTTAAATGTTCCATTGCCAGGTGTATTAAAACTGCATTCGCTGTAATTACCAATATGACCAGCACCTGCGACAAAAATGGAACCACGTATTTTTTCTACATGTGCTTCCGGTACAAATACCACCAATTTCTTAAGCAGCCCTTTTTTGGATAATAAAATACTCCGGTTTTTCAATCCCAGCAAATCAGCCATTTTCCCATTTACCCCTGCAATTACATTGTCAAGATTGGTATGTATAGCATAAATTGCAATGTCATTTTTTATGGCGGTAATTACTGTTCTTTCAACATAGTTTTTGCCCGTAATTTTTTTAAGTCCACTAAATATTATTGGGTGATGGGCAACAACCAGGTTGCACTTTTTTTCTATTGCTTCTTTTATCACTTCCTCTGTTGCGTCCAGGGTAACCAAAATGCCACTACATTGCCATTCTGCGTTTCCAGTTAAGAGCCCTGCATTATCATAACTTTCCTGCAACATAGCCGGGGCTGTATTTTCAAGCAACTGTATTACTTCCTGTATTTTCATTACACAATTTTATTTTCGTAAAGCTATCCGAAACCGTTCACCCGTTAAAATAAATGATAAAAAATTACATCTCCCCATTGGGCTATAAATGCAATTTTATTACAAAAAAGCCGTTCCAAAAGACAAGCCAATTAAAGGCTTAATAGTCACCAAGCTTAAACACCATGCCCGGAAAATTTTTTATACGTAAATTTGAGGCTATGCCAACAGTAATTTACAATCACCGTTTTATAATAGTGCTTATTTGTGCGGCTTTGCTTTTACTAAGCGGCTGTAAAAAAAAGGTGGAAGATATATCACAGCAAACCCTGCAGCAGTACTTTGAATCAACCATACTTAACAAACCATTTGTAGTAGAATATGCAAAAGATACCACCAATGATATTACGACCAATTACAATACTGATACATTTATTTTGAAAAAGGGAAGTACCTATTATGGTGGCGAAATGACCGGTACAAAAGGTGGCACTGTATTTACAGGCACATGGGGCAGCAATGAAGACTATAGTAAACTTGACATTAATATCAATACACCCACCCCGCCAGCAGAATATAGCTTTCTTAACCGTTCTTGGAAGTTTACTAAGAAATCTTTACCTATAATGGAACTGGCACCATGGGGTACAACAGACCCTAAGATATTGCATATGCGTAGATTATAACATTTCTCCTTTTTTACAGTGGCTTTTACTGTTCGTTCCACAATTTTTTTTGGTTTTTGGAGTTATAGATGTTGCTGAATTGTGTTTTCACCTTTCGGCAGTTTTATAAAAACAAAAGCCAAACATCCATGAGACCAGGAAAGTTATTATTAAAACCCTGTTTATTATTGCTTGCAATTACAGGAGTTATTACCAGCAAGGCACAAATAACTGCCAGCTTTAATGCAACCCCTGAAAACGGTTGTTCACCATTAGTGGTAAGGTTTACCGACCAAAGTACGGGCTCTCCAACACAATGGCGCTGGGATCTTGGCAACGGCACTATTTCATTTTTGCAAAATCCTGCTGCAACATATTTTACTCCAGGTAAATACACGGTGAAGTTAGTGGCAAGAAATGCATCGGGAATAGATTCCATTACAAAAACGGAATACATAGAAGTATTTGCAAAACCTGTTGTCAATTTTTCTGCTTCCGCAACAAATGGATGTTATCCATTACCGGTAGATTTTACAGATTTGACTAACCCCGGTAGCGGTACTATCATTTCATGGTTGTGGGATTTTGGTGATGGAGCAACTTCAACAGAGCAAAATCCTTCTCATACATATAACTCAGACAGGAATTTCAATGTAACACTCCAGGTAAGGAATTCAAATGGATGTATATCCACCCTTACAAAAACATCAATGATACAAATAAGTACAGGTGTGCTTGCAAGGTTTACAAACGATAATCCGCAAACATGTACAGCGCCTGTAACAATAAATTTTCAAAATCAATCTACAGGCACTGGTGCTGTTAACTACCAGTGGGATTTTGGCGATGGTAATACTTCTACGTTATTGAGTCCATCTCACACATATACCGGCAACGGTACATATACAGTAAAGCTTATAGTAACAAATGGCAATGGCTGTACAGATACTATAGTTAAACCAAATGCTGTAACGGTAGGTTCAGTAAATGCAGCGTTTACTTCACCAGCAACTACCTGCCAGGGAAGCCCCACTACATTTACGAATGGTTCTGTACCTAACCCGGCATCTGTACAATGGTTTTTTGGTGATGGCGGCAGCAGCTCTTTACTTAATCCAGTGTATAGTTATAATACTTCTGGTACGTTCAGTGTAAAAATGGTTGCAAATTTTGGAGCCTGCACTGATTCATTCTTAAGAACAATAACAGTTTTTGCAAAACCAACTGCGGTATTCAGCACAACCGATACAGCCAGTTGTAAAGCACCGTTTACTGTAAACTTCAGCAATCAATCAGTTTCTGCAGTTTCATACCTGTGGGATTTTGGCGATAACACCACTTCTACATTACAAAACCCATCACATGTGTATAACAGCACAGGTAGTTTTACTGTAAAATTATCAGTTGTAAACGCTAATGGATGTACTGATTCTATTATAAAATCAAGTTACATCAATATACAAAGGCCTAAGGCCAGCATTACCAATATCCCGGATAGCAATTGTGTGCCATTTACAAAAACATTTGATCTTTCTGTAACAACACCAGAGCCTGTTGCAAGCTACCTATGGAATTTTGGTGATGGCGGAACATCTACCGATGCAGCTCCAACTTATACATATAATACCGAGGGTGCTTATAATGTATCGGTAATTATTATAACTACCAATGGGTGTACCGATACAGCCAGGGTTACAAGAGGCATTATTACAAATAATAAGCCCACAGCAAACTTTTCAGCAACACCAGCAAGTACTTGCGCCAAAACAAGTGTTTCTTTTACAGATCTTTCAACTGGTGGCCCAACAAGATGGCTATGGGAGTTTGGTGACAGTACAACTGCTACCGTTCAAAACCCAACACATTTATATGTTGACACTGGCTTATTCACAATAAAGCTGAAAATTTGGAAAGGGGGATGCTTAGATTCATTTGTAAGGCAGGATTATGTACAAATTAATCCACCTATTGCAAAATTTAATATTGCAATGAATTGTAAAAGGCCTTTTGAAAGGGTATTTACAGATCAATCAATAGGTGCTGAAGAATGGCAGTGGAATTTCGGAGATGGCAACACTTCCACTACACAAAGTCCTACGCATATTTATGCTGCTCCAGGAGTTTATACCATTACATTAAGAGTTGTGAATAATACTTACGGATGCGATTATACTACCACCAAGCAAGTAACTGTTGTAGATGTAACAACAACCTTTTCAACACCAGACACTGCAATATGCAGGGGAAGTAATATTACATTTACAAGTGCTGCCAGCCCTTCAAACGTATCATTGTTCCAATGGAATTTTGGTGGCGGTACCCCATCATTATTTTCTGTTACCAATTCTTACAATTATACTTATAACAATTCAGGCACTTACACCGTATCATTAATCACAACAGATATTGCCGGTTGTAAAGACACCGTGATTAAAACTGCTTATATTTATGTAAGTGGGCCTGTGGCAAAGTTTTCGCCATCAGTTTCAGGGGCATGTTTAAATAATGCTATTACTTTCAGAGATAGTTCAACTACAGGTGGCAGCCATCCGATTACTCAATGGGATTGGAATTATGGCGATAACAGTTCCGAAATTTTAACTGCACCACCATTCCAGCATCTATACAATACTGCAGGTACTTATGTTGTAAAAATGAAGATTACTGACAGTAAGGGATGTACCGATAGTACACAATTAACAACTGCATTAATAATATCAAAACCTGAGGCTAACTTTAGTACAGTTGATACGTTTACCTGTCCTGACAGGCAGGTGCGATTTGTAAATCAGAGTTCAGGCCCTTCATTAAATTATTTATGGTACTTTGGTGACAATACCACCTCTACAACTCAAAATCCTATTCATTCGTATAGCGCCAACGGAGCTTACTCTGTAAAACTTGTAATTACAGATCAGTTTGGATGTACAGACTCTATTACAAAAAACAATTACATTAATGTAAGTACGCCTACAGCGCTATTCACAATGAGTGATTCAATGAGTAATTGTCCCCCATTGGTAACAACATTAACTAATCAGTCAAGTGGAGCACAAAGTATAAAATGGGATTTTGGTGACAGTACTTATTCAACTTCATCAAACCCTGTTCATTTCTACAATTATCCTGGCATTTATTACATTACATTGACAGTGACAGGTACAGGTGGTTGCACTACCACTTACCAGAGACGAGTGGTGGTAAAAGGTCCCGAAGGCAGCTTTACTTACACACCTTTAACCGGATGTAATCCTGTTTCTGTTGACTTTGCTGCAGTCACTAATGGCAGAAATACATTTGTATGGGACTATAATGATGGAACTACCATTCCAACAAATGACTCAGTACTTTCCCACACTTATACACACCCGGGAAGATATATTCCAAAACTTATATTGATAGATCAGGCAGGATGCCAGGTGCCAATTATTGGCAATGACACAATTACGGTAAGCAGTGTGAGCACCAACTTTAGTTTCAATAATAAATTGCTTTGTGATTCTGGTATTGTTTCATTTGCCGATTCTTCAATAGCAACATTAGACACTATAAATACTTATCAATGGAACTTTGGAGACGGAAATTTTTCAAACAGTAAAAACCCTGTGTATCATTATAGTTCAACAGGAATTTTTTACCCTTCCTTAGTAACGATTACACAAAAGGGTTGTACTGATACACTTACTTCATCAGTACCATTGAGAGTGGTAGCCTCACCAGACATCGACATTATTTCTTCAGCCAACGGTTGTGCACCATTGATGGTAACATTCAACGGACAACTTGTTGTGCCTGATAGTTCAACTATAAGCTGGCAGTGGGATTTTGCCAACGGCAATACCTCTTCTTCTGTTAGCCCGGCTGCTCAAAATTACTCTGCAGCAGGTTTATATCATGTTACACTTAAAGGCACCAACAGCAGTGGGTGTATTGATACTGTAACAAAAACAATTGAAGCTTACTCAATTCCAGTAGTAAGTGCAGGTGCAGACTTTACCTTGTGTAAAGGAAGCAGCAGAACAATAGATGCAACAGGAGCAGACACATATAGCTGGAGTCCTTCTGCTGGCCTAAGCTGTATTGATTGCGCTAATCCTTCTACAACTACAACAAGCAATATTACATATACAGTAACAGGCACTTCAGCACAAGGATGTAGCGCAAGAGATTCTGTATCGGTAAATGTAAAGGAAAGGTTTGTGATGACCAGGAGTGCAAGCGACAGTGTTTGCCGTGGTTCATCCAAAAAAATGACTGCGTCAGGTGCACACACTTATGAGTGGACACCTTCCGCATCGCTTGACAATGCTACAACCAGCAGCCCAACTGCAACACCAGATACCACCACCATCTACAGGGTAGTTGGCACAGATGATATCAACTGCTTTAAAGATACAGGTTTTATAACCATCAAAGTAAATCCTTTACCAACTGTAGAAGCTGGCGTGGACAAAACAATTAACGTAGGCCAGTCAGTTGATCTAATGCCTGTTATTTCTGCCGATGTAACACAGGTAATCTGGCTGCCAACTTTCGGCCTCGACAGAAGTTCATGGCCAGGCATTACTGTAAAACCAACAGAAAACACAGAATATACAGTAGAAGCAAAAAACCGGGGCGGTTGTTTAGCCCGTGACAGAGTAACGGTTTTTGTTATCTGCAATGGTTCAAACATATTTGTACCAAACACCTTCTCACCAAATGCCGATGGAGTAAATGATGTATTTTATCCAAGGGGTACTGGTCTGTTTAAAATTAGAAACATGAGAATATTTACAAGGTGGGGTGAAATGGTGTTTGACAAAACAAACTTCGATGCCAACAATTCTGCGTATGGCTGGGATGGCACAAGCAAAGGAAAAGGGTTAGCGCCTGATGTGTTTGTATATACTTTGGAAGTGATGTGTGAAAACGGAAGTGTACTCACTTATCGTGGCAACATTGCGCTTGTCAAATAAAGAGGCTTTTTGTTTTTATTAAACCTCAAAAAAAGCTAACCGAAAGGTTGGCTTTTTTCTTTCACATAAAGAACAATCAATCGTATGAAAAAATTTTCAATAATAAATGAACTTATATATCTAAGGCAACAATTATTACTGTGCAGAATAACTGATAAATGGGGTTTTTGTAATAAATTGCAGTAATCAACAAACCTTTTGAAAAGCGGCATTAAATATTTAACCAGGCTTGCCTGCATCTATACCCTGCTTTGCTGTAACAGTATTGCAAAAGGTCAGCTTGTTGCAAATTTCACAGCCAGTACCACCTCAGGCTGTGCTCCGCTGTTAGTAAGATTTACAGACAACTCCACCGGTAACCCAACATCATGGAACTGGGATTTAGGAAATGGGACTTTTTCAACTTTAAAAAACCCTGTTACCACCTATACTGTTGCTGGCATATACACCATAAAACTTACGGTTGGCAATGGCACCTCAACAAACACCTTAACAAAAAACCAATACATAACTGTATATGATAAACCTGCAGTAAATTTTTCTGTTACAGATTCTGTCGATTGCATTCCATTTACAACAAGTTTCAGAGATCTTAGCGCCGTTACAGTTGGCAATGTTACCAGTTGGCAATGGGATTTTGATGATGGCGCTACCAGTACAATACAAAATCCGTCTCACTTGTATTCTGTTGCAGGAAACTACAATATTACATTAACAGTTACCAGCAGCGGCGGGTGCAGCAACAGTCTTAGCAAACTGGCATACATCAAAGCCAATGATTCAATACGGACTTTATTCAGCTTTACACAACCCACTAAATGCAATCCACCCGAAGTAATACGGTTTACAAATAATACACTTGGGCCAGGTACGCTTTTTTACAAATGGGATTTTGGAGATGGCGGTACTTCGACTAATATATCACCATCACATAATTTTTTAACAGGCGGTACTTATACCTTAAAATTGATTGTAAGTAATAGCATCGGTTGCAGGGATACATTGATTTATAAAGACACTCTTGTAATAAAGGATGTACAACCGGCCATCAGTGGCCCAGATACTGTTTGCTCAAACAATTTAATTACATTTTCAAATGGCACTTTGCCTGCAGCACTGAGTTCCAGGTGGAGTTTTAGTGACGGTGGTAATGCATCCGGGGCAACTATTACAAAATCATGGGCAACACCGGGCAATTATTTAATAAAAATGGTAAGCCACTTTCCTACCTGTTCGGATTCCATTGTAAAACCTGTGGTGGTAACAGGCTTTCCTTTTTTTGATTTTTCTAGCAGCGATACTTTCTCCTGCAAAGTACCTTTCAATGTGAACTTCACCGATCTTTCAGTTGGTGCAGTAAACTGGCTCTGGAATTTTGGCGATGGCAATACTTCAACACAAAAAAATCCCTCACATACATACACAACTGAAGGTGTATATACAGTAAGATTATTAGTAACCAACAGTGCAGGCTGCACCGGAAATATTCTTGAAACAAATTTCATAAAAGTACATAAACCAATAGTTAGTTTCAATAATACTGACGGAGGCGGCTGCATACCTTATGCTTTTCAACCAATACCTACAGCATATGCCCCTGACGGTATTGCCAGTTATTCCTGGAATTTTGGAAACGGCAGCAGCTCATCGGCGCAATATCCAGTTGGAATTTATGCTGACAGCGGCACTTACGATGTAAAACTCGTTGTAACATCAAATGATGGGTGTGTTGACTCTACCACAGAAGTTGCCGCTGTAAAAACCGGCAATAAACCATTTGTCGATTTCGCAGGCACCCCACAGATTATTTGCCCCGGAGTTTCTGTAAAATTTACAGATCTTTCTCATCCGGCCGACAGATGGATATGGTCGTTTAGTGATGATACCCAATCATACAATCAAAACCCGGTACATGTATTCAACGACAGCGGCTTTCATGCTGTAAAACTGGTGGTATGGAACAACGGATGCAAAGACTCACTGCAAAAAAGCAAGTATATAAAAGTAGCACCCGGGCGTGCCAGTTTTAAACCATTTTATGATTGCGTTGATAAAAAGCAGGTACATTTTTTGGACAGTTCGCAAGGTGCCCAAACCTGGCTTTGGGATTTTGGTGATGGCTACACTTCATCTTTACAAAACCCAACACATACATTCGCCAGCTTTCAAGACTATACTGTATTACTCACCACTACCTACGACACCTGTACCAGTACTGATACAGTGATTGTATCAATACTAAACGACACATCAAGTTTTACAGCTTCTTCAAAAAAAATATGCAAATTTCAAAAGACAGATTTCTACATCTCAGGTATTAATAAAGAAGACGTCACATCTTACCTGTGGAATTTTGGCGATGGTGGCACCACTACAGAAGGCGACAGTGTAACACATAGTTACACAAGTGCCGGGATGTACACCATAACACTCACTATTACCAAACAAAATGGCTGCTCAGAAACGATTACTAAAACAAATTATATTGAAGTATTTGCGCCGCATGCAGGTTTTAAACTAAACAGTCTTGGTGGTTGTGCAAATAAAACTGTGGCGTTTACAGATACATCTTCCACTGCAAGTGGCATTAATAATATTTCAAAATGGTATTGGGATTTTGGAGACGGTACTTCCGGTTTGTACGCCCAGCCAGCACCCAATCCTGTAACACATATTTATACAAACATGGGCAACTATTATCCTTCACTGATAATTGTTGATTCTGCCGGCTGTGCCGATACTGCCTTTTATTCCACGCCCATAAAAATAGGGCAGCCACTTGCCAGCTTTTTTTCTCCTAACTACAATACCTGTACTGCCGATACAGTAATATTCCGCAACCCTTCATCCGGGCAAAGATTAACCTACCTGTGGAGTTTTGGTGACAATACTTTTTCAACCGACTCTTTACCAAAGAAGAATTACACAGCTAATGGCAATTACAGTATGAAGCTGGTGGTAACTGATATGTATGGCTGTAAAGACTCCATGAGCAGGGTTAATTACATAAAAGTGAGAGATGTGCAGGCTTCATTCACAGTGAGTGACAGCACAGGCACCTGTACCCCTTTTAAAGTTAATTTCTCCAATACTTCTGTCAATTCTCTTTCACAGGTATGGGATTTTGGCGACGGCGGTTTTTCTTCTACTGCCAATCCCGTGTACTACTATACAAACCCAGGTACTTATTATGCAAAGCTTACAGCCAAGCGTTCAGCGCTTTGCTTAAATACAGATTCAGTAAAAATTGTAATTACCGCCCCAAGAGGATCGCTTGCTTATGCCCCAGTTGATGGCTGTGCACCGCTTGCTGTATCCTTTCATGTATCCACACCAGACACGGTGAATTTTGTGTGGGATTTTAATGACGGTATTTCTTACGAGTCTAAAGACTCAAACCAGGTACATACATTTACTTCACCGGGAAACTTTGTACCGGTAGTGTTGCTTTTAGATACCACTGCCGGCTGTGCAGTTGCATTAACTGGCAGGGATACAATACATCTTTACAGCAGCAAAGTAAATTTTGTTGCAAGTGATACATCACTGTGTAATAACGGAACAATTTATTTTACAGACTCTACTTTTTCTGGCAGCCCTATTGCAAGTTATCTTTGGGATTTTGGCGAAGGGAATACTTCTTCTAATCATTATCCTTCGCATTATTATAACAACACAGGTTTATACACTGTAAAGCTCTTTATCAATACCATTTATGGATGCAGCGACAGCCTTGTAAAAACAAACTATATTAAAGTAGCAGTAAAACCAGATATTTCCATCAGTGGAAACAGTAACACTTACTGCGGCCCGGCAACTATCACATTTGCAGGCAATATATTTTCAACAGACACTTCAAGTATAAAATGGCTATGGAATTTTGGCAATGGAAATACCGCTGCAGTTCAAAACCCTTTGTCGCAAACATTCAGCGACACTGGCTTATACACTGTACAACTATTGGCTGCAGCAAGCAACGGTTGCTCCGATACTGTGTATGCCAACTTTATTATTTACCCCGTACCAAACACATTTGCAGGAAACGATACAATTATTTGTCTTGGCGATACTGCTCCATTAACCGCCACCAATGCCGACATATATAATTGGTATCCTGGCGCTGGTTTAAGTTGCACAAATTGTTATAACCCAGTTGCAGCTGTTTCCAATACCACACTTTATTATGTAAAAGGCATTAATAATTTTGGATGTGAAAAAACAGACAGTGTTTTGATAACTGTAAAAAAGCCATTTAATATCGCAGTAGAAAAAAATGAAGCTGCTGTTTGTTTTGGCAAGTCAATTCAATTGAATGCATCAGGTGCTGAAATGTACAGCTGGTCGCCAGCAACTGGATTAAACGATATTACTTCAGCTAATCCTTCAGCAACACCAGTAGTAAACACCGAATACATAGTTACTGGTTTCGACAGCAGCCATTGTTTTACTGATACCGCTTCAGTAGTTGTAACAATAAACAGCAACCCCACAGTAAATGCCAATACAGATAAAACAATAAATGCTGGCAGCAATATCACTCTCATTCCACAATATTCAAATGATGTAACCAATTTACTTTGGCAGCCAGCCACAGGTTTAAGTTGCACCACCTGCCCCAACCCTGTAGCATCTCCTTACAACAATACAACTTATACACTTACTGTAACTAATAGCAATGGCTGTACAGATGCAGATGATATTACAATAACAGTAAGATGTGATAACAACAGCCTGTACATACCAACCGCTTTTACACCCAACAGCAGTGGTGGCAATAATTATTTTTATCCGCTAAGCACAGGCCTTATTAAGATAAGCTCTTTTAAAATTTTTAACCGCAATGGGCGGCTTGTTTTTCAAAGCGGTAATTTTTATGCTAATGATATCTCTAAAGGTTGGAATGGTAAATTTAATGGCGCAGATCAGCCTGCTGGCGCCTATGTTTACTCCGTTGAATTTATCTGTGCCAACAATCAGCCAGTAATAAAAAACGGAAATATTCTGCTGCTTAGATAATAAAGTTTCTGCAGCGGCGTTTATATTATGACGAAAGTCACCGAATCCAAACCATTGAAAACAAAATATCCGTTTTATGAAAACCTTGCACAGCAAGTTATTGTGGGCAACCATAATAACACTTGTCTCTCAACAAGCCCAATCACAAGACATTCATTTTTCCCAGTTTAACGAAGCGCCTTTATTACGCAACCCGGCTTTGGCTGGCCTTTTTACCGGCGACCTCAGGTTGCAGGCAGTACACCGTACCCAATGGCAAAGCGTTACTGTTCCATATCAAACCACTTCTCTTAACGGAGAGTTTAAACTGCCCGTTGGTAAAAGCGAAGATTATATAACTGTTGGCGCTCAAATATTATACGACAGGGCCGGCACTATTGCCATGACAGGTACTCATATCCTGCCAGCAGTAAACTATCACAAGTCTTTAAGTGAAGAAAGGAATATGTACCTCTCACTCGGTTTCATGGGTGGGCCTGTACAGCGACGCTTCGACAGGACAAAAGTTACCACCAACAGTCAGTATGATGGCAGTGGCTACAATCCCGGTCTTTCTGATGGCGAACCTTTTACCGGTACATCTTACACTTATTTTGATGGTACAGCTGGTATGAGCTTCAATGCACAGTTGAATGATAATGTTGACAACAATGTTTTCTTTGGTGTGGCATTACATCACTTTAATAAACCATCCAACATTAGTTTTTATGGTGATACAAAACTGGCGCTCACACCTAAATGGGTTTATTCAGGCGGTGCAAGGATTGCCACTTCATATCAATCTTATGTAACCCTGCAGGCCGATCATTCTATGCAAGGTGCCTATACAGAAACAATTGGCGGCGCCATATATACATACAAGTTAGATGATGATGTGGACCCAAAATATTTAATACATGGTGGTGCATTTGTAAGATTGAAAGATGCTATTATCCCCGTAGCAAAAATAGAGATGAGGCCATTGGCTGTATCAGTAAGCTATGATGCAAACATTTCAAAACTAAGCAGTGCAACAAGGGGACGTGGCGGATTTGAACTGGCGCTTTCTTACCAAAAATTTATTGAAAGGGACAACAGCAGTAAAACTGCAGTACGTTGCCCAAGATTTTAAAAATACTTGGTTATTCCAGACAACAAAGCTAAGAGTCGTAGCCTGGCACAAGAGCTTTTGTTTTTATGGATTGTTTGGATAACTAAGAGCCCCCGGGAGGGGGCTTTTTGTATTTGAGTAATTGAAGAAGTTTTGTTGGGATGTGTTAGGGAAAGTTATTAATTTGAAGTTGGCAAATACAGAAGTTGGCCGCTAGTTAAAATGACTATGGACATAAGTAAAGCTATTGAAATATTAGAGGCATTGGCATCAGGCTGTTCTCCCACTACTGGAGAAGTAATCAGGAATGATAGCGTATTGAGTGAACGCAGTGTAATCAGAGCACTTCAAATTGCCATTGACCAACTCAAAATAACAACATCTAAAAGTTCTGTAGAAATTTCTATTAAAGAAGACGAAATCCAAAATGCAATAAAGCTGTTTAAGCAAGAAGGAAGAACTCCCGGCTCAAACAACTTAGTTGGTTTTTTTCTTGGAACAAGAAGGTTTATTAATCAAAGTATTGTTTCAGATAAACTCTATGGAAAATACAACAATGCCTATTCAAAAGGGCAACTTTTAGACTTCTTTACGGAATATCTTGCTAAAAATGGCATAATAAATCCAACTAATACCGACAACACTCCTTTTAAGCAAATAGATTTTTTTCAGCAGGAAAAATTTAACACCCTAACAGAGGGGGCCATAAATCAATTAAAAGAAAAAATAAACAAATTAGGAGT
>CAZBTD010000082.1:9767-16454 GCA_964494815.1 uncultured Ferruginibacter sp. | reverse complement strand
AGCACTACAGATTTTGATTCTGTCTGTCTAGGTTCGAATCCTAGTAACCCAACAAAAAGAGGCTGGCTGAAAAAGCCGGCCTTTTTTATTCCAGCAGATACATTTCCCGGTGGCCACCTGCCACACAGTCCATGTAGCCTTTCATAATTTCTTTAAGTTCATCGCTCATGGTGGCACTACGCAGGTTGGTGATAAAGCCGCCAACGTTTTCAACTTCTATTTCTACAACCACAGTCCAGTAATTGCCAACAATGTCAGTCATTACTTTCATGGTAGTAAAGCCTTCTGTTTTTTGCAAATGAGGTGCTGCCTCTTTAAACATTTTAACCAGGTCTTTTGCTTTGCCGGGTTTTGCCTGGAATACTTCTCTTACTAAATACATAATTAAAATTTTAAGCATTAAAGATAAAAAGTGTAAATATCAAATGCAATCCCCGCAAACGGTTACACTTTTCCAAAAAGGTGTAATCTTTATCAACAGTTCCTTAACAGTTTTCAGCCACAATGGCCACCAGTCTGCCAAAACAATTTCATCACAACATGTGTATATGTCATTACAACATATTTAAACCATTGGATGTATTTTTGCCATCCTTTATTAAACAAAACAATTTTAAAATATATAACTATGGCACTTGAATTCACCGATGCAAACTTCAAATCGGAAGTATTAGAATCAGATAAATTATCAGTAATTGATTTTTGGGCAGAATGGTGTGGACCCTGCCGTGCAATTGGACCCGTAATTGAAGACTTGAGCAAAGAATATGCAGGCAAGGTAAAAGTGGGTAAAGTAAATGTTGACCACAACCCATCAGTTTCTATGAACTATGGCATCACCAGCATACCAGCTATATTATTTGTAAAAGGTGGGCAGGTGGTTGATAAATTAGTAGGTGCCCAGCCAAAGGCAAATTTTGTAAAAAAGATTGAGCAACATATGTGAGTTAGCGATCAATCGATCGAGATTAGCTAGAAAGTAAGTTCCGTTAATATAAAATTCCCACAGTTAATACTGTGGGAATTTCTTTGAATGACTTTTTTATTAATGAGATATATTTTCAACTGCTTTTGGATCGTGTTTGTGTTTAAAAAGAATTGAGAAAAGGATTGCAATCACCAAAGCATAGGCAGCAAATGCAAGCCAGATACCATGCCAGTTACTGCTTCCATCTGCTGCAACAAAATATTTCGCAATCACATATCCACTTATTTTACTTCCGAGCCATGCCCCGATTCCATTAGTCATCATCATAAATAAACCCTGGGCGCTCGACCGTATTTCCTGGCTGGTTGTCGTTTCAACAAACAGTGATCCGGAAATATTAAAAAAGTCAAATGCCATTCCATATACAATACATGATATCACTATTGATAATGTTCCTATTGCAGAAGGATCTCCATAAGCAAATAATCCAAACCGGAGTACCCATGCAATCATCGCAAAAAGCATTACTGTTTTAATACCAAATCTCTTCAGGAAAAATGGTATTGTGAGAATAAAAACAGTTTCAGATATCTGCGAAATAGAAAGAATTATTGTAGAATATTTTACAACAAAAGATTCTTTATAGGCAGGGTTATCTCCAAACCCATGTAAAAATGAATCTCCATACATATTAGTCAACTGCAATGCTGCACCTAAGAGCATTGAAAACAAAAAGAATAATGCCATTTTATAATTACCTAACAGCTTGAAGGCTTTTAGACCAAGCTGGTCAATAACACTTGCATCTTTTGAAATTGATCTTGGAGGGGGACACTTTGGTAAAGTAAATGCAAATACACCTAATAGAATTGCCGCTATGGCCCCAATAATAAATTGGTTGGAATTTGCACCACTCTTTGTAAGATTTGTCGTCCACATAGCAGCGATAAAACCTATTGTTCCCCATACACGTATAGGAGGAAACACTTTTATCACATCATGACCTTCTCTTTTCAAAATTGTATATGCTATTGAATTTGATAAAGAAATGGTAGGCATATAGCATATCATTGCTCCAAAAATTATATAGTAAAGTGTATCAGGGTCATTTACCGTAGGTACATAAAATAAAATCAGCCCATAAAGAATATGAAGAATACCGTACAATTTTTCTGCATTTAGCCATTTATCTGCTATAATCCCTGTAAGTGCTGGCATAAACAAAGAAGACAGGGCTAATGTTGAAAATATGGCTCCAAACTGAGGGAATGACCACCCTTTTGCATTTAAACAATAAGTACCGATGGTTATTAACCATGCCCCCCATACAAAAAACTGCAGAAAGCTCATTAAAGTAAGCCGTAATTTAATACTCATAAAACTGTTTTGGTTTTGAAAAAAAGATCAGCAGCATTTACCGAAAACGCCAAAAAAAGACCTGGCTTAAGCAAAGGCAGCAATTTTTATACAGCCTGTAAGTTATATATTTCTCCATTACAGCAAAACCAACAGATAAAAATTCTTCAACAAAAGCCAACCCATTATTGTAAAAATCTAAACAAGCAGTAAAGCAACCATAAAATACTCAGTTTCGTTGTATCCTTCAGAAAACCCCTGTTGTACAAACTTTTAGCAGTTAAGCTGCCGGTTTTCCACAACCCATTTTTTTTTAAATTCAGATTTTTTTGGTACAGATAAAAGGTTAATTTTACAACCTTCTAAAACTAGGTTATAAACCAAAACACAATAAACACTGCATTATGAAGAGAATGCTACACAATTTTTTGCTTTCCAGAAACAAAAATTTACAAACCCTTTTCCTGAAACCAGCGCTCTGCATTATTGCGGTAGTATTTTGTTTTGGGCAAGTAACGGCTCAAAAACAAAAACCTGTTAAAGCCTCGAAAAACAAACCAGCTTCTGAAATGAAGCGCTGTGGCACCATGGAGGGAATTGACCGCCAGATGCAAACCGACCCTGAACTAAGAGCTAGAGTTGAGCAGAATGAAAGGGACTTCCAGGCCTGGCTTAGCAATCGTACCAACAATACGAATGCACAAAGGCCTTTAACACCTGCGCCTACCCCCACATCTTTGCCAGACTCGGTAATAATACCTGTGGTTGTACACATAGTATTACCCAACCCATGGATCATTACAGACGAAGCTGTGGATGCTTTCTTTTCAAGGTTAAATGAAGACTTTTCTGGCTTAAATGCTGACAGTGCCAATTGTGCAGGAGGTGGTTTTTGTGATCGCAGAGGACATTCTGTGTTAAGGTTTACAAGAGCAAAAAGGGACCCCCAGGGCAGATATACAACAGGTGTGATAAGGGTTGTAGGTACCACTGAAATTGCCGGCGGTAACCCCCAGCCAATAAAAAATTCAAACACGGCCACTGGTGGTTCTACAGGATGGGACATAACTAAATATTATAACATCTATGTTGGTGATGGCGGTGCATCTGGTTTGTTAGGAATAGCTCCAACAATTGGCCCGGGCACTGCAGCAGGTACTACCAATGCCGACGGTGTATGTGTTGATTACAGGTGCTTTGCTGATGCTTGTTTTTCTTATGACGAATACAAACTAAGCCGTACAACTGTACACGAGGTTGGCCACAACTTTGGCTTATATCATACAGGTGGCGACAATAATCCTTGCGTTGATGGTGCAGATTTCAGGCAGTTAGCAAGCCCTGGTTGCCAGTTGCCTGTTAGCTTATTGGCTGGCAGCGATGATACCCCAAGGGCAAATGGTCAGTTTCAGGGTTGTGCTACAGGAGCATTAAACAATGGCTGCCCCAATCCCGTAGCAAGAATGTATCAAAACTATATGGATTATACTGATGACGCCTGCTATTCTATGTTCACAAACGGGCAGGTGGCAAGGATGCATTATGTATTAGAAAATTGCCGTGGCGGTGGTTATCTTACTACTCTTGGCGCACAGTTTCCTGGCACCATGGCAGCTTTGGATGCTGCTCCTGTTTATGTAGTAAGTCCAGGTGGTGCTGAAGCAAATCCTGTTGAACCAAATTGTGATCTTGTTGGTGTTGTTTATCCAAAACAAACATGTCCTGGCACTTTTGTTCCAAGATTGCGTATCAGCAATGTAGGCACTACTGTTTTAAGATCAATCACAGTAACAACTTCTGTAAATGGCCTTAATACAGTTACAGAAACATTTACCCTAAACAACCTTGCTTCTGGAAAATTCCAGAATATTACCCTAAGCCCACAAAATGCGGTAGCAGGTAATAATGCATTAAGGTTTATTTTATCAGCACCAAACGGTGGTGTTGATGGCAATCCACAAAACGACACTCTTACTTATAACTTTAATACAGGTACCCCACTTACAATACCTTTTACAGAAAATTTTGCAGCTACTGCTTTTCCTCCAAATAATGGTTCACAGGTAATCAACCCTGATGGCGATGTTACATGGGAAAGGGCAACTGTAGGAAGGCCAGGCCCCGGCAGCATGAAGATGGATTTTTACAACTACGGTGCTGTTGGTGAAAGAGATATTTTCAGCCTTCCTCCTATAGTAACTGAAAAATATGATTCATTAAAATTGTCTTTTTATGTAGCGCACCAGCGTTACGAAGATGCAGGCACGCCTCCAACCAATGATTCACTTATTATAGTTTATTCAAGTGATTGTGGCGCTACATGGCAGCGTACAAATTTTGCAAAAGGCGGCGGCACTTTAAGTACTGTTGCTACTACTTCTGACCAGGACTTTACGCCAAGTGGTAATGCACAATGGAGAAAAGAAACTGTTATTTTAAAAGATTTTTGTGCCAACGGAATTAAAAACCTGCGTATCGGTTTCCAGAGCTATACTGATTTTGGAAACAACCTATACGTAGACAGCATCAACATTACAGGTTTTGCCGGGCAAATTTCAAATACATTGCTTGACCAGGTTGTTGACCCATTACCTGCAATTTGCAATACCACTTTCTCACCCAATGTTGCATTTATCAACAGGGCTTCAGATACTACAAAAACATTGACCATCAGGTATGTATTAGATAATTCTACTGATACTGTTACTTACCAATGGAGTGGCGCTCTTGGCAAATGCGACCGTACTATAGCAACACTGCCATCTGCTACAGTTTCATATGGTGCACATGTTATTGAAGTATTCACTTTAAACCCTAACGGCATTCCCGACCAGGATCCTTCAAATGATTATTTGAAGAAAAGGTTTACAGTTATAAAAGATGAAAACATGCCAATTGTTGAAGGCTTTGAAGAAAGTGTTTTCCCTCCAACAAACTGGGGAGTGTATGATGTAAATGGCGGTACCACATGGGACAGCAGCACCACTTCTGCCAGAACTGGTAATGGTGCCTTGCTTATGAACAATCCAAATACTTCTAACAGGAACAATGCGGTTGACTACTTTATCAGCCCAATTGTAAATACCAATAGCAACAGTGACTCATTGTTTGTAAGCTTTGATATGGCTTATAAGTCAGGGGCTAATTATCCAGGCTCTACAGTGTTCCCGTTAGATACACTGGAACTGCTTATTACTAATGATTGTGGTGCTACATTTACTTCTGTTTGGAAAAAATGGGGTGTTTCATTGCAAACAATTAACGACCCCAACTATACTTATACTACTCCGTTTATGCCGAAAAAGCCCGTAAACGCTGGCGAATGGAGAAACGAAAAAGTTTACCTGACGCCATATGTTGGCAACAGCGAAAACTTCCAGGTATATTTTGCAATGAAAGGAAATAAGCAAAACAATATGTGGATTGATAATATCAATATCTATGACCAGGTATTGCCACAGCGTTTAAAAGATCAGGGATATTTGATTTATCCAAATCCATTTAACAGCCGCTTCCTCATTCATCACTCCGCAGTAGAACCACCAACAGATTTACAGGCTGTATTAGTGTATAATTCTGCAGGGCAGTTGGTATGGCACAAAGATTACAATGGTAATGCTGCACGCCAGATTACTGTTGACCTTAAAGGCCTTGCCAATGGCTTGTATGTTCTGAAAATGATTTACACAAACAGAACTGTAATAGAAAGAATTGTAAAGACACAGTAATTAATGTGTTGAAAAAATATGAATGGGGCACAACTAAGTTGTGCCCCATTTGTTTATATCCCATCTGCACAGTTAACTTTGCAAAAAAAATTATGACTGCCTCTATAGATACCCTCATCCAGTTTACTACAGATAAAGACCTTAAGCTTATTGCAGAAAAAGTAAAACAGCAGCAAAGGATAACTGATAAAGAAGGTATTATTCTTTTTAAAAAAGGCAGCCTTGGATTTGTAGGTTCATTGGCCAATTTCATAAGAGAACGGCTGCATGGTAATACTACTTACTTCAACAGGAACTTTCATATAGAACCTACCAATGTATGTGTGTTCAGTTGCAAATTCTGCTCATATAGCAGGCTGTATGCTCACCGGGAAGAAGGATGGGAACTAAGTATTGATCAAATGCTTGATATAGTAAAAAGCTATGATGGAAAGCCTATAACTGAAGTACATATTGTTGGCGGCGTTCATCCAAAAATGGATATGGCTTATTTTATTGAGTTAATGCAGAAAATAAAAAACCATCGGCCGGAGTTGCATGTAAAAGCATTTACGGCAGTAGAACTGGATTATATGTTTCGTAAAGCTAAGCTTACTGTAGAAGAAGGAATGCGTCAATTGCATGAGGCTGGCCTTGACAGCCTTCCTGGTGGTGGAGCCGAAATATTTGCCCCCG
>CAZBTD010000082.1:6580-9757 GCA_964494815.1 uncultured Ferruginibacter sp. | reverse complement strand
CGAAATAAGACTGGAAATTGCAGGAGATAAGGTGGATGCCGAAGGGTGGCTAAAAATACACGAAGCGGCACACAAGTTGGGAATGCATAGCAATGCCACCATGCTGTATGGCCATATCGAAAACTACGAACACCGCATTGATCATATGAGGCAATTGAGGGAGTTACAGGATAAAACAAAAGGCTTTAATACATTTATCCCTTTAAAATTCCGCAATAGTAATAATGACATGAGCTATGTAGCAGAAAGTTCTGTGGTGGAAGATATGCGTATGTATGCTATTGCCCGGATATATCTTGACAACTTTCCTCATCTGAAAGCCTACTGGCCTATGCTTGGCAGAGAAAATGCACAGCTTACATTAAGCTATGGTGTAAATGACATTGATGGTACTATTGATGACAGCACAAAAATTTACAGCATGGCTGGCAGCGAAGAACAAACTCCAACTATGACAACCGAAGAACTGGTAACATTAATAAAACAGGTACATCGTAAGCCAGTGGAAAGAGACACCTTATATAATGTGGTAAAAGATTATAGCGATGCAAATTTTGAAGAAGGTGTTTTGTAACTATCAAATGACCTGTAATCTGAAATGATTTTTTACTGCTACTACTTCCCTCTCCTTTTGACTTTTTGTTTTTGTAAGGATGGATGCAATACAAATATTGTAAACAGAGTTTGTAACGCCTGCAGAAACTCCTGTTAGCAGGATAAATCTATCTCATTAAAACAATGAATAATAAACAAGAATTTTCTTAACTAACAATCAAACACTTTTTCACTGTCTGTACAATCCACTAAGGTTTTATTTAAAAATGACACTGTGCTTTTTGCAACACATTATAATTGCAAATAAAAATCCCGGGCATTGACCCGGGATTAACTTTAAAATATATTTTGATAAAATAGTTATTAATGAACCAGCATCACTGTGCCTTTGGATTGAATTACTTTTCCATTTCTGTCCTTCCCTTTCAATATCCACACATAAGCTCCTACTGGTTGCGGATCTCCTTTAAACCTTCCATCCCATCCATCCATGAAGCGGTTTGTTTCAAACACTATTTGTCCATAGCGGTTGTAAATCCGGAAGAATTCTGTACCTACTATACCTACTGGAATTGGCCTGAATACATCATTAACGCCATCCCCATTCGGTGAAAATGCATTCGGGCAATAATAAGTTGGCCCCTGGTACACATGCACCTTTACAGTATCATAACCAGTACAACCGCCAGCATCGCTGGTACGCAATACTACATTATAATAGTTTTCATTGTAAGTAACTCCCTGAGGGTTGCCCAATGGCTGAAATATTACTGATGCACTTGCCCTGTCGGCATTAGTAAACACAGCGCTTCCGTTTGGCATTGGCAAAGTAGCCAAAGCCCACTGGTAAGTGCCACCAGGGCCAGCACCAGAGCCATACAACTGGTGGGGAATGCCATACACCGCATTAGTATCATTACCGGCAAATGGTGCAGGATTGGGCAACATGCTTACCGTCATTTTACTTGTTTCAGAATAGTTACAACCATAATTGTCTGTCACAGTAAGAATAAATGAATAATTGCCTGGTATTGGCGGCGGTGTTGCTATTGCATTAATTGAATTAATATTATCAACAAGGTTGGATGGCCCCCACGAATAATTAACTGTACCCGATGTATCGGTGGCACTGCCGTGCAATGATGCAGTTGTTTGATAACATATAATTGTATCATTACCTGCATCAGGAATTGGCCGGTGCAATACATTTATTTTGATATTATCAGTGAGTGTACATAAGCCCCATGTTGCCGAAAGTGAATAAGTAATAGTATCAGAAGGTGATGCAACAGGGTTTTTGATAGCATCGCTTGTTAATGATGTATTAGGTGTATAAGTAAAGATGCTTGTTTCTGTATTTGTAATTGGTGCAAGTGTAATTCCTTTACCTGCACAAATAGTTGTATCAGCGCCCAGGCTGAGGAACATTGTAAATACGGAATCAACCACCGCATTTGCCGACGCAGTACATCCCAAAATATCTTTTACAGTTATTGTATAATTTCCTTTCAGCACATTAAACACAGCTTCATCCTGGTAACCAGTGAGGCCAGCAACATCAAGTGTATATTGGTATTTTACCGTACCGCCCTGTGCTGTTACTTCAATTTTACCATCGGGGTTTCCGCTACAGGTAGCTGGGGTAGTAGCACTTGTTAATCCCAATGTGAGTAGATCGGGTTCCGTTATTGTAATTGCTGAATCAACAAGGCAATTATTAGCATCTTTTACATAGAACCTGTGTACACCTGCGCCTACACCAGTAAAAGTTTTTGAATTACTGTATGATGAAATGTTATCGATTGCATATTGATATGGTCCGTCGCCAAGCGATACATTAACTGTAACAGTTCCATTAAGTAAACCCTTACAGGTTGGCCTTACCACACTGAAAGAATCAATTTTTACTTTAGGATTATTTTCAACCAGTTCGTTAATTACTTTGGTACATCCAGCACTATCACTTATAGTAATATCATAAACCCTTGCTGATAAACCAGAAAAAACATTACCTGTTTTTGTTCCAGCAACAGGGTTTATTGAGTAAGAGTATGGTGGAATGCCCGCCGTTACATTTACAGTAATAGAGCCATTAGGCACCTCTGCACAGGAGGCATTTTTAATGGTGGATGGATTTGTGAGTACCCCAGGATTATCAGTCACTGTTTGAACAGGGGAATTAAATACACAACCAGTTGTATCCTTTATCCAAACATTATAGGAATTAGCAGCCAGGTTTCTCAACACACTATCATATTGGAAAGTAACGCCTCCATCAAGTGAATACCGGAATACCCTGTTTCCAGTAAGAGGTTTTGCTATAATGGCACCTGTTGCAGAACCTGCACAAGCTGCTTTTACAGATGTAAAGCTTGCAGTAACACCAATGTTGTTATTCACTGTTACTGCAGGCAAATCATAAGAACAGCCAACAGCGTCAGTAAGAGTAATATTATAATTGCCTGATGCAAGATTCCTGATTGTATCTAAAGGAAGAGGGCCAACAGTTCCCATTGTATATCTGAATGGGGCAATACCATTTGTTGGAGTAATGATAATACGGCCAGTGCTTACACCCAGGCAGGCTGAGTTTTCTGTAACGAAATTAGCAGTAACACCCAC
>CAZBTD010000082.1:0-6570 GCA_964494815.1 uncultured Ferruginibacter sp. | reverse complement strand
ACCGGGTTTAAGGTAAACGTACAACCAGCAGCGTCCCTAAGCACAATTTTATGTGTGCCGCTATCAAGATTACGCAATGTATCCACAAGTGGAACAAACGATCCAGAATTGTCAAGCTCATACACAAAGGGGCCAATACCTGCTGTTGGGTTAACATATATTTGACCCGTACTGGCTATATCACAAGCAGTAACTTTTGTAGTGGCAGTAGCAGATACCCCAGTACCAATACCAACTAAAGGAGTTAAGGTAATATTACATCCTAACGCATCTGTAAGTACAATTGTGTGTGTGCCGCTATCAAGGTTACGTAATGTATCGGCAAGCAGAACAGGGCCTGCATTATCAAGATCATAAGTAAATGGCCCAACACCAGATGTTGGTTCTACAAATATTTGACCAGTAG
Source organism: uncultured Ferruginibacter sp. (assembly GCA_964494815.1). Taxonomy (GTDB): domain Bacteria; phylum Bacteroidota; class Bacteroidia; order Chitinophagales; family Chitinophagaceae; genus Ferruginibacter. The sequence continues at coordinate 6,164 of CAZBTD010000082.1, read as the reverse complement.
TTGCAACATCACATTCTGTAACTTTTGTAACAACATTTGCTGATACCCCTGGATCATTGGCCCCAACCACTAAAGGTGGCGAATCATAAATACAGCCATTATCGTCTTTTACTTCCACAAAATAATTACCTGGTGCAAGGTTGCGTATTGTATCTAACGGGAAATAAGTAACACCTCCGTCAGTTGAATATTGAAATGGCGCCGCACCAAATCCAGCGGTTGGTTCTATTGCAATATACCCGGTGCTGGCTGCTGAACAGGCAGAATTTCCAACAGGGAAAGTAGCTCTTACTCCCGGGCCAGCCCCAACCGTTATTGGAGGGAAGGGATATAAACAACCCACAGCATCTTTTAATATCACACCGTAGTTACCTGGGGCAAGCCCCGTTATTGTATCTATTGGATTAAATGAGCTACCGCCGTCAGTTGAAAGGAAATAAGGAGCAGTTCCTGTAAAAAGAGTTGGATGGATAACTATTGAGCCATTACTTACCCCGTTGCAGGATGCATCAAATGCATCAAAAGTTCCTCTTACACCGGTTCCATCAATAATTGTTATTTCAGAGGAGTAATAAAGACATCCCACATTATCACGTACAATTACAGTATAGGCGCCACTGGCAAGGTTTCGAATTGTATCAAGTGGTAAAAATGTGACGCCTGTATCTGCAGAATAAAAATAAGGAGCAGAGCCGTTGAGTGCTTCGATAGCTATATAGCCGTTAGCAATACCATTGCAGGATGTATTACGTGGAGTAAAATTAGCAGTAACACCGGGGTCGCTGTCAACAGTTTGGTCAAAAGTGTATATACAACCAATATTATCCTCTACCTGCACGGTATAGGTACTGTCGCCAAAAAGGCCTGTCAGCACATTAGATAATTGTGGAGCCACTGGCGAACCAACAATAGAATACTCAAAAGGAGTAACGCCGGATAAAGGCTGGATAACACTAATACTGCCATTGGCAACGCCTCTGCAGGTAGCATTAGTTGAGTTTGCTGAAGTTGTAAATACAGGGTTACTGTTAACTGTGTAATTGAAAGTAAATACGCAACCAGCAGCATCCCTTATTGCAACTGTGTGATCAGCAGCAGAAAGGTTATTAAATACATTATTACCACTAAAAACTGGCGTGCTACCTCCATCTATAGCATATTCATACAAACCGCCGGCAAAAGGAGTGCCCAGGCTACCTGCAACAGTAACAGACCCATTACTTGCCGTAGGACATGAAGCATTTGTAAATGCTGTTACCGACCCGGTTAAAGTAGTTGGGGATGTTATTACTGTGTCTTTAGAAGCAACACAGGTACCAGTTTTATCATGTACTGTGATTGTCCATGAACCGGGTGGAAGTGAAAAATTAGGTGAAGCCTGGTAATTAGCGCCACCATCGGTTGAATATTCATAGTTGGCACCTACAGGAGCTGTTACAGTAATACTGCCATTAGGATTAGCTCCACATTGTGCATCTACCACGGTTAAATCAATTGATGGAATAGAACCATTTTTAAAAACAGTTAAAGTATCGTATCCATGTACTTCATCTGTAATAAAAGGGAAACCCCAATGGTAATAAGTGGATTTAATAACATAGGTTGTTGTTACAGTGGGACAAATATTATTAAAGGAAACTTCAAAAGTGCTTTCGCCAATACTTGTAGTATCTCCATTTGCTACAAAGTTTCCGCTCAGGTCATAAAGCTCCACTCTTTTAAATAAGGTGGGCCCTTCTTTGGGAGTAAATCTCCATGCTTCTTCCATAACCGGAGCTCCCCAGCGTGGTGTTGTATTAGCCTCTCTTCCTGGCGCCATCAATCCTTTATCCCTGTCATAATTTTGAATCCCAATCATCGCATTGCCACCATTCCAGGTTGGGCAAATTTCCCTGCCCCATAGATGTACATCAATAATACCGAGGCTTTCATATAGTGATATTTGGTAGGTATTATTAATCTTTGACCAGCAGGTTTGTGAATAACAGGGAACCTTATAAAACGAAAGCACCCATTTCCTGTAAGGATAAAAACCCATTATATCATATTTAATCTGCTTGTCCGGAGAAGTAGTTGGGTTTTCAATATCAATATCATGATAAGGCCCCATGATGATTGCTTGATCATAAGCTGTACTCGGTAATGTAGGATCTGAGATAGTCCATTGAGCTCCAGTATTTGCATTTGATAGATCAAATGAAATAATACCATTGGTATTAACTACGAGTTGGTTAAATATAAATCCATAAAAAGGGAAATCGAAAATACTGTCTGCATCATTTGGTAATTGAATAATCGGCGTATATAAATCATCCCTGTCAAGGTTTGCCGAAGTGCCTGGTATAGCAGGAGAAACCGGCGCCTTAAAGCATCTGCCTCCACCAGTCTTAAGCTCATTTACTTCATAATCGTCTGCCAGGGCATGCACATCGGGAATGTAAGCTTTAAGCGTAATGCAACTTTGGGTACAGTCAATTGTTGTATCTCTTGCACAGCTAAAACTAAAGCCGCTTTGTGCATGTACTGAGTTTACAAACAGGGTAACAAAAAAGATCGATAGAATTCTTTTCATTTTGTATTGAGCGTTAAGTATTGTCAGTCTTGGTTTTTGAGGATTAAAAGCAATACTGTTAAGCATTGCAAGTGTTTTCAGCAGGTACAAATGCACAAGGGCTAAAGTTAATTATTTTAACCTAATGTTAACCCCACGGATGAGAAATAATAATCCACATAACAAAACATAAAACATCTAAACTCATGCTAAAAAAAGCAGTTTTTCGTTGAATAATTATTAAGGATTGCATGAATACATTCATCATTGACCAAAATAAAAAACAGGTTTATAAAAATCTTTACTTTTACACATGAATTCTCCGGAAAAACTACCCATTAAAATCGCCGTTTTAGACCTTTATGAAGGACATGCTAACCAGGGCATGCGTTGTATCCGTGAGATACTCCAGCAGTTTGGTGATTTTAACCATCTCGATATTGAAACGCATGAATTTGACGTAAGGCTGAAAAAAGAGGTGCCGGATATGAGTTATGATTTCTTTATTTCCAGCGGTGGTCCCGGCAGCCCATTAGAAAGCGAGGGCAGCGAATGGGAAAAAGTTTATTTCCACTGGCTAAAACAGGTAGAACACTGGAATAATAATGAGGCCCATGTTCAAAAAAAATATGTTTTCTTTATTTGCCACTCCTTTCAGCTTGCCTGCAGGCATTATAAAATTGCCACGGTTAATAAAAGAAAAAGCACCTCATTTGGAGTATTTCCGATTCATTTACTGAACGATGGAAAAGATGAAATTGTGTTTGATAATTTACTGGATCCATTTTTTGCTGTTGACAGCCGTGACTACCAGGTGGTAAAGCCAAATCATAATAAGATAAAAGAAATGGGTGGCGCTATATTAGCAATAGAAAAAGAAAGGCCACATGTGGCGCATTTGGAAAGAGCTGTAATGGCTGCAAGGTTTAATGAGTATATGATTGGCACACAATTTCACCCCGAAGCCGATGCAATTGGTATGAGTATGTACCTGCAAACTGAAGAAAAGAAAAAAACAGTAATTGAAAACCACGGTGAAGAAAAATGGAAAAGCATGATTGAACACCTTAATGATCCTGATAAAATACTGCATACACACAACAATGTGCTGCCAAACTTTTTAAGAGTAGCGGTAGAGAGTGCACAATTGGTAGAGATATGAAGACAGAGATCTGTTATCAGTGATAAGTTGTAAATATCTTATGAGGCTGCTTTTATAAGCAGCTTTTTTATTTTGCTTACCCGGCAAACCTTAATTAAATATCCCTACTTTTATTCTGCACAATTATTTATTAAAATAACACTGTTACCATGCAAAAAGAGCTTAGAGAAAAGTTTAATAAAAATTTCAGCGAAGAAAAATATAAAGCCTATGTAGAGAGAATTGAAAATCTGCACCCTGGTTCTCTGGATTTCAGGAATGCAGAAACACCTGTATTTGTTCCAAAAGATTTTACACAAAAAATGCTGGATGCTTGTGATGATATTATTGATGTGATAGTGAAACCCGATTTTATTTCACTTACCAACCGATCTATTCCAAAAGATATAGTGGTGCCAAATGAAACAGCCCACACCGATTTTATTGCCTTCGATTTTGGCGTGTGCGAAAATGCTAACGGCGAACTGGAACCACAGCTAATAGAGATGCAGGGCTTCCCAACCTTATTTGCGTTCCAAGCATTTCATACAAGGTTTACAAGGGAGTATGCCAATGTGCCTTCAACGCATGATGCTTATTTGAATAACTATGATGAAGAGTCTTATTTACAATTATTGAAAGATATTGTAATTGGCGGTGAAAATCCGGAGAATGTAATACTGCTTGAAATTTATCCTGAGCAACAAAAAACAAGAATTGATTTTTATTGTACAGAAAATGTGTTGGGTTTAAAAACCGTTTGTCTTACCAAGCTCATCCCGGAAGGCAATAAATTATTTTACGAAAGCAACGGCAAAAAAATACAGGTAAAAAGAATTTATAACCGTGTAATATTTGATGACCTGCAGCAGCAAAAGGACTTAGGCAACATCATTGATTTTAAACATCCGTGGGAAGTGGAATGGGTTTCTCATCCTAACTGGTTTTACAGGATAAGCAAGTTTACTCTGCCGCTGATAAGCAACCCTTATGTACCCAAAACAGTTTACCTGAATGAGTTGAAAGCAATACCAACTGATTTGGAAAACTATGTTTTGAAACCTTTGTTTTCTTTTGCCGGTATGGGTGTGGTAATTGATGTGACTAAAGAAGATATTGAAAAAGTAAAAGACCCGGAGAACTGGATATTGCAACAAAAAGTAAAATACGCTGATGTGATACAAACATTAGACATTCCTGCAAAAGCAGAAATAAGATTATTTTACTTCTGGAAAAAGGAATGGGCAAGGCCTGTTGGCACACACAACCTATCAAGATTAAGCAAAGGAAAAATGATTGGCACACGCTATAATAAAGACAAGGAATGGGTTGGTGGTGCTGTATCATTTTTTGAAAAATAAAATAATTAACATGCATAAGGGATTAGAACGTTTTAATTTTTTTCTCGACAAATTAGAGATACTTATTGCAAAAGCAGATAAGCAAAAGAACCCTGCTTTGTTCCTGTATCAAAATAATGCCCGTACGCCATTGTTTATGCTTGAAGCTTTGGCAAAAATGTATATTGAAATACACAACAAAAAGAAGTTTACAAAACTGAAAGAGCATTTTAAATTGCTGGAAGATGGATTGGGTGCTATTGACTATTATGATTCCATTGCTAAAAATTTAGCAAAGAATAAAAAAACACCAGCGAATATCTTACAATACCTGCAGGCACAAACAAGAGAAAAAGTACAACACCTGAATGATGTGCTGGTTGAAAAAAAATGGGTTGACAGCAGCAATGAAAGGATAATAAAAATAAGAAAGAAGCTTTCTGATGCAGATTGGAAGAACGAAGAAAAAGAAATAGCAGCTATTGAATCTTTTTATCACAAGGCAATTAAAAGCATTATTGATTTTACACACAGCACCGATTATCATTTCGACAATATGGAAGAGGATGTGCATGAACTCCGGCGTAAACTCCGCTGGCTCAGCATTTATCCCCAGGCCTTGCAGGGCGTTGTTCAATTAGCAGCTAATAATAAAACTGCAAAGCACCTTTCAAAATACCTTACTAAAGAAATTGTAAACTCTCCTTTTAATAAAATGCCTGATGCAGGCGATAGCAAATATTTTTTACTGCTTGATAAAAATTATTTTCTTTCGCTGAGCTGGATGATTGATGCTTTGGGGAAATTAAAAGATAATGGATTAACCATTGTAGCTATTAAAGAAGCCTTACAGCAAACAGAAAATGCCAATGAAGCCGCTGCAACAAAAAAAGCGTACCAATTGCTTGGCAGCAAACAAACCAAAATGCCTGCATTGCTAAAGGAAGCAGAATCAATAAGCAAAACATATTTTAAAGAGAAAAACCTTGAAAAAATAGTAGTTGGTATTGCTAAAAAGAAGTAATCGCCCCTAACAAAACTTATATATACCCTGTAAAAGAGAATAGTACTTTTATAGCATGATAAGTGTAAGCATTGCAGAAGACCTTCCCGAAATAAGAACCACACTGGA
>CAZBTD010000081.1:0-16971 GCA_964494815.1 uncultured Ferruginibacter sp. | reverse complement strand
TCGCAAAGAATATTAATGTCAGTCATTTCTTTTTGACCTGTGCTGCTCCTGCTGTGCTGAAGCATTCCTTTGACAATTCCATCAGCACGCCTGCCATGATGATTTATTTTTTCTTCATTATCTGTGATATCCTTCGCAATAGATTTTACTTCCTCATAATTTCCTTTTGATATTTCTTCATTCATCTCTGTAAGCAACTCTTTATTTACCTCAGAAAAATTATTAACGAAGTTTAACGGGTTTTGAATTTCATGGGCAATACCTGCAGTTAGTTCTCCAAGGGAAGCCATCTTTTCTGAATGTATGAGCTGAGATTGAGCAGCTTTTAATTCTCCTAAAGCCGTTTCAAGTTTTTTATTAGCCTTTAGCTTTTGTTTATTATTTCTATAGAGCACAACTGCAACAGTAAGTAATACAGCCAATCCAATCAATAATGAGTATAGCTTGATACGGTTGCGTAGAGCTGCCTTTTCCTGTTCCAGGCTTAATGTTTTCTGTTGCTCATCGTAATCAATATTTTGAAATTGCTGTGCTTGCTTTGCATTGAACAGGCTATCGTTAATTTTTATTATGAGCGACTGATATTTTACAATACTGTCGGCATTGGTATAGGTAGTATAAAAGTCTGAAAGTGAACGGTAGGATCGTAACAGCAGGTCAGGAGCATCAAGTGTTTGAGCTGTTGACAATGCATCGTTGATATATATAAATACCGAATCTTTTTTCTGCTCCTGCTTGTAATAATCTGCAAGCAGCAGGTTGCTTGCCACTACTCCCCTAAAGTACTTTTGCTCTTTGCTTGCTTTGGATGCCCGGATGAAATATTGTGCGGCCTCATGTCGTTTACCCTGGCTAAGCAGCACCCTGCCAATATTCAAAAGCATTGTTCCCAGGTATCTTTCGTAATTTTCTTTTATCGCTAAATTGTATGCTTTGTTTTGCAACAAAAAAGCAGAATCGTATTTCTTTGAGAGAAAATACATCCTGCCAAGAGCACTGTTAATGATGCACTGAAGTTTGACATTATTAGTTTGATTTGCTAACGACAAAGCTTTTTCTTCATAGGATATGGCTTTCGGTAAATTGTTCATATTGCTATACAGCAATCCCATGTATTGATATATGTGGCTAAGTTTATCGAAACGCTGGTTAATAGCTGCTGTTTTCCTGTGTGTAAATTCATCAGGCGGCGGGTAACTGCTGCTAAGAATATTCTTCTCACTTATCGGGTTTTCGGCAATGGCAACAGCAGACAAAAAAGTTTGCAAAGCCCTTGGATAATTCCCTTTGTTATTTAGTGCATATCCCATTTTGCCAAGAGCATGTACTTGTTCCAGTTTCAGGTTTAGTTTCTGAGCTGTATTATTTGCTCTTTCGGCGTATAAGTAGGTACTGTCTGGGTTTGTTTCAGAGTAAAATTCGATAATGTCATTAAGCAGAAAAAGTGTTGCTGTGTCATTTGTTTCCGAACGTACTTTATCTTTTAATTGGTTGATGTCCTGCGATTGTGCTAAAAGGGCGAAAGGCACTAAAAGGGAAATCAGCGTTTGAAAAAGTAATTTCATGTAGTGTATATTTCTTTTTTCAAAGAATAATCATAAATGTAGTTCCTTTCCCTTCTTTTGTTTCTAGTTTTAATTCACCACCATGCGTTTTTACAATATCATAGCTTAAAGATAAGCCCAGTCCCGTACCTTGCCCGGTAGGCTTGGTAGTAAAAAATGGCTGGAATATTTTTTCTTTTATTGAATCAGGAACACCATTGCCATTGTCTGTAACAGAAATTAAAACTTTGTTGTTTTCTTTTTTTGTTGAAACAGTTACCATTGGCTCATATCCTTCAATTCCGGTTTTCTTTTTTTCATTCACTACATAAAAAGCATTGTTGATTAAATTCAAAATCACCCTGCCTATATCCTGCGGCACCACATTTATTTTTCCGACACTTCCATCAAATGATGTTTCAAACCTTGCGTTGAAAGTTTTGTCTTTGGCTCTTAGTCCGTGATAGGATAAGCGGAGATATTCATCGCAAAGAATATTAATGTCAGTCATTTCTTTTTGACCTGTGCTGCTCCTGCTGTGCTGCAGCATTCCTTTTACAATGCCATCAGCACGCTTGCCATGAAAGTTTATTTTATCCTGATTGCCAGATATATCTGCTGCTAATGACTTTGCCTCTTCATAATCGCCATTATTGATAGCATCATTCATCTCTGCAAGCAATTCTTTATTTACTTCGCTAAAATTGTTTACAAAGTTGAGTGGGTTTTGTATCTCATGTGCAATGCCGGCGGTAAGTTCACCAAGGCTGGCCATTTTTTCGTTTTGTATCAATTGCTGCTGCACTGCTTTCAAATCGCCCAGAGCTTTTTCAAGTTCTAACTTTTGCCCCACCAATTCTTTTGTTCTTTCGGCCACTTGTACCTCAAGTACAGCTTTCATTTCTGCTGCTATCTTTGCTTCCTTTTCTTTTTCTTCCAGCTTTGCCCTTTCTTTCAACAATGCCTTACGCTGGCGGTTGTTTATGATGAGCATGGTTACAAGCCATACCAACGAAAAAATGCTGGCGATCTCAAAATAGGTTTCCCATTCATTATAAAAAGAAGGTGACACAATTTCTGCCACATCCTCAACAAAATTGATAGCGGCCATGGGCATAAGTGCATACATAAACATTTTTGCCGGCTGAAATTCTTTTTTCGTAATGCACAGATAGACTAAAAAAAACATAAGCCCATGTACCGGCCATGCCAGGAAAGGGCGTATTACCGGGAAATTGCTTTTGAGTATGAGCAGTGCAATCGTTGCGATAATACCTGCAATAAACAGTTTGTCAGTAGAAGGCATTGTCTTCTTGCTTTGCAGCACTTTCCGCAGGTAAAAGAAAAAAAAGATGAGCAGCGCAAGACTATTTTCCATAATAACTAAAATGAGTTTAAAAGATACAGCGAATGTTTGTAATATACAAAGCAGCAGTGATAGTGCAACTTAATATTTTACCTCATAGCTTTTATATTTGCGGTATAATTTTTTTTAGTGGCAACAGCAAAACAAAATCTACGCATTCAGCAAATAGTTACCCTTATCGGTATTATACTTTTTATTGCCAAGCTGGTGGCATGGTATCTTACCGGTTCTGTGGCTATTTTAACTGATGCATTAGAAAGCACTGTGAATGTAATTGCCGGGCTGATAGGAGTGTACAGCCTTTATGTGAGTGCCAAACCAAAAGATAAAGACCATCCGTACGGTCATGGTAAAGCAGAATTTGTGTCTGCAGCAGTGGAAGGAACATTGATAACAGTGGCGGGTTTTGTTATTATTTATGAAGCCATCAATAATCTTATTCATCCGCATAATATCAGCCAGCTTGACTACGGAATATTATTAGTGGCGGCTACGGCCATAGTAAACTATATAGCCGGGGCTGTGTGTGTAAATGCTGGAAAGAAAAACAATTCGCTGGCGTTAATTGCAAGCGGTAAGCATTTACAAACGGATACGTACTCTACTATTGGTATTATTGTTGGCCTTGCTATTATTTACTTTACTAAAATATGGTGGATTGACAGTGCCGTGGCAATACTGTTTGCTTTTATCATCATGTTTACCGGGTATAAAATTGTACGCACTTCTATTGCTGGTATTATGGATGAGGCAGATGAGTCGCTCATAAAAAAGATGGTGGCATTGCTTAATAACAACCGCCGTGAAAACTGGATTGACCTGCACAATCTTCGCATTATCCAGTATGGCAGCAGGCTGCATGTGGATTGCCATCTTACTGTGCCCTGGTACCTAAATGTGCATGAAGCACATAATGAAATTGATGAACTTTCAGCATTGGTGAAAACTGAGTTTGGCGAATCGCTTGAATTGTTTGTGCATTCAGATGGCTGCCTTGACTTTAGCTGCTCTATTTGCAGCAAACAAAACTGCAATGTAAGGAAGCACCCTTTTGAAAAAAGAGTGGAATGGACAACAGATAATATCAGCAGCGATTTAAAACATCATTTATGACAACACTTGACAACGAATACTGGAGCAACCGTTATTTAAATAATGATACTGGATGGGATACAGGCTTTATAACTCCGCCTTTAAAAGAATATTTCGACCAATTGAAAAATAAAAACATTGCCATACTTATTCCCGGCTGTGGCAATAGCTACGAAGCGGAATATTTACTGCAAAATGATTTTACAAATATTACTCTCATTGATGTTTCAGCGACGCTTTGTAATGAATTGGAAAAAAAGTTTGACGTGTACAAACCTTTTGTAAAAATTATTTGCGGGGATTTCTTTGAACACAGCGGTCAGTACGATTTAATAGTAGAGCAAACTTTTTTTTGTGCACTGGAACCTGCATTGAGAAAAAGCTATGCTGAAAAAATGCCACAGCTTTTAAAGCCAGGTGGAAGATTAGCAGGCCTGTTATTTAATAAAGACTTTGATGGCGGCCCGCCATTTGGCGGTAATGAACAGGAATACAGAAAATTGTTTGCACCTGTATTTGCAATAAAAAAAATGGAGTTGTGTAATAATTCAATTAAGCCTAGGGCAGGGGCAGAATTGTTTGTCATTTTTGAGAAGGCTGCATTAACCAAGTAAAAGTTTTTTTACTTCTCTCCAGTTGCTTACCCTTTTATGGTTTTTATCAGGATGCCCTTCATTATGCGGTTGTGTAAATAAAATAGTTTCACCAGTAAAGTTGTCTAAATTTTTATAGTGGTCGTCAATCATAATATCTCCCTGTATTACTGTTTTGCTACCACAAAAAACTATTTGCTGCCAGGTGATAAATGGAAAATGTTCTTTAAGCCAGCCATGTTTTTCTGCTAAACTGCCGGGAAACTCCATTGCCGCAGATACAATAAATATCTCATACTTTTCATTTAGCAACCGTAGAGCCTCCACAGCATCTTTCATTAATGGAGCATTTCTAAAAAAGCCGTTTGTGTTTACATGCCTGTGCCCGTTTTTAAAGGCTTGATATTCTTCTTTGCCAATGAGATCGGTTGGATTTATTTTTATGCCGCTCTCTTTTTCCTCCATTGCTATAAACTGTTTATATACATCAGCAATCACACCGTCCATATCAATTATCAGTCTTTTCATTTTTTATGCAGTTATTTAATACGCATCTTTTAGAAATATGGTTGAATCATTTGACAGAGGGATGCTTTGATTAAACAAAGTATTTATCACTACTTTAAATTGATTTACTGCACTTATGCTGTCATACAACTGCTGGTATTTTTTTTTAGGGAGATAAACTGCATTTTGATTTTGAAAGAAAGCATCCTGCGGCATTTTTTTATCATTTCGAAAACCATGGTCGCCCATGATAATAATAACAGCTTGCCCACTGCTGTTTTGCAAAATAGTATTCACCAACTCTTTGATTTTTGAATTGCTGTATTGTAAATACCCGACATAAAGATTTTTGTCGGCATCATATTCATGCGATAATTTCTTTTTATCTGTTTCTTTTCCATCCTTGTCGTAATAGTAAGGCGGATGAGGCATGTTGTAATGTGCATAGATAAATCTTGGCTTGCGTGCTTTTTTTGTTGCTTCTTTTTTTACAAGTGTAATCAGTTTGTCGTTGTTGTATTTGTAGATGTACTCAGAATTTTCAGCAAACCATTTCATTTTGAATTTTCCTGTCAGCAGGTTCCAGGATAAATCTTTTTTTACCCTGCCCCAAAGCGAACGATCTGTAATAAGTCTTGCTTTTAACGGAAGAAAATCCTGGTTTACGGGAGCTGGATTGCCGGCAATATCAAAAATTGAGCAGTTGACAATGTCATAACCAGAAGCCGAAAAGTATTTGCACACTTCGTTTTCTCTTATCAATTTGTTGCAAGCTGCATAGTCATCTACTGATACTTTCCTGGTATCAATACCGCCGATGTACGACATGTTTAAAATAGACGCAACGGAGAATGGTGTGAAATTATAATTGCTGATGCTGTGTTTTTGAATTTGAAATTGTTTGTCAATAAGAAAACTGTCTAATTGCTGGTTGTTGAAACCAAAGTTGTTTTTCAAATTAAGTGAACTGGTATATTCATCAAACACAAGAAAATAGACATCAGGTTTATTGCAGGTATCGCAGATTTTATATTGGCTGTTTGGTGCAAAGGAATATATAGAGAATTTGTCTGCTGGTGGCAAAAACGTTTTTGTGATGATAACAGATAAGTCAAAAACTGTATAGATAAGCAGCAAGCTGTTGAGAAAAAAACTAAACTGTTTAAAATTGCTCTTACTTTTTTTAACCAATATGCCAGCAATTACCAGCATTAAAAAAAAGATTGGTAACAATATACTATACCTGTTTACAGATGGGAAATGTTCTTTTAGAAAATCCTGTATAAAGCCATAAAAGAAAAATACCGTCATTGCAAGAAAGCTGGTAATACCTGCTTTGGCCTGGCTGCGATAAAAAAAATAAAATACCCCGTAGAGTATGATAGAACCACCACAATAAAAACCAATGAGTGGGAGATAATCGGCGGGTAATATGAAGCCGAAATTTTCTTTTACTCCATGTGTCACAAAAAAAATGGGCAGCAATAAAATATATAGCGGCCATTTTTTTAGAATAAACCATTTCTCTTTGTTCCCAACTTTTGCTTGCTCTGCCATAATAATTTTTACATCGAAGCTTTATCTCTTTTTCTTCATCAAAAACAAAAGCCTTCTGCTGTTGCCAATCAGTTTCCTGTTTGTTATGAGGAAGTGTTTTTCAAAAGCTTTAATAAACTCCTCTTCGTTGTAGTGATTGTAAATGTCTTTTTTGTCTTTCAGCATCAGTACAACTTTTTCATCCTCCCTGGGCACAAATTCAATAATGAGGTTATCTGCAACATAACTGAAAAAAGCAGCCACTTTTTCAAATGGAATGTTTTTGCCAATTGTCAAATGATGAATTAATGCCAATGCCAAAATCAAATCGGCATTGCATCGGTTTATAAAAGATATTCTCTCCTGGCTGTTTACACCAATTGAAGGCGAAGGGTTTGATAAGTCAATGATGAATGGTTGTATATTTTTGTTGCCTGATGCTTTTACTTTTTTATACAAATTATTGATGCACCATGCATCAAAATCAGCAGCAATGGTTGGAATTTTTTTGTTGGCAACCAGCTGTGAAAATTCGCCATCATTTGCACCAAGATCTGCAGCATTTTTAATACCAGGTAATTCATCAATCCACTGGCTGATTATTTTTTTCTTTTCACTAAGATAGTTGTTACGGTTTGCCGCTTCGCTATAATATTCTGACCAGGTGCTTTGTTTGTAGGGAATATCCAGCTTTGTTATTAATGATTCAAGGCTGCTGATTAGATTGAGCAGCTTTTGTTTTGAAAATATGGATTTATTGCTGCTGTTATTTTTTTTCTGCCGGGAAATTTTTGCATGAAGATGTATGTGCAGGTATGTGTATAATGAAAACCTGCTTTTTAATGGCAGCAACCTGGAGACAATATCAAGCGGAATGCCTTCAGGATATGCCAACTGTAATTGATGAAGTGTTGTTTTATTATAGTGCATCAATAATAATGGGGCCAAAAAACTTTCACAAAACTGCCGGTAAGCAATCCAGGGTGCCGCTTCATTATATTTTTCAAACGAAAGGGTGTCTATAAAAACCAGTTTCCCTTTATACCATTGTACATTAAATGGTGTGGCATCTTTTAATATCATTTTATGAGCAACGGCTTCTTTAACCAACCGAAGTGTAAGCAGCGCTGCATCTTTCAGCATATTAAAACTCCATTCGTAAGGATATGAAATAAACTCAATTTTCTCCGGCTTTAATGTACAGTAATGTTCGGGAGAGCCTGTTAGATTTTCAGTGATGGTTTCATGTGGTATCAGCAATTCTTTTGAGGTTAATGTTGTGTAACAACCACTGGAAATAAAAAAATCGAAATCTTCTTTGAAAACATTGTTTACCTGCCGGTATATTATTCCGTCTTTTTCAAAAATGAAGCCGGAGGGATCACGGTAAGACGATGGATGTGCTGTAGTGTTCATTTATTGGGCAGGTGTATCGCCTTCTTCTTTTTTAGGAGAACGGTGAAAGAGTGATTTGATATATAGTTTTATGTTTTTGAAAAACACGCCAACACCTAATATGCCGGCAATTATTATTTGAACCAAATAACTGCCGCTGCCGGGATCTATATAAAGAAGATGGTTTATCATTTGAGGGGTTGCCTTTTATTAAGTACTAAAAATAAAAAAGTTTACTGGTTTATAAGTTATTAATGTATCCTGTCGCCTCTCACTTCAATTTCTTTCATTAATTGTCTTTCAAATTCTAACCATTCTTTCCAGCGCTTTCTCACTTTGTCTTTCGGCAGGTAATGCTCAGCCAACGTAATGAATAAAGTATAGTGCCCGGCTTCACTTTCCATAAACTTGCGATAAAAGTTCCGCATATATTCATCATCTAGGCCTTCACTTAATCGTTTAAAACGTTCGCAACTCCTGGCTTCAATTAATGCCATGGTAAGCAATCTGTCAAGAAATCGATCTTCCACGTTGCCATCTTTTTTTTGAAACTCCAGCAGCCTGTTTACATATTCGTCTTTGCGCTGCTTGCCCAATTGCAGATTTCTTTTCTTCAATTCAGCCAGCACCATTCTAAAGTGCCCCCATTCTTCAGTAACAATAGGCGACAGCTCTTCCACCATCTCTGTTTTATCGGGATAGCGCTGTATCAGCGAAATGCAGGTGGTAGCTGCTTTCTGTTCACAATAAGCATGGTCGGTAAGTATTTCTTCCAACTCCATTTCTGCAAGATTTACCCAGCGTGGGTCGGTAGGTAGTTGAAGGCCAAGAATATTTTTTACATCGATATTTTCTGTTTGCATGAAGCAAAAATACAGCCTGCTGCGGTTTAATGGTTATTCGTTTTTACTGATTGTCGGGGTTAGGGGCTTTAATTTTTATTTTATCAATTTCTTTTTTCTGTAGTAACCAGTCTTTCCTGCTGCCATTTATTAAAAAGGTCTTTCGCTTTTGCGCTGATAACACAATAGCTCCGGTAATACCCCCGGCAAGCGCACCTAAAGCAAAGCCCTTAAGAAAGATTCCTTTGTCAGTGGCTCGTAATCCAGTTTTAAGTACTTGTGCAGCGCCGCCGAATAAAAATCCAAGTGTAACAGCACTACCAACTACTGGATTTAACTCACTGTGCCTAGTTTTTATTTTACCAATAAGTTCTGCTGGCACAATTGTAATGGCAGTATCGTTTTTATATAGTAACAATGTGCTGTCGGTGGTACCGGCAAAGTAGCCTTTGTGAATTTTCTTTCCTCTTGTATCATACACACGGAGAAAAGATTTTGACTGTGCTGTAATACTTGAGAAAGCTACAACCGTAAATAATAGTGTAAAGGCTATACTTTTCATGTTTTTTGTTTTTTGTTACAGGGAAAAACAAATCAGATTTTTGTAAAATACGTTCTTGTTTCCTTTTTTCAAAGCATAATTATTTGCTGCCATAAGTTTTTACTTAAATTACAGCCTTAATTTTTCGTATGAGAATCTTGCCTTTAATTATTTTTTCCGCAATCACTGCAGCGCTGGTTTTTATATTAAATACTACTGTGGTATTGCCTGCTCCACTTGGAAAACTATTGAGCCCACAACATGGTATTTGGCAGAATGCTGAAAAGGCCGAAGCAGATTTTGGAGGCACATTGTCTTTTTCAAACTTAAAGGGAAAGGTAGAAGTGTACTTTGATGAACGCCTGGTGCCGCATGTATTTGCCGAGAAGGAAGAAGATTTGTACTTCGTTCAGGGGTTTCTTCATGCAAAATTCAGACTGTGGCAAATGGAACTGCAGACGCATGCTGCTGCCGGCAGGGCAAGCGAAATAATTGGAAGTAAAGCGCTGCAACACGACAGGGAATTCAGAAGGATGGGTATGGGATATGCAGCAAAAATATCTGTAAAAGAAATGGAAGCCGATCCAGCCACTAAAACAATGTGTGATAATTATACTGCCGGTGTAAATGCTTATATCAGTTTACTTGACGATAGTAAACTTCCAATAGAATATAAGCTGATTGGGTACAAACCGGAACCATGGAGTAATTTAAAAACAGCTTTGTTCCTGAAATACATGAGTTACGATTTGTCGGGCCACGACAATGATTTTGAAATGACGAATGCCAAAAACTTTTTTAGCAAAGAAGACTTTGATTTGTTGTTTCCATCAAAGCAGGATTCGCTTGACCCGATAATACCCAAAGGCACTGCGTATGCAGCGCCAAAAGTTGCAGTAAAAGCCCCAACTACTGCAGATTCATTATATAGCAACAATAAAGAGTTGCTTGCTTACAGTCATGAACAGCCCGACAGGGATAATGGAAGCAATAACTGGGCGGTGAGTGGCAAAAAAACACAAAGTGGAGCGCCTATATTGTGTAATGATCCACATCTTGGATTAAACCTTCCTTCGCTTTGGTATGAAATGCAGTTGAGCTGTCCGTCATTTAATACTTATGGCGTTAGTTTCCCTGGTGCACCTGCTATCATCATTGGGTACAATGATTCCTGTGCATTTGGGTTTACCAATGGTGGACGGGATGTAAAAGATTATTACAAAATACAGTTTAAAGATGCTTCAAGAAAAGAGTATTGGTTTAATAATGAGTGGAAGCAAACAGAGTGGCGTGTGGAAACAATCAAAGTAAAAGACAGCCTTGATTATAAAGATAGTGTTGCATACACTGTATTTGGCCCTGTGATGTATGATAAGAACTTCAGCGGTAATGAAACTACCAATAAACATGATTATGCACTCCGCTGGACAGCTCATGACCCCAGCAATGAACTTAAGCTTTTTTACCTGCTTGACAGAGCACAAAATTACACTGACTATAATGCTGCTGTGGTGAACCTGCAAACACCCGGGCAAAACTGTGCCTTTGCCACCAAGAGTGGTGACATTGCTATCCGCACACAGGGTAAATGGCCGGCTAAGTGGAAAGGGCAGGGAGATTTTGTAATGCCAGGCACAGACAGCAGTTTTATGTGGCAGGGTTTTATACCTCAGGACGAAGTGCCTTATCAATACAATCCTGAACGGGGCTTTATCAGCAGTGCCAATCAACACCCGGCAGACAGTACTTATCCTTATTATCTTGGCAATGATTATCCCATTTATCGTGGGCTTATCATTAATAAAAAATTATCGGCAATGCAGCAGGTAACTACTGATGATATGATGGCATTGCAAACAAACAACTACAACATTTTTGCCGAAGAAATTTTGCCTTTACTGATAAAAAATATAAATGTGGCAGGGTTGAATACTGATGAAACTAAATATTTTGATATGCTGATAAACTGGAACCTGAACAATGATGTTGCTGAAAAAGGCGCAACGGTTTTTGAAGTGCTTTGGCATTCATTTTACAATTCGGTATATGATGATGAATATAAATCGGCGCCAGCCTTTATAAAAAAACCTTTTGAGAGCACATTGGTTCATTCCCTGCTTAAAGATTCTGCTTATAAGTTTGTAGATAATATTGAAACTGCACAGAAAGAAACATTGGGCGAAACTGTGATGGCAGCTTTTAAAGCAGCAACAGTTGAATTAAAGAAAGCAGATACAGAGGGTAAATTAGAATGGGCAAAGTATAAAGCCACCAGGGTAAACCATCTTACCAAACTTGAACCGTTCAGTCGTATTAATTTGCCGGTTGGTGGTGGAGTGCACATCATTAATGCCACAAAAGAAACGCATGGCCCAAGTTGGCGCATGGTAGTAAGCCTTACGCCGGAAACAGAAGCGTATGGTGTTTATCCCGGTGGGCAAAGCGGTAACCCTGGCAGCAGATTTTATGATACGTTTATTGATAAATGGGCTGCTGGCAAGTATTATAATTTGTGGATGATGAAAAAAGAGGATGCGACTGATAAAAAAGTGAAGTGGAAACTTACATTCGGCAAAGGGTGATTGATTTGGTAATGCGATGATTTAAGCCTGTATAAACAACAATTAAACAATATAACTATTCAGCAATATGAAATTTTTAGTATCAATAGTTTTAATAGCATTGCTTAGCGTGGCGGCATGTTTATACCTGCCGTGGTGGAGCATAGCTGTTGTTTCTTTTATCGTGGCAGCAGTTATCCCACAAAAACCAGTTGTTTCTTTCGCAGCAGGTTTCACTGCTTTGTTTTTATTGTGGGGCTCACTCAGCTGGTATATCAGCAGCAACAATAATCATTTGCTTGCCCACAAAGTATCTATGCTTATTTTAAAAATGGACAGCCCAATGGTACTGGTACTTGCAACAGCATTAATTGGCGCCCTTGTAGCAGGCCTTGCTGCATTGAGTGGAAGTTTTGTGAAAAAAGCATAGTTGTAACTTGCATTGAGGAGTATTAAATTATTTCACATCTCCCTAACACAACCAAAAAGTATTTTCGCTTCCTTATCAACCATTATGAGAAAAATTGTATTGCTTCTTTTTATTCTTGTTTCTGTTCATGCCGCTGCACAAACAATTTATGGAACAGTTTTTAACAGCAAAGGAGATTTACTCCCTTATTCTTCCGTTACTATTAAAGGAACTACTATTGGCGCCAGTGCCAACAACAGGGCTAAATATGTTATTCATGTATCTCCCGGCACTTATACAGTAGTATGCCAGCATATTGGTTATACTGCACTTGAAAAAAAAGTAACTGTAGCCAAAGCAGATGAGGAACTTGTTTTTTTACTGGAAGAACAAAAACTGCAACTTAAAGAAATAGTTATAAAACATGGTGAAGATCCTGCCTATCAAATTATCCGTGCTGCAATAAAAAAACGCCCTGAATACAATAAAGAAGTAAATGCTTTTAGCTGTGACCTGTACACAAAGGATATGATAAAGCTTCGCCGCCTGCCCAAAAGAATATTAGGCCAAAAAATACCAGAAGAAGACAGGAACGATATGCGGCTTGACACAACAGGTGCAGGAATTATTTATTTATCTGAATCAGTTGCTGCAGTGGCTTCACAAAAGCCCGACAAATTAAAGCTACAGATAAAAAGCAGCCGTATCAGCGGCAGCGATGGTTTTGGTTTTACGTTTCCAACATTTGTAAGCATGTATAATAACAATGTTATCATGTTTACGCAAAAACTAAATCCCCGTGGTTTCATTTCGCCGATTTCTGATGGGGCGTTTAACTATTACCAATACAAATTCCTTGGAAGCTTTTGGGAAGATGGAAGAGAAGTCAATAGCATACAGGTAATACCCAAAAGAAGCTATGAGCCATTATTTTCCGGGATTATTAATATTACTGAAAATGACTGGCGCATCCACAGTCTCGATTTGGTGCTTACAAAAAAATCGCAACTTGAAATTATCGATACACTAAGGCTTACGCAATTTCATGTGCCGGTAAATAAAGAAACGTGGCGGGTAAAAAACCAATTGATACATTTTGATTTCAGCCAGTTTGGTATTGATGCGGCCGGCAATTTTGTATCTGCTTATTCTAATTATAACCTGCAGCCAAATTTTGCAAAAGGTTTTTTTGACAACGTCATTATAAAATATGATACCGGGGTAAATAAAAAACCAAAGTTGTATTGGGACAGCATACGCCCTATTCCATTGGAAAAAGAAGAAGCCCGTGATTATATTGTAAAAGATAGTTTGCTTGAGGTTGATAAAGACAGTGCTAAAAGCCAGTTGTCTGCTGATGTATTAAATGCCAAGCAAGGAAAGATAAAACCTTTGGATTTTTTGTGGGGGGGTATCCGGCGCACAAATTATACAAAGCAGGGCTCACATAGCTGGACGGTAAACCCATTGATAAAAGATATGGAATATAACCCTGCGGAAGGTGTAGTGCTGAATGCAGGAGGTACTTACTCAAAGTATTTATACAAAGCAAAAACAAACCTTACCGTTTCACCTAACCTGCGGTATGGATTTAGCAACAAACATTTGAATGGCTGGCTGCAGGTAGATTTACGAACAAGAGATTTTGAGGGACAGGGAAAAATAAGAAGGCAGAGCTGGTCTTTTTCAGGAGGACGAAGGGTAACTCAGTTTAACAGGGAGAGCCCGATACTGCCGCTTATTAATACTATCAGTACATTGTTTTACGGCGACAACTTTATGAAGACATACGAAAATGTTTTTGGCAATATTGGATACAGCCGGCGTTTTGAAAATGGGCTTAGGTTAAGTGTAAATGCTTTGTATGAAAATAGAAATCCATTAGACAACAGCACTAAGTTTACTATTTATAAAAAGGACAGCATTCACATTACACCAAACTATCCTTACGACAGGATTACGGCACAGTTTACCTCACACAAAGCTTTGCTGCTGGCCGCAGAAATAAGTTTTAAGCCGGGTCAAAAATATATCCAGTTCCCATATAGTAAAATGGCGGTAGGTTCAAAATACCCAACCTTTACAGTCGCATACACAAAGGGCATCAGTGGTTTGCTGGGCAGTGATGTCAACTTTGATAAATGGAAATTCAGTGTGTATGATGACGTAAACCTCAGGATTGCCGGCTTGTTGAAATACCGGTTGGTGCTGGGTGGTTTCATCAACAGCAAATCTGTATATATACAGGATTACCAGCACTTCAATGGTAACCTTACGGCTGCTGCCAGCGATTATGTAAATAGTTTTCAGTTGGTAAGTTATTACGCATTTAGCAATACAGAACCATTCTTTGTGCAGGCACATTTAGAACACCACTTTAATGGATTGCTCACCAATAAAATTCCGTGGTTTAGGAAGCTTAACTGGCACCTGGTGGCAGGCACCAATACTTTTTATGTAAACCAGGGTAACAACCACGTAGAAATTTTTGCCGGTATTGAAAATATACTAAAACTTTTCAGGGTGGATGTGGTAAGTGGTTTCGACAGGGGCAGCTATAACAGCACTGCCATTCGTATTGGCTTTGGTGGCTTGCTTGGTGGTAATATGAGTATTGACAGGAAAGGTGGTACGGTTTCTATCGGATTCTAATAAGCCGATGATTCTTTAAGCAAGCAGTTTTATTTGATATATTTGCACCATTAAAAATTTGGTTTGCCCTGCAAGCATCCAATTTTCAATCCTGAGCCAAAGCGAAGGATTTGACAATTTCCCGGAAATAACCGGGATCAAATTAAAAAAACATGGCAGTACTACACAACCGGGTTTCCCAGGCGGAACTCAAGCAGCGTTTGTTAGACGAAACAGAAAAACGCATTACCGTTTCCTTTTACAATTATTTCCCCATTACAGAGCCACAACAATTCCGTGATGAATTGTACAAAGTGCTGAATGCTTTAAAAGTGTTTGGAAGAATTTATGTGGCGCATGAAGGCATCAATGCACAGATTAGCGTGCCTGAAAGCAATTTTGAAAAGTTTAAAGAGTGTTTGTATTCAATAGAAGCATTGGATAACCTGCGGTTAAATATTGCAGTGGATGATGATGGGAAATCATTTTGGGTATTAAAAATCAAAGTGAGGGAGAAAGTAGTGGCAGATGGAATTACAGACCCAACATTCAGCATGGAGAATAAAGGGAAGTATGTGAATGCAGCGCAAATGAATGAATTGCTGAAAGATGATCAAACAGTAGTAATTGACATGCGTAACCATTATGAATACGAAGTAGGGCACTTTGAAAAGGCAATAGAAATTCCAAGCGATACTTTCAGGGAACAACTACCAATGGCAGTTGACATGATGAAGGATAACAGAGACAAGAACATCATCATGTACTGCACCGGCGGCATCCGTTGTGAAAAAGCGAGTGCCTACATGCTGCATAATGGGTTTAAAAATGTTTTTCATTTAGAAGGTGGTATTATCAATTATGCAAAGCAGGCAAAAGAAGCAGGGCTTGAAAGTAAATTCATTGGAAAGAATTTTGTGTTTGACGACAGGCTGGGGGAGAGGATAACAGAAGATATTATTGCCAGGTGCCATCAATGTGGCAAGCCTGCTGATACACATACCAATTGCAAAAACGATGGATGCCATTTACTTTTTATCCAATGTGATGAATGTGCAGTGAAGTATAATGGCTGTTGTAGTGAGGAATGTACAACAATCTATCACCTGCCTTTGGAAGATCAACAGGAATTGAGAAAAGGTATTGATAAAGGTAGAATGGTGTTTAATAAGAGCAAGCAAAGGCTGCGGCCGAGATTGAATGAGAAATAGCTTTTAAATAAACATCCGGAGTTTTAAAAACTTAGGAT
This sequence comes from uncultured Ferruginibacter sp., assembly GCA_964494815.1. Classification (GTDB taxonomy): domain Bacteria; phylum Bacteroidota; class Bacteroidia; order Chitinophagales; family Chitinophagaceae; genus Ferruginibacter. Next base: position 705 of record CAZBTD010000081.1, on the reverse strand, counting down.
GTTTTCTTTTAGTTTAAATTATTTCACCCACACCAAACAAACAGGATTAGGAACACTAATACTTTTTCCTGTATCTGTCAGTAATCCTGTTATATGATTCACAGAGAAAATACTGATGTTGCCGCTTTCCTGATTGGCAACCAATAAAAAATTCCCCGTTGGGTCAAAACTAAAATTGCGTGGCTTGATGCCAAGCGTAGGTTGAAAGCCAATAACAGACAACACACCGGTAGCCCCATCAATTTTATAAATCACAAGGTTGTTTAATTCGCCACGGTTGCTTGCATATAAAAATTTGCCATCAGGCGATACATGGATGTCTGCACCACTTAATGAGCCTTTGTAACCTTCCGGCACGGCACTGATGGTTTGCATTAATTTTAATTGGCCAGTGGCGCCATGGTATGCAAATGCAGCAACCGTGCCGCTCAACTCTTCCGTTAAGTAAACATATTTGTTAGATGGGTGAAAAGCTAAATGCCTTGGGCCAGACCCTGCACTTACAGATGTTATTCGGCCAGGCGTAATTGTTGTTGTGCCAAAATAGCTGTTAAAATCATACACCATTACTTTGTCGAGGCCGAGGTCTGCCACCAATAAGTTTTTATTGTCAGCGCTTAGCAAAGCCTGGTGCACATGTGCCTTTTCCTGCCTTTCTTTATTAAGGCTTTTGCAATCGTGTTGTCTTGCTTTTTTAGGAGCTGC
>CAZBTD010000080.1:0-17191 GCA_964494815.1 uncultured Ferruginibacter sp. | reverse complement strand
TAAGCAATGCCGTTCAATACATTGTTCATTGGTTCAATAGGGTAGCTGGTATAAAAATTACGTAGCATATCAGCCGTTTCAATTTTGCCAAGCACATGCCCGTTTGAGGGGTCGATTTTTATTAGCTGTGTTGTTCCCCATACATTTGCAAACACAAACCCATCAATATATTCCAGTTCATTAATGTTCGTTACCGGCCCGGCATTATCTCTTACTTGCAAAATTCTTTTTACTTTAAAATCATCAGGGTTTACAAAGTATAAATTGCCGGATCGCTGCCCGTCGCTGATAATAAGTTCTGTTCCGTTATTAGTCATGCCCCAACCTTCGCTTTGCCAGGGAAAGGTTTTTATTGGCGCAGAAAGATTATTAAGGTCATATACAAAAACAACATGGTTTTGATAAGTAAGCTGGTACAATTTCCCTTTGAATACATTAATGCCTTCGCCAAAAATTGTTTTGTCCTTTATTGGGTATTTGCCTAATACTGCCCCTGTATTAATTTCCGTGATTTGTATAAATGATTTTTCCAGTTCGCCTGTGCCTTCATATAATTTGCCATCATGTATTTGCAGCCCTTCGGTAAAAGCATTAGTGTCATGCGGATATTCTGCTACCAATGCTGCTGATAAAACTGGCGGAGCAGGCACGCCTGTATTATTGCTGTTGTCAGTAATTGTATTGTTTCCATCTTCATCGGCATTGTTACAGCCTACTGATACAAAAAATAATACGGTAATTATCAAAAAGAAAAATTGTTTCATCAGCATTTTTATTTCAGGGCAAATGTAACAAACAGCAGCAGATAAGAACTTTAAAAGAATGCAAATAATTTTATGCAGCTTTATTTGAACCAGCTACTTACCAGGCAAAAAAAGGTATAAAACCTTTGTGATACTTTGTCTTCTTGGTGTCTTTGTGGTTTTATTTTTAATGTTAGTGCAACAACATAATTTTGGCTGACTTGCTGCTTTTTAGTTACTTGCATTATCTCTGAAACAGGCGCATGCCGGTACTATTTACACCGTATCAACTTCAGGATATTTCTGCTTAACTATTTTCCAATTCCTCTTTAAGAACACAGCATCCGGGTACTGTTTCCTGGTAAAAATTCTATTCCTTTTCCTGCTTAAAACCAAGCTGTATTTATCCATATTTTACAATTACAGCCCTCTTTTTTCCAATATCCGGAAGGTGAAAACACATCCATTTTGCTGAAATCCACGCCAGTACTGCATTTGAGTATCTGGCACTAATGCTGATTTAAAACAGGTACTAAATCACAGTACCTTTTTATGAAAACACTTATAACAATATTAGCCACTGCACTTTCAGCCTTACCGGCCTTAGCCCAGCGCAACTGCGGTTCACAAGATTATACCAGCCATTTAATACAAATAAATCCATCTGCCGCCGTATCCATTCAGCAGGCAGAAAGGCAAATAGCAACAACACTTAAGAACAAGGACAATTACGCAGCCAGGGACACCTTTTCAAATGAGCTTATAAATATCCCGGTGGTAATACATGTGTTGTACAATTCAACTGTACAAAATATCAGCGATGCTCAAATACAATCTCAGTTAACAGCGCTGAACAATGATTTTGCAAATCTGAATGCAGATAAATCAAACAGGCCTGCAGTGTTTGCAGGATTGGCTGCTGACATACGTATAAAATTTTGCCTTGCACAAGTGGATCCAAAAGGGAAAAGAACGACAGGTGTTATAAGGAAGCAAACAAACAATACTGCCTTTACAATTGATGACGCAATGAAAAGCAATATGAGAGGCGGTGATGACGCATGGGATTGCAAAAAATATCTCAATATCTGGGTATGTAACCTCGGTGGCCGCACACTTGGTTATGCAGCACCTCCGGGCAGCCCGGCCGAACTGGATGGCGTGGTAATTAGTTTTGATGTATTTGGTACAGTAGGTAATCTGCGTGTGCCTTACAATAAAGGAAGAACTGCCACCCATGAAGTAGGCCATTGGTTGGGCTTAAAACATCTTTGGGGAGATACTGAATGCGGTAATGATGGAGTAGATGATACGCCACGCCAGCGTTCATATAATTACGGTTGCCCTTCGTTTCCTCATATTACTGAATGTTCGGAAACAGGCAATGGCGATATGTTTATGAATTATATGGACTTTAGTGATGATGCCTGTATGAATATGTTTACAATGGGACAAAAGAAAAGAATGAGGGCCTTGTTTGCAAATGGTAACCAGCGTAACAGTTTTCTTACATCATTTGCCTGCGACAGCACATTGGTGCAAGCTGGTCCTGTGGATAATGATACAACAGTGATAACACCGGTTGCAAAAACAGATGTGTTTAAAGTGTACCCTAATCCTGTGCAGTCTGTGTTGAATATTGATTATAAGGCAGCAACAGAAATGATTGCAAAACCATTTGTAGTATATAATACAATAGGTATAAAAGTACTGTCAGGAGAGCTCAGCAAAGACAAGACAAGTATTAATATTGCCGGACTTTTGCAGGGTGTTTATATAGTTCGTATAGGTGAAGGAAAAGACGCTTTTGTTGCCAAGATATTTAAGCAATAAAAATTATTGATGCATGTGCATCAGCGCTGCAACTTCTTCTGCCACTACTGGTGCAAGTGCTACGCCCATTCCACTCATGCGTACGCAACAAAAAATATTTTTTTCAACTTCTTTTATGATGGGCAGCTTTTCGCTGCCCATTGCCATAATACCACTCCACCTGTCTGCAATTTTAAATGTCTTATTGGGTAATAGATGTTCTTTAATAAATCTCTCCAGTTCGTTTTGAATCACCAGTGTTGTTGCCATCGCTGTTGTTTCTTCTTCTTCAAATGCCTTGTTTCTACCTCCACCTAATAATAGCCTGTTGCCAAGGTTGCGGAAATAGTAGTATCCTTTATCAAAATGAAATGTGCCTTTCATTTTTAAACCCGGTATCTCATCTGTTATTAAAACCTGTCCCCGGTTGGGTATTATATCTGCACTGGGTAATAAATCTTTTGTGAAGGCATTTGTACAAAGCAATAATTGCTTTGCTGATAAATTAAAAGGTTGGTTTGTTTCAATGGTAATGGACCCATCGAGGGGTTTAAAATTTTTTACTTCGGTATTTGTAAATACTTGTACACCCAGGTTTTGTACTTTTTGTAATAATGCCTGTACTAATTTACCGGAGTGCAGCCCACCTTCAAGTTTGTTTTCAATAATATGATTAAAACCTTTAAAACCAAAGGAAGATAGTTTGTCATCAACAATACAAAATGTTTTTTCTTCTCCTGTTATCGGTTGCAGCTTTTCATTTAGCCAGTCTAATTTTTCGGCTGTTAGTTGCCAGTCAGCCGAATCGTCAGCAAAACATTCGTATCCTCCTGATGCATCGTATCCAATTATATCATCACTAAAATATTTTCTTATTTCTTTGAGGCCATTGTAGCGCCGCTGTACAAGTGCAAAAGTTTTCGCTTCACCCGATAAAGACACATCATTCAGTAATTCTGATGGGCTGCCAAAGCAACTAAAGCCAGCATTACGTGTGCTGGCACCTGTGGGTATTATTCCTTTTTCAAGAATGGTGATTTTTAGTATGGGATTTTTTTCTTTCAATTTTAATGCACTCCACAGGCCAACAAACCCACTGCCGGCAATGATTACATCCTGCGGTGCAAAAAATGTTTCTTTTTCCCAAACAGATAATTGGTGCATACAAGCAATTGTTAAAGTGCCCAAAGATAAAAAACTAAAACAGCGTGATAAAACTGCAGGCATTATTTTTGTCACAACAAGAAATCAAAAATACTCGATGAAGAAACTTCTCCTTTTCTCTGCAATGTCCATTATTCTTTTTGTAACAACTAATGCACAGGGCATTGGCGGCTTTATAAAAAAGAACACCAAAAAAGATTCAACAGGTAAAAGCAGTATTGGGAAGGTGCTGGATAAAATTCCAGGCAGCAGCAACAATAGGGGATTAAATAATGATGATATTGTGAGCGGCCTGAAAGAAGCGCTAAGGGTAGGTACAGATAGCAGTGCAACAAGATTAAGTAAAGTAGATGGCTTTTTTGGTGATGCAGCTATCAAAATTTTAATGCCTGATGAAGCAAAAAAAGTAGAAACTACTTTGCGTAGTATGGGAATGGGCAACATGGTTGATAAAGCAATTCTGTCAATGAACAGGGCTGCCGAAGATGCAGCAAACGGTGTTGGGAATATTTTTTGGAGCTCAATAAAGAACATGAGTGTTACTGATGGTATTGGTATTTTGAATGGAGGTGATTTTGCAGCAACGGAATATTTAAAGAAAACGACTACTGCCGAACTCACAGAAAAATTCAGGCCAGTTATAGAAGCTTCATTAAAAAAAGTGGAGGCAACAAAATACTGGAAAGATGTTTTTTCAAAGTACAATATGTTTACATCTAAGAAAGTGGAAACAGACCTCACTGCTTATGTAACGGAAAAAGCATTAAGCGGTTTATTTTATAATATTGGACTGGAAGAACAGAAGATAAGAAAAGACCCGGCAGCACAGGTAACAGGTATTTTAAAAAAAGTTTTCGGAAAATAGGTTCTACAGTATTACCGTATGAAAAGAGAGCACCACAATTAATTGTGGTTTTTTTTATTTCAGCGGTGAAAGTGTACTCCATGTCTTACTTATTTTTGTTACAAAATTTAATTGTATGAAACGGTATGTATTGTCATTTGTTGCTTCTGTTGTATTATCACTGGCGGTTTTTGCTGATGAGGGTATGTGGCTTCCGCAATTGCTGGAAACATTGAATGCAAAAGAGATGAAGAGAATGGGCATGAAGATAAATGCATCTGACATTTACAGCATCAATAAAGGAAGTTTGAAAGATGCTATTGTGAGCTTGGGTGGTTTTTGTACAGCAGAAGTAATTTCAGATAAGGGATTGCTGCTTACCAATCACCACTGTGGCTTTGATGCAATACAAAACCATTCATCACTGGAACACAATTATATACGGGATGGTTTTTGGGCAGCCTCATTAAAAGATGAATTAACCAATCCCGGTCTTACTGCCACTTTCATTGTGCGTATTGATGATGTTACTGCGGCCATATTGCAGGGTGTAACAAACAGTATGAGCGAAAAAGAAAGACAAAGTGCTGTTGATAAAAACATTGCAGCACTAAAGGAAACAGCAAAAAAAGAAAGCTGGCAGGATGTGCTCATACGCCCATTCTTTGATGGGAATAAATACTATTTGTTTGTTACAGAAACATTCAAAGATGTTCGCCTGGTTGGTGCGCCACCATCATCTATTGGAAACTTTGGAAAAGACACCGACAACTGGATGTGGCCACGGCACACAGGCGACTTTAGCATGTTCCGTATTTATGCAGGAAAAGACAACAGGCCTGCCGATTATTCACCGGATAATGTTCCTTACGTTCCCAAGCGGTCTTTAAAAATTTCATTAGATGGCGTTAAGGAAAACGATTTTACAATGGTGTTTGGTTTCCCGGGCCGTACCAATGAATACCTGCATTCATCTGCAGTGGAGCAGATAATGAAAGTAAGCGACCCTGCAAAAATCACCATCCGTGAAAAAGCATTGCAGGTGATTGACGGCTTTATGCGTAAGGATGAACAAATAAAAATTCAGTATGCGGCTAAATATGCTGGCATTGAAAACGCTTATAAAAAATGGAAAGGCGAAATATTGGGCCTTGGTATTTCAAAAGCAGTTGATAAAAAAAGGCAGCAGGAAACCGCATTTGAAAAAGCTGTATCGGCAAATGCTGTATTAAAAGAAAAGTATGATGGGGTGCTTTCAAAACTTGCTGGCAGCTATTCTGTTATTGAACCATATGCCTATGCCCGTGATTACTATACAGAAATTGTGTCGAAGATTGAACTGTTTGCAATAGTTGCACAGGTAAGAAATGTGTTGGCTGCATCCAAAAAGGATGAAGCCACATATGAAAAGGCTAAGGATGTTGCCAATGAAAAACTTACTGCATTGTTTGCAGAATACAGCCCGGTGGTAGATGCCAGGCTATTTGAAGTATTAATGGAATTATATGTGAAAGATCAGAAGAAGGAATATGTATCACCGGCACTTTTAACAATGCTCGACGACACAAAAGGTTCTTATGCAGAATTGGCAAAAGATTTATACAGCCATACTGCTTTCATCAATAAAGAAAAATTAACCTCATTATTGAAGATGCTACCAGACAGTGCAGGGGTTATTAGTAATGATCCTGCTTTTGTTTTAATCAATGACATTGTAAATACATACAACAGTAAAGTGGCACCGGAACTCAACACCCGGCAGGCAGAGCTTAATAAACTGCAACGAACTTATATGCAGGCTCAGATGGATGTTTTTTCTAAAAAAACTTTTTATCCTGATGCCAACAGCACATTAAGGGTCACTTATGGTAATGTGAAAGGATACAAGCCAAGAGATGCTGTTGATTATCATTTTTATACCTACCTGGATGGTGTAATGGAAAAATATAAGCCGGGAGATTATGAATTTGATGTGCCGCAAAAATTGATTGACCTGTACAGCAAGAAAGATTATGGGCAATATGGTGTGAACGGAAAAATGCCTGTTTGTTTTATTGCTGCCAATCACACTACCGGCGGTAATAGCGGCAGCCCGGCATTGGATGCGTATGGTAATTTAATTGGGCTCAACTTCGACAGGGTGTGGGAAGGCACGATGAGTGACATTAATTATGATAAAAACATTTGCCGAAACATAATGGTTGATATTCGATATGTATTATTTGTAGTTGATAAGTTAGCTGGGGCAACAAATATTATCAGCGAATTAAAGTTGGTAAAGGGAAAGCAAAAATAATTTTGAATAAACAGCGTTAGGTTTTAATACATTGCCCTTAACCTTATTGGTATAAAAAGAGAGGCTGTTGTGCAGCCTCTCTTTTTAAAAGTATCTTCTTATTAATACCTGTTTCTTGGCTTGTCATAACCACCGGGCCGGCTGTTGAAGCCACCGCCGGGTCTTTGACCTCCTCCACCGCCTGGCCTTGGTGCACTACCGCCACCACCAGGACGATCTTCAGCAGCTTTTACTACCAATGGCTTTTTGCCGAGTGAAATATCGTTGAGGCTTTCAATGGCATCTTTTGCTTCTTCCGATACTGGCATTTCCACAAATCCAAAGCCTTTGCTTTTTCCAGTATCTCTGTCCATGGCAACTTTAGCAGAAGTTACGGTTCCAAATTTTTCAAAAATTTCCTCTAACTCTGCGTCGTCGAGGTCATAGGGTAATCCGGCAACAAAAATTTTCATTACAATTAGTTTTTTGTAAAAATAAGAACTTTATCAAACAACACCGTGAAGAAATTATTTTCGGTTTACGGAAAATAATAGGCCAGGCAAACCACTAAATGATTGTTATTTTTCTCAAAACACTTTACAACCGGCCAATAATAGAAATTTTGATCTGTATTTTAGTGATGCTTTAATAAAATCGGCATGAAGCTTTTAAAAAAACTACTGCTCACCTTTATTATTTTTTTCTCAGGTTTATATATCTGGGGCAAAATCTATTCCATAGAACCCAGTCTTGCATCAATGCAGCCGCTAGCTGATACTACAAGGATTAAAACAGATTTGTATTACCTCACCAAGCAATGCCGCTACCGTAATTTTCAGCATCCTGTTGAATTGCATAAAGCAGCTGAGTATATCCATAAAGAGTTTGCTGCTATTACAGGCAACACCTGGTACCAGGAGTATTTATTAGACAGCACTCATGCAATTAACAGGTCAGGGTACAAAAATGTCATTTGCTCATTGGGACCAAGGGATGCAGAAAGGATAATCGTAGGAGCTCATTATGATGCCTGTCTTGACCAGGAAGGCGCTGATGATAATGCCAGTGGCGTGTGCGGATTGATTGAACTGGCAAGATTGCTAAAGAATGAAAATTTAAAATACCGCATTGATTTTGTTGCTTACACTAACGAGGAGCCACCTTTCTTTGGTACTAATGAAATGGGCAGTTATGTTCATGCAAAATCTCTAGCCGACAGCAGTATAAAAGTAAAGGGAATGATTTGCCTTGAAATGATAGGTTACTATTCTGATGAACCGGGTTCGCAGGATTATCCCATATTTTTTCTCAATTGGTTTTATGGCAACAAAGGCGATTTTATTACCGTAGCGCAAAAAAATTTCAATGGAGCTTTTGGGCGCTTCATCAGGAAAAGAATGAAAAAAGATCAGGTGATACGGACTAAATCTTTCACTGCGCCATCTTGGACAGGCGGCATTAGTCTTTCCGATCACCGCAATTACTGGAAGTTTGGTTATAGTGCCGTAATGATTACCAACACCGCTTTTTTCCGAAATAAAAATTATCACCGCAGCGATGATACGGCTGAAAGATTAGATATAAAAAGAATGGGGCTGGTAACAGATGAACTCTATCATACAATACTTGCTATACCATAGCAGCAAGCGCCGGTAACGTTACCGTAACTTTTATATTTACTTAACAGCAGGAGATTTAGTTTTGAACAGGATTGTAAAGCATAAATATGAAACAAATTTTTACCGGCATCATTGCCTTGTTTTTCTCAGTAACCATTTCGGCACAGGAAAAAAATATTGCGTACTACATTGCAAAAGCACCTTTTAAAATGCCTGCTGTTCCATTGCCGCAGTTTGGCGATAAAGTTTTTTCAATAAAAGACTTTGGTGCTGTGGCTGATGGTAAAACATTAAACACCGAAGCATTTGCAAAAGCAATTGAAGCATGCAGCAATGCAGGTGGTGGAAAAGTGGTGGTGCCTGCAGGTAAATGGCTCACCGGGCCTGTTGAATTAAAAAGCAATGTTGATTTACATACAGAGAAAAATGCACTGGTGCAGTTTACGCCTGATCGTACCCAGTATCCAATCATTAATATGAACGGAGATGGAAAAACTTTTGTGGTGGCATCTCCCATTTATGCTTATAAAGCAAGCAATATTGCCATTACTGGTGAAGGCGCTTTTGATGGCGCCGGCGAAAGCTGGAGGCCGGTTAAGAAAAATAAAGTAACAACTGCTGTATGGGAAGATTTGAAAAAAACAGGTGTAGTGAGTGAAGATGGGAAAATATGGTGGCCAACTTATGAGGCTATGAAAGGGGAAGAATATGTACAGCGGTTGAAAGATAACAAGAGTGCTGCAGCCAGCGATTATCTTCCTGCAAGGGATTACCTGCGTCCTTACATGGTATATTTCATTCAGTGCAAAACTATTTTGGTACAGGATGTAACATTGAGAAATTCACCCAAGTTTGTTTTTTATCCAAACCGCTGTACCGATCTTACAATTAGCGGTGTATCTGTGTTTAATGAATGGTGGGCACAAAATGGTGATGGTATTGATATAAGTGCCTGCCAGAATGTGGTGATATACAATAGCGCTTTAAGTGTAGGTGACGATGGTATCTGTATGAAGAGCAGCCGTGGCAGCAAAGCTGCTGGTGAAGCACAACTGAAAAATATTTTAATTGCTAATTGTATTGTTTACCGGGCGCATGGTGGTTTTGTTATTGGCAGCAATACCGACGGTGGTATGGAAAATATTTATGTTACAGACTGTGACTTTGATGGTTCAGATATTGGCCTTCGTGTAAAGAGCAACCCCGGCAGAGGAGGATTGGTAAAAGACATTTACATCGACAATATCAGGATGAAGAACATTAAAGAGGAAGCAATATTGTTTACTACTTATTATGAAGATATGCCAGCGGGCAAGGCGGCAGCTAATAATAATGGTGGCGAGGCAGCAGATGATAAAATACCGCACTTTACTAATTTTCATATCAGCAATGTACAGTGCGATGGAGCCGCTACAGCTATTTCCATCACAGGCTTGCCCGGCACACCTGTTGACAGTATTTATATGGATAACATGAACATCACCGCAAAAAAAGGGTTTGTGTCAACTGATACAAAAGATATTTTTATGACGAAGGTTACGATTAATGCTCCTGCCCCTTTATTCAAAATGAAAAACAGCAGTAATATACAGTTAGATGGTAAGTTGGTAGAATAATGTTTAAATACCCGTATAATAACCAAACTCTGTAATACAGGGCTTTTTATTTACAGTAATTTATTCTATGTTTTGTACCGGAGTTTTTCTTCCAGCTCCGAAGGTAATGCAGGCAATTTTCTTTTATCAATTAAAAAACTGTTTAGCTGTGCTATTTCACGAAAGATATTGTGCTTATCGGCTGCTGCTTTTAAATAATCCATACCGCTGCTTCCCCCTGTGCCGCTTCTTGCGCCTATCATGCGCTTTACCATATTAATGTGGCGGTAGCGCCAGTTACCAAGCTGGTTGTCTATTTCAAGTAATGTATCAAGCAACTGGAAAGGCAGTTCAAGCAACGGATATTCCCTGTACAAAATAATAAACAAAGCGCTGCGGCAGGCCGTGGCGCTTAACTGGCGATCTGCATTGGCCGGCTCATTATTAAATACCTGGTTAAAAAAAATTTTCATGTTGCTGTCGTATTCAGGCAGGCTGTTCAGGAAGATATGCTCATAATCATTCCAGAATTTTGGAGATGTATAATTGCCGCTTACCGGCTGGTATTGTTGCCAGTAATTTTCATCGTTGATAAATGGCATACGTTCCAGCCAGCCATTTACATCGTCCAGCAACGAACGGGATGCTTCTGCTTCTTTGATGATATCAAGTTCTTCTTTTTTTAATGCGGAAGTATAAAACTGTTGTCCGTAGCGGTGTTCGTATTTTAAGCCAAGAGCTGCTTCTATTTCTTTAAACTGCCAGCTTTGAAAACCTGATGCAGGCCGTATGTAATCACGGAAAGTGAGAAAGTCCATCGGCGACATTGTTTCCAGTACATCAATTTGGCCCACCAGCATTTTTAAAATTATGCCCACTCTTTTTAAACGGTGTACAATAGTGGAAAGCTCTGATGAATTATCATTCACCACATCTTTGTTCATAATCTTTAAAACAGAATCCACTTCAAACTTTACCTGCTTAAACCACAATTCGTAAGACTGATGAATGACTATGAACAGCATCTCTTCATGTGCTGGCTGCATTCCTTCTTTAAATGTTTCAGGATGCTGTGCATTAAGTATTTTGTCTAAGGCAAGGTAATCTTTGTAATAAACTGACATAGCAGAGCAGGCAATTTTTATGTTGGCAAGATACGGGGAAAATTAAGGAGTGAAGAAATGAAAGAATTAAGAATGGTTATTCAGGCTTCTTTTTATTTCTTAGTTATATCAGTTATCGCAGTAACACTGTACTTCCCTTTAAATTAAACCGTTCATTTGTTTCAATATGAGTGTATTGAAGAAACCATACATAAGTGCCGGGATCTTGTGGATTGCCTTTGTAAGTACCATCCCATTTTATCTGCCAGTTACGGGTTTCGAATAGCTTGTTGCCATTTCGGTTGTAAATAGCAAAGTAAAGTTCTTTGGCTTTGTATGCGTTGGTGGGATAAAGAAAATCGTTGAGCCCATCACCATTTGGTGTAAAAGCCTTGGGTACAGCAATGTAGCAATTGCCTACAACACGAATGGTACCAGTAGCAGTATCTGAGCAACCAATATCGTTTGTTACAATCAACCTTGTAGGTAAATCTCTTACAGAATTGTCATTGTTTGGTATGTAAAATTGTTTTGGAGGTGCTTGCAGGTTGCTGGTGAGGCCATCACCAAATTCCCAGTTCCATGCTGCTACCCGGTTATAACTTTTATCTTTAAATACTGCCCCATCTTCCGGGCACACTACTGCTGTTGATTCAAATGCCGCCTTCAATTCATTGTCCAGCAGTATAGACTTATTGCTTGCAGTGTCTTTGCACACACCGTTGCTTACAATAAGTGTAGCTTGTTTGTTTCCAAATACATTATAGATAATACTTGTGTCTTTTTGAGAACTGCTGATGCCATTATCAAAACTCCAAAGCCACTTGTTTACGCTATTGCGTTGCTGGTAGAAATAATCAATGGTATCTGTTTTGCAACCCAGGCGTATGTTGTAAGTAAAATCGGCATTCACAGTATCGGCTGCTGCAAAGTTGATAAATGAACCTGCAGCTGTTGGCATGCTGCATTCATTCAAAATAGTGTTTCCATCTGTGCCGGTACGCAATGTGATGCGGTAGTTGCCGGCAGTTTGTATAGGTGCAGATAATTTTACTTTGATAATACTGCTTAAACCATCCGTACTGCAATTGAAGCCGGATGCAGAAGCAACTGTTACAGGTACCGGTCCGGTTATTAAGAAATCACTTCCATCGGCTGCCACACTATTACACAGCATCGGTTTGCTAAATACAAGTTCAAGCTCATCCGGGGCACAACCAATTTTTGTGAGGCTGTCCATTGGCGTTGGTATCAGCGGAAATACGGTTACAGGTAAATTAGAGCCTTCAGGAATGGTACGGTAACATATGTCCTGCAGGTTTATTCCAGTAATATCATTTTTTACAGTAATGGTGTAATTACCTGGCGGCACAGGGCTGGCCAGTGTAAGTACCACCGAATCCATATCAATACCATTGGTGCAATTCACGCCCTCTGCTGCAATGATGGGTGCAAAAGCAGGTGTTATTGAAAAGTCACTGCCATCTGCATTAAGGCTGCTGCAACGCATTTTTTTATTCAGCTTCACTGTCATTTTCACACCATCACAAATAGCACGTGCCTTTAATAAAGCAGGTTCGGTTGTATCTGTTATATTGGCGGTGCCCCCACTAAAACGGAGATCATAACCACTCTGCTGATCCCCAAGAAAATGGCTGATGAGCAAAATGTAAACATGCCCTTGGATTAATTGCGGCATGGCTGTATAAGGATTTCGGTAATCGCCGCTTGGTGGTGTGCCACATACATACCAGGATGTGCCTGCAGATGAAGTACCAGTCTCCCCCGGAATACCGGACCAGTTAGCACAAACAGTCATTGAAAAATCGTTAAACAAATCCTCTGCATTACGGTTCGTAATATCAAACAATTGCCAGTCATAATCATCTGAAAGGTTACTTGGCGTAATTAAAAAACCAAGCGTTCCAGGGCTAAAACAGGTAAAGCGGTACCAAAAAGGGTTTTTATCTTCTAATGGCAGGGGCTGTCCACAATTACCAGAGGGAATGGCACGTCCTCCGCATACTGGTACATTATCCTGGTGAAAAACGCCGGTGCCGCACACTTCATAGGCCGTGGATGGATTTTGGCCAATAGTAGTACAGGTTTGGGCAAACAGCCCTGCACTGCAAATAATACAGGTAATAAAAAAAATACACTTCAATTTCATAATAGTCGGTATGCAAAACTAACGGATTGATACTTTACAGCTCCTAACCGTTGCATGAGCGGTAGTTTTTTTAACAGGCTGTTAGCCTGTCGTAAGATACTATAACGGATATAACACTACAGGCGGCTATATTTGCAGCGAAATTTTATGCACACTATTATTGGCAACGATATAAAAAAAGCAGGGGAGTACTTGATAAATGGTGAAGTGGTGGCCATACCAACTGAAACCGTGTATGGACTTGCCGGCAATGCGTTGAATGAAGATGCAGTATTGAAAATATATGAGGCCAAGAACAGGCCCTCTTTTAATCCTTTAATTGTGCATATAAAAAGTTGGGAGGAAGCAAGGGAGTATGTACGGCAAATTCCGGCAAAGGCAAAACTGCTGGCAGAAAAATTTACTCCCGGGCCGCTTACTTTTTTGTTGTATAAAAAAGAGATTATTCCTGATTTGGTGACTGCAGGCAGTGATAAAGTTGCCATTCGTATTCCCAATCATCCAGTAGCATTACAGTTATTACAATTACTTAATTTCCCTTTAGCTGCACCGAGTGCCAATCCGTTTGGATATATAAGCCCCACCACTGCACAACATGTATTGGAAGGATTGGATGGAAAGATACCTTATATATTAGATGGCGGTGTTGCCAATGTTGGACTTGAATCAACGATAATTGGTTTTGATGAGAATGAAAATGTATTGTTATATCGAACAGGCGGCATCAGTGCAGAGCAGATAGAAGAAGTACTGAATGAAAAAGTAACTGTTTCTAAATTATCTTCTGAAGAAGCTCCTGAAACGGCAGGACAATTAAAAAGCCACTATGCACCACACACGCCATTGTATGTAGGTAATATTGATGAATTGAAAAAACAATTTGAAGGGAAACGAATTGCAACGATAAGTTTCACCAAACAGTTTGATAGTATTGATGAAGCAAAGCAATTCATCTTATCTGATAGCGGCAACCTTGAAGAAGCAGCTAAGAATTTATTTACTGTATTAAGATTGACTGATAAACTGAAAGTGGATGTGATACTGGCGGAACGGTTTCCTGATGAAGGAATTGGCAGGGCAATTAATGACAGGCTAAATAAAGCTCAGGTAGAAAACAAATCATAAATCATACATCAGCCATCATACATTCTAATTCACTTTTCCTTTTATCTCCTGCAGTTTCAACAATGCTTCCACAGGTGTTAGGCGGTTTATATCAACTGCATTCAGCAAGTCTCTTATGTCTTCAAATGTGGCTGAATGAACATCAAATATGTTCAACTGCATTTTAGGAGTAGCAATCTTTTTTATTGTGTCATCGCTGGGCCCTGCCTTGCCGTTAGTAGTATTCCTGCTTTCTTCCAGTTGCTCTAATATTTCATTGGCACGGTTGATAAGTGAAGGCGGCATACCAGCCATCTTTGCCACATGGATACCAAAGCTATGTACACTTCCTCCTGGCGCCAGCTTACGCAGGAAGATTACTTTATTGCCAACTTCTTTATTGGTGATATGATAGTTCTTTACCCTTGGCAGTTTATTTTCTAATTCATTCAATTCATGGTAATGAGTAGCAAATAATGTTTTGGGCTGTGCCGTGCTGTTATGCAGGTGCTCCACAATACTCCATGCTATGCTGATGCCATCATAAGTAGAAGTGCCTCTTCCGATTTCATCTAATAAAATCAAACTACGGCTGGTGATGTTATTGATGATACTGGCAGTTTCATTCATCTCCACCATAAAAGTACTTTCACCGCCACTTAAGTTATCACTGGCGCCAACCCTTGTAAATATTTTATCTGTCAACGGAATCTTTGCATCACTTGCTGGTACAAAACTTCCTATGTGGGCCATTAAAGTTATTAATGCGGTCTGGCGAAGTATGGCACTCTTACCGCTCATGTTTGGCCCGGTAAGAATAATCACCTGTTGTGCATCGGGGTCAAGTAAAATGTCATTTGAGATATAACTTTCACCAACCGGCAAATTCTTTTCAATAACAGGATGGCGGCTGTCTTTAATATCAAGAATGTTGTTATCAGTTACAACAGGCTTTTTATATTTTAATTGCAATGCATTGTTGGCAAAACAGCTTAAGCAATCCAATATTGCCAGCACATGTCCGTTGGTTTGCATTGGGGCAATATAATCTTGCAGTTCATTTAACAGCTTTTCAAAAATCTGTTGTTCTATCTGGAATATCTTGTCTTCAGCACCGAGTATTTTTTCTTCGTATTCTTTTAATTCAGGAGTAATGTAGCGTTCAGCATTACTAAGAGTTTGTTTTCTTATCCAGCTTGCTGGAACTTTTGATTTATGTATGTTGGTTACTTCTAAAAAATAACCAAACACATTGTTGTATCCGATTTTTAATGAAGAGATACCTGTGATGCCAGCTTCTTTTTGCTGCAGTTCCACTAAATAATCTTTACCACCGCTTGCAATCTTTCTTAGTGTGTCCAGCTCTTCATCAATTCCTTCTGCAATCATTCCACCTTTGGATGCAAGCGCAGGAGGATTTTCAATTATCTCTTTTACAATTTTATCAACGATATACTTGCATGGGTTAAGAGAGTCTGATAAGCGTTTTAAATAACCATTATCAAGCGATGAACAAATTTGTTTGATGGCATCAACCTGTTGTAATCCTTTAGCAATTTGTACAACTTCTCTTGGGTTTACTTTCTTCAATGGTACTTTGCTCACCAATCTTTCAATATCGCCAGCCGCTTTTATGTGATGCGTTATCTTATTTCTTGTGTCCGTTTCTTTGATAAAAAATTCAACCGTATCCAAGCGTTCATTTATTCTTGCAATATCATTCAGCGGCATCAGCATCCAGCGCTTTAATAACCTTGCGCCCATTGGGGATACTGTGTTATCCAACACTTTTAATAAAGTATTGCTGCCTTCTACACCGCCAAGTAATTCAAGATTGCGGATGGTAAACCTGTCCATCCATAGATGTTCATTGCGGTCAATTCGTTGTATAGAAGTGATATGGCCAAGGTTCGGATGCTCTGTA
Organism: uncultured Ferruginibacter sp.; assembly: GCA_964494815.1. Classification (GTDB taxonomy): domain Bacteria; phylum Bacteroidota; class Bacteroidia; order Chitinophagales; family Chitinophagaceae; genus Ferruginibacter. The sequence continues at coordinate 838 of CAZBTD010000080.1, read as the reverse complement.
TCTTTTAAATAATGCAATACTGCCCCGGCAGCAATGATGGCTGCATCCATACTCTCAATTCCAAAACCTTTTAAACTATGTGTGCCAAAATGTTTTAATAAACTTTCAGTAGAGTAAGCAGCATCAAATATCCATTCTTCCAAACCATAGGTGAAGAATTTAGTGCCGAAATATTCTTTAAAATGTTTTTGCTGTCTTCTTTGAAAAACAACTTCAGCAGGTTGCAAACTCTGCAATAATTTATCAGCATATTCTTTATCGCCTTCAGCTACAAAAAATTCTCCGGTGCTGATGTCAAGAAAAGCGATACCAAATTTTGTATCAGCAAAATGAAGTGCTGCTAAAAAATTATTGCTGTTATGTTCAAGCAATTTGTCATTGGTGGCAACTCCCGGAGTTACCAATTCAGTTACGCCACGTTTTACAATTCCTTTCGCCTGCTTTGGATCTTCTAATTGGTCGCAGATGGCAACACGGTAACCGGCTTTAACTAATTTATGTAAGTAAGTATCTAACGCATGATGAGGAAAACCGGCTAATTGAGAAGAGTTCTCATCGCCATTATTTCTTTTGGTTAATGTAATTCCTAAAACCGACGAAGCATTCACCGCATCCTGTCCGAAAGTTTCATAAAAATCACCCACACGGAAAAGCAGGATAGCATCAGGATACCTTGCCTTGATGGCATTGTGTTGCTGCATTAAAGGTGTTTCAGTGGATGCTTTTGCCATATTTTTACCGGTCGGCAAAAATAAGGGCTTTCATTCCTTAATAAACTGTTTTATCCACGCTGTTAATTACTTTTGCGGCGCATGAGAAAGTTAAGCATGGATGAACT
>CAZBTD010000079.1:0-17197 GCA_964494815.1 uncultured Ferruginibacter sp. | reverse complement strand
ATTCCTGATGCAAACTTTAAGCAGGCATTATTGGATAACTCTGCAATTAATACAAACGATAATGGTGAAATTGAATGTACTGAAGCAGCAAGTTATGGTGGGGCAATCAACGTACCTAACCTCGGTATCAGCGACCTTACAGGTATTGAAGCCTTCACTTCGCTTACCGGATTAATCTGTAGCAATAATTTACTTACTTCTTTAAATCTGAGTAGCAATACACAGTTGTTAGCTTTGTATTGTAACCAAAATGCTCTTACCAGCCTTGATTTAAGTGCAAATACTTCGCTTATAGATGTATCCTGCCTTTTGAATTCACTCACAAGCCTGAACCTTACAGGTTGTACAAATCTTAATTTATTGAATTGTGCAGCAAATCAACTAACGAGCCTGGATCTTTCTACAAATACACAACTTTCTTCACTGGCAATTTATAATAACCAGATTTCAAACATTAATTTCGGAAGCACTGCCACGCTGACCTACTTTGAAGGCTTCAGCAACCAATTGACCAGTCTGGATTTTTCTGCAAGTACAGGACTAACACATTTAAATGTTGCTGTTAATGCTTTAACAAGCCTGAATATTCAGAATGGCAATAATGCTAACCTTAGCTATTTCAATGCCAGCCAAAACAATTCTCTTGTTTGTATCCGGGTGGATAATGTTGCCAATGCAAATGGATATGCAGGCTGGAGTAAAGATGCAGGGGCAACGTACAGCACCATTTGCCCTTTACCAACACCTGCTGCTGCATTGAATTTTGATTTCGCAGATGATTATGTAACTGTTCCCTATTTTGCAAGGCCTGATAATTTTACATTACAGGTTTGGGTGAAAAAAGCCCCCGGATTTGAAGGTCATATCTTCAACTGGAACAATGCAGCTGATCCACACCATATATATACAGATCTGTTTATCCAGGGAGGAACAGGCCTTGTATTTTACCAGGAAAATGATAACTCAAGCGTAAACACTGTTACAAACTTCTCCAGTATTACTGATGATCAATGGCACCAGATTACGGTTGTTCGTACATCAGCCGCCAGTAACAATGTAAGTATGTATATCGATGGCGTGTTGGTTAATACCGGAACTGCTAATCTGAACCCTGTTACTGATGCCATTCGGATTGGTGCTAATGATCTGTTCTCTTTCAATGGTAGCTTAGATGAATTGAGAATATGGGACAGGGCGCTTTGTGCACAGGAAATTACTGACTATGCTAATTGTGAAATAACTTCTGCAAGGCCGGGGTTACTGGCTGCTTATAATTTTAACCAGGGCTTTGCTGGTGAAGACAACAGTGCCATTACCACGCTTACAGATGCATCTGGAAATGGCCACAATGGTACACTCACCAACTTTGTACTCACTGGCACATCGTCCAATTTTATTGCACCTGGTGGCGTAACACCAGGGGTAAGTTGTGGCACAACTTTATTACCTGAAATTAATGTACAGGGAAACAGTGTTACAATAACAAGCGGCGACCTTACGCCTTCAGCCACTGACCATACAGATTTTGGCAATGCTGCTGTTGGAGGCAATATAGTCCGCACTTATACAATACAAAATACAGGAACCGATGACCTTTCAGTTACTTCTTTTAATATAAGCGGAGCTGACCCATCGTTGTTTACCGCTGGAACGCTTACGCCAGCATCACCGATTGCTCCAGGCAATTCAGCCACATTTACAGTAACATTTGCGCCGGTTTCAGCAGGAATAAAAAGTGCAATTTTCAGTATTAATAATTCTGATTGTGATGAAGCCAGTTATGAGTTTGCTATACAGGGAACAGGTGTTTCAACAACACCTGCTGCTGCATTAAACTTTGATGGTGTGGATGATTACATTGATGTATTTAATGGTTATCCTTCTACCGATGAGTTGACTTTTGAAGCATGGATCAATCCTGCATCATTCAGTACAACATTTAATGTAATTGTTAATCATGAAGGAACCGGAACAGGTAAAACAAAATTCCAGTTTGAAAATGGTTCTTTGCAACTGGCACTCCTGGGATCTGGCAACTACAATTCATCTTATTCTTTCAGTTTAAATCAGTGGTACCATGTGGCAGTCTCTTACTCAAAAGCTGATGCAAGGGTTAAGTTTTATGTAAACGGAAGTTTAAGTGACGATCTGCCGGTAATTAATCCACCAACTATTCCGGGAAGTGTAAATTACTATATTGGAAGCCAGGAAGGAGCATACGGTTTCTTCCATGGCAGCATGGATGAGTTAAGGATTTGGAATTCTGTAAGAACGCAGGCTGAAATAGCAGCATATATGAATTGTGAACTTCCTGTTCCATTATATCCAAATCTGATGGCCATGTACTTCTTCAACCAGGGAAATGCAGCCGTTGATAACTCCTTAGAGACCTCGGCACTTGACGAAAGTGGCTACAGCAGAAGCGGAACCCTCCGGAACTTTGGCTTGACAAACACAACTTCAAACTGGGTTGCACCGGGTGCTGTTGTTACAGGAACTACATGTGCAGCCCCTTGTTATGTAAACATCCCTGATGCAAATTTTAAAACATACTTGTTGGCACAGGCAGCCATCAATACCAACAATGATGGAGAAATACAATGTACAGAAGCAGCTGCTTATACCGGCCATATGTATGTGAATGGATTGGGTATTACAGATTTTACAGGTATCGAAGCATTTACTGCATTGAATGGCCTCACCTGTTATAACAATCCACTTACAACCGGATTGAACCTAAGTAACAATACTCAGCTTACTTATCTTTTCTGTGCTGATAATAATTTAACCAGCCTGGATCTAAGCAACAACCTGCTGCTGCAAACATTATTGTGCGGAAGCAACCCGATAACAAGCCTCGACCTTTCAGCCAATACTGCCATAACGTTCTTTAATAGCCCGGGAATGGCGGTAACCAGCCTGGATTTGTCTGCACAAACAGGATTGACATGGGTGAATGTTAGCAGCACACCGTCATTAAGCAGCTTAAATGTTCAAAACGGTAACAACAACAACCTAACAGATTTTTATGCTTATGGCAACCCATCTCTGTATTGTATCCAGGTAGATAACCCGTCATTCATGAATGCTAATTTTAGTGGCATTACCAATAAAGACGGGCAGGCAACATACAGTAGCAATTGTGGCTGTACAGTAAATATCCCTGATGCAAATTTTAAGAATGCATTGTTAGCTATTGCAGCTGTAAATACAAACAGCAATAGTGAAATAGAATGTTATGAAGCAGCCGGATATACAGGACATATAGGGGTACAAGGTTTGGGTATTTCTGACCTTACAGGTATTGAAGCGTTTACCAATATAACATCATTACATTGCTATAACAACCAGTTAACGACTATCAATATTTCTGCTAATACAGCACTTACCAATTTCAATTGCCAAAACAATCTGTTAACATCATTAAACCTTTCATCCAATACAGCGCTCACTGGTTTAGCATGTTCTGGAAACCAGTTAACAGGTTTATTAGATCTTTCTAATAATACAGCGCTTGTATCGCTTCAGGCTGGGTATAATTCACTTACAAGTATAAATCTAAGTGGGTTAGTCAATTTGACTTCAGCTTCCTTAGAACTTAATCATCTCAGCAGTATAGATGTATCGCAGAACACAAACCTCACCATTTTATATGTGAATGATAACCTGTTCCCGTCACTTGATGTTTCAGCACTCACCCATTTAACTCAATTAACCACTCAAACAAACCCAGTACTTGCAAGCTTAAATATTCAAAATGGCAATAATGCAAACCTTACAGCATTTGATGCAACTAATTGTCCATTGCTGACATGCGTATTGACAGATGACCCGGCTTATATGAATGCCAACTGGGCAGCAGCAATTAATGGAAGCACTTCTTATTCACCTATATGGTACCAGGATTTTGATGGAGATGGATGGGGCGATGATAATGTTACGCTGGTGCAATGCACACAGCCAAATGATTATGTAGCATTGGGTGGAGATTGTGCAGATCATGATGCCAATGTGAATCCTGGCAGAGTTGATATTTGCGATGCAGTGGATCAAAACTGCAACGGCGTATTGGATGATAACAACTCATTGAACTTTGGTGGTGTGAATGATTATGTGCAGATGAATGATTTTAATTTAGGCACGTCTGATTTTACTGTTGAAGCTTGGGTGAAACCAGCTGGCAACGGCAATTTTGTTATTGGCAACAGAACCATTGAGTCAACTGGAGCTGGAAACTGGTGGAATATCAGAACCGACAATAATCACTTGGTTTTGGAATTGGGCCAATCAACTGCACCAGCTTATTCCTATACACAAGGCAGCAAAGCAGTTCTTCCAAATCAATGGTCGCATGTTGCTGTAACAAGGGCTGGCAATACAATAAGCCTGTATGTAAACGGTGAATTAGATGTTTCATTCAACGATGTGGTGATAAGAAACCTTACAACAGGTAATAACGTTGGTGTGATAGGTGCCTGGATAGGCCCAGGTCTGCAATGGTTTAATGGAGGCATTGATGAAGTACGTGTGTGGAATGTTGCCAAATCACTGGAAGATATTAAAAAGTACAGGGTGGCTAACGTAGCCGGACAGCCCAACTTAACTGCATACTATACTTTTGACCATGGCACTGCCGATGCTGTCAATTCAGGTATTACAAACCTTACCGACAGAAGTGTAACAGGCAACAACGGAACGCTTAATAATTTTGCTTTAACAGGCAGCACATCCAACTGGAGCGGTGGATATGCAGGCACTGTGTATGCAGATACCGATAACGATGGTTATGGTGACCCCAACAATTCTACCGTTACAACTTCAGCATGTTTCTTAGTTGGGTATGTTTCTGATAATACAGATTGCGATGATAATAATTATGCTATCCATGTTGGTTGTGAGCCAGCGGCAGCATTAAGGTTTGATGGCCTGAATGATTATGTTCAGCTTTCTTCAACAGGCTTGCCAAACAACACTTCTTATACCATTGAAACATGGGTTAACTTCAGCGCCAATGTTGATTGCAATGTGTGGGAAGGCACCGGAGGCGGTTTAAGCAACCCAAGTTTAGAAGGCGGGCCGGGTGGTTTATCATTCTGGATTAATGACATCAGTGCGGTTTCCACAGGGCCATTGAGTTTAAATACATGGTACCATATTGCCTGTGTATATGATTATGCAAATTCATTACAATCGGTGTATGTAAACGGCACATTAATGAACTCGGTAACTTATGCCGCCGGCAATGGTTATGGAGGCGCATTATATATAGGTTCAAGGGCAGGCAGCATTCGTTTCTTCCAGGGCAAACTGGACGAATTCAGGATTTGGAGTGTAGCCCGTACAATGACCCAAATCCAAACTGATATGAATTGTGAGATACAGGCACAGGCTGGCTTGACGGTTGCATATCATTTCAACGAGGGTGTTGCCAATGGAAGCAACCTGCTACAGACAGTTGCAGCTGATGCAAGCGGAAATGGGCGTAATGGAACGCTTAACAATTTTGCATTAACCGGCTTTATATCCAACTGGGTTGCACCAGGCGGGGTAACTTCAGGAAATGCATGCCCTCCACCATCAGGCTCAGCCGCTGCATTAAACTTTGATGGCAGCAACGATGCAGTTGAACATACAGGATATTTAATACCAGTTAATAACAGCCCTTATACGGTTTCCGTTTGGGCTAAACAAGATGCATACACACCCGGAACCTTTAAAGAAATAGTAGCACAAGGAAGGCATTTCTATATCGGGCAAAATGCGTTAGACAATACACTTCGTATTGGCGATAATTGGTATGGAACCGGTTTTGCATGGCCAACAGATGTAAACTGGCATAATTATACAGTTGTAAGAACAACAGACAATACCTATTTCTATTTTGATGGGGCATTAGCAGCAACAGCAGGTTATGCAATACCATCACCTGATGCTACTGTAGGTTTGCCAACTACGCAAAACTTCTATATTGGTTCACAATGGTTAGGTGCTGGTTTTGAAAGTTGGAACGGTAGTGTGGATGAACTAAGAGTTTGGAATAAAGCTCTAACTGCTGCAGAGGTTCTTAAGAATCTAAACTGTGAAATCACTTCTGCAAGAACAGGATTGGTAGCAGCATATAACTTTAACCAGGGTGTGGCCGGAGCAAACAACATTACTGAAACAACATTAACTGATGCCAGTGGCAATAGTAACAACGCAACGCTTGCCAATTTTGCATTGATTGGTTCAACCTCTAACTGGGTATCACCAGGTGGTGTTGTTACCGGCACTGTATGTTGTGATTTAACACTTACTACTTCGTCTGCAGATTCATTAATTGTTTGTATCGAAAGCGGCTTTACTACAGGAAGCGTTTCCTTATTACCATTAGAGGGCACAGCGCCATATATTTTTGGCGGAAGCGATACTACTAACCTTGCACCCGGTAATTATGCTTATACAGTTACCGATGCTTTGGGTTGTACCGCCAATGCAACATTGAATGTGCAGTTAACAAACTGTATCATTCCTTACTATGAGCCGCCAGTTACCGGTGTTGTGGACAGCCTTATTGGTTCAGAGTTAACACAGTTATACCAATACCCAGAATCATTAGTTGACACAACAGCATCAAATAATATATTCTTGATTGATGACTTTAGCAATCAGGTGTTAATTGAAGTAATTGCAGTGGAAGGCCAATATGACTTTGTATTATCTCTGTTGCAAACTCCGCAATATGGAATGCATAGCTTTATTGACAATGGTGATTCTACGCTTATTATCACAGGTTATATTCCAATTAGCAATTTACCGAAGCTTAACCTGCTGCCTACTTTTATTAACTATGTAAGACCATACTTTACGCCGATTGCTTCTGGTGTTACTGGTTTGGCAATTTCACAAGGTGATAAAGCAATGCGTAGCGATAAGGCAAAAACTGCATGGGGTCTTAGCGGCAGTGGTGTAAAAGTGGGTGTGCTAAGCGATAGTTATAATACTAAGTTTGGCAACCCTGCACAATTAGATGTCATTAATGGTGATTTACCAGGAACGGGTAATCCTAATCACCCTACCCCTGTAAAAGTATCTGCTGAATACCCTTACGGTAAAGCAACAGATGAAGGCCGTGCTATGCTGCAGATTGTACATGACGTAGCACCTGGTGCAGAACTATACTTCCGCAGCGGCTTTATCAGCGCTGGTAATTTTGCAGAAGGTATCAAAGCGTTGAGAGATTCAGGTTGTAAAGTGATTGTTGATGATATTACATACATAACTGAACCTTACTTTAGCGATGGTGTAGTGGCGCAGGCGGTAGATGATGTTACAGCAAGTGGTGTGAACTACTTTACATCGGCAGGTAACTTTGGCGTTAAATCTTATGAGGCCGTATTTAGTCCGATTGCAGCACCGGCAGGCTATAGTGGCATGGCCCATAACTTTGGAGATAATTTTAACTATCAAACACTTACACTTTCGGCAGGTACATATACTATTGCTTTACAATGGGAAGATGATTTCTACTCTGTAGATGAAGCAACCGGAGCAGCTAATGATTTTGATGTTTATCTTCTTGATGCAAATGGAAACCGCCTGTTTGGCTTCAACAGGAATAATACCGGCGGTGATCCTTTTGAAGTATTGCCGTTTGTAGTGAAAGCTACTGTGGACGCAAGAATTATGGTAACAAGAAAGAACGGTATAGGCAATGTAAGGTTTAAGTATATTATTTTCCGTGGAGAAGGAACTATTAAGGAAAGAAACCAGGGTACCGGTACTGTAATTGGCCAGGCTAATGCAGCCGGAGCTATCACAGTAGGTGCAGTGCTGTATTCAAATACACCTGCTTATGGTAATACACCTACAGTTGCTTCTTTCTCTTCAAGAGGTGGTACTGTTGTAAATAATGTTGACAGGCAAAAACCTGATATTACAGCTCCTAATGGGGTAAACACTACCGTAGATTTTGCTTCACCAAATCTTGAGAATGATCCATTCCCTAATTTCTATGGTACTTCTGCGGCAGCACCACATGCTGCTGCTGTGGCAGCATTGCTTACTGAGGCTAAGAAGAAATACTTTAACGGGGAAACATTTACAGGAGAGCAAATGAAATCATTACTGCAAACGTCAGCGCTTGATATGTACACTTCCGGCTATGATGTAAACAGTGGTGCAGGATTTATAAGGGCAGACGAAGCGCTAAAAATATTCTCAAATCCAATGCCTGTAATTATAGATTATGATATTGAAGATGTGAATCCTGTTGTGCCGGGCGGTCCACTTACTGCCACTATTGGTACAGACCCTGTAATGGTGGTGGTGAATGGTGAGTATTTTGCAAACAACGCTTCGGTAATATTCCAGTATGATACACTACCTGCTGTGGTGACAAATAACGGCACCCAGCTCGTTGTAGAAATACCAGGATTTGTTGGTAATCCTCCACTTGTAGTGTACAATCCACCAATTACCCCAGATGGCTTGGATGGTGGTAACAGCGATTCAATTTATTTGTTGAATACACCAATCAGTAATGTGGTTGTTACTGTAAACAATGCAACGAAACGTTTTGGCGAAAAAATTCCAGACTATTCAGTTGATGTAACGGTTAATGGAATTCCATTGGCATCAACCGGATTAACAATGGCTGATTTAGGATTAACAGATATTACGTATACCACATCGGCAACCAAATTAAGTAACATTGGTTTGTATTACAGAAGGGCTTCCTCATCTGTTACTGATTTATCAATACCGGCTTCTATTGCCCTGGCAGCTTCGTATAATTACCGCTTTGTTGATGGGGTGTTAACCATCGCAAGGATGCCTGTTACCATTGCGCCGAGAGATACAACCTTAACTTATGGCGAAGCCATTAATGGCAAGGGACTACATTTTAATTATACTTATGACGCTACAAATGTTGATCCTTTGGATCAGCAGGAATTCCTTGATTCATTAGGTGCCACACACCAGGCAACAATGTCAAATTCGGTGGTTTTAATAAACGCAAAACAATCAGTGAATGGCTTAACAGCCCAGGACTTCCTGAACATGAGTTTCATGACAACAGACAAAGCAGCCGTAAATGCGAAGCAGTCAGTAAATGCAAAACAGTCTGTAAATGGAATTGTGTTTGACACCACCATATTTGTTCCACTGGATCCACAGTCTATTTACGACTACCAGGTAGATTCGGCCAATGCTGTTTTGTATAATGCAAAACAATCTGTAAATGCAAAACAGTCTGTAAATGCAAAAGCTTCTGTAAATGCAAAACAGTCTGTAAATGGCGCTGCTACTGTAAACGCTAAGCAAATGGTTAATGCAAAACAATCAGTAAATGCGAAGCAGTCAGTTAACAGCAGCAGCTTTAATGATGAAACAAACGAGAATGTATTATTGATTGTAGATTCATTAGATGTGTATAGTGATGCAACAGATTCATTGTCCGGCTTCCAGTCAATGAACATGGTAACAGGATATGAAGTGGGTACATGGTTGATAGGCCCAGGTGTGTTGATTTCGGAAAACTTTGATATTACATACGGATTAGGTAACCTTACTATTGTTCCGGCAACACTTACCTGCAAAGCAATAGATACTGCTGCAGGTTGCAATGGACTGCAGCCGGCATACAGGTTTGAAAACGCTCTTTATCTATATGAAGATGCAGACAGTAATGTGGTAGCCTCCGGCCCTTTATTCACAATCATGGATAACATGAATACAGATATGGGGTCAGGCAATCTTGCACAGGGTACTTATCAAATTGTTCCATCAGGTTTAGTACAGCAGCAATCGCCAGCCAACTATACAATTGTGTATGAAAATGGTGAGCTAACTGTTGGAGAACACCTTACAGCAAATGCAGCCCCAGGTACAATTCAATGTAATGGAGGTACAACTTCACTTGCATTTAATGTAAGTGGTGGCACTGCACCATATACAGGAGCAGAAACTGTTACGGGCCTTTCAGCAGGAGCATATTCTTATACTATATCGGATGCCGGAGGTTGCAGTGTGGTTGTAAGCGGAAGTATATTTGAACCATCGCTCATTAGCGCAAGTGCTGAAGCTGGTATTATCACCTGCAACGGTGGCACTAGCATACTAACAGTTACAGCAAGCGGCGGAACAGGGCAACTGGAATACAGCCTTAACGGCGGTACATACCAACCAGGTAATACATTTACTGTAAATGCAGCAGGCTCTCCATATACTGTTACAGTAAGGGATGCCAATATGTGTACTGCAGTTACAGATCCTGTTTTGGTAACAGAGCCACTCGTAATTCCAGCACCGGTTGTAGGTTCAATAGAACAACCAACCTGTGCAGTTGCCACCGGTTCAGTTGAATTAAGTGGATTGCCATCTGGCACATGGACGCTGACCCGTAATCCTGGCGGAGTTGCAACTACTGGCAGTACAATATCAACAACAGTTAGTGGATTAACAGCAGGTACTTATACATTCACAGTTACTAATGGAGCAGGCTGTACTTCAGATGCAACATCTGATGTGTTTATTAATTCACAACCTGTAACACCATTAAAACCAGAAGTTGGTATCATTACACCTCCAACCTGTGCATTGTCAACAGGTAGTGTAGAGCTTAGTAATTTACCATCTGGTACCTGGACGATAACCAGTACTCCAAATACATTTACAACAACCGGTAGCGGTACCACAGTAACTATTAGTGGTATTCCAACGGGTAATTATGTATTTAAAGTAACAAATGCCGATGGATGTACTTCACCAGCATCTGGCAGTGTACAAATCAATACGCAACCATTAACACCATCAGTACCATCAATTGGTACTATAACACCTCCAACCTGTACTGTTTCTACCGGGTCAGTAGTTCTAAGCGACTTACCATCTGGTACCTGGACGCTGACTCGTAATCCGGGCGGAGTTACAACTACCGGCAGTACAACATCTACAACAGTTAGTGGATTGGCAGCAGGTACTTATACATTTACTGTTACTAATTCGGCTGGCTGCACTTCTACTGCAACAGGTAATGTTGTTATCAATACGCAACCGGTTGTGCCGTCAGCACCATCAGTAGGAGTAATAACACCTCCAACCTGTGCAGTTTCAACAGGCTCGGTTGTGTTGAGTGGTTTGCCGTCAGGTACATGGACTTTGACTCGTAATCCAGGTGCTGTTACAACAACAGGCAGTGGCACATCCACAACGATAAGCGGCCTTGCAGCAGGTACATACACTTACACTGTATCAAATGGAAGTTGTACATCTGTATCATCAGGCAATGTTGTTATCAATACACAACCTCCAACACCATCAGCGCCAACAGTTGGCACAATAGCACATCCAACTTGTACCGTGTCTACTGGTTCAGTTGCATTAAGTGGTTTGCCATCTGGTACCTGGACGTTGACTCGTAATCCCGGCACTGTTACAATAACCGGCAGCACAACATCGATTACAGTTAGTGGATTGGCAGCAGGTAGTTATACATTCACTGTTACAAATTCAGCAGGCTGTACTTCAATTGCTACAGGTAATGTTGTGGTTAATGCACAACCTGCAGTACCATCAGCGCCAACAGCTACAGTAACACAGCCAACTTGTACAACAACTACGGGTACTATTACAGTTACTTCATCTAAAACTGGTTTAACATTTAGCATCAACGGAAGTACTTACACAAATACAACAGGGGTGTTTACCGGGGTAGTACCAGGTACATACAATCTAACTGCTAAGAATTCCGCAGGATGCGTTTCTCCTGCAACAACAGTAGTTGTTACAGCTGCCAATTGCAGTTCTCTTGGCAATTTTGTATTCCGTGACAATAACGGTAACGGTAAACAAGATAGTGGTGAGCCAGGTATATCAGGCGCAACAGTAAGATTACTTAACAGTACAGGTACACAAATAGCAACCACTACTACTAACAGCAGCGGTAATTATACATTCAGTAATCTTGCTGCAGGCACTTATTCTGTTGCATTCACAACACCATCTGGTTACACACCAACTTTAAGTAATGTTGGCACAGATGATACAAAAGACAGTGATCCTGTAAGTGGTGTTGCTACTGGTATTGTACTGGCAGCTAATCAATCCAATACAAGTGTTGATGCAGGCTTTATTCCTTCTATCCTTGTATTAGGAAACAGGGTTTGGTACGATACTGACAATAACGGCGTAAACGGCAGCAGCGAAAATGGAATCAAAGGATTAACTGTAAGGCTGTATAAAGACGATAACAATGATAACGTTGCTGATGGTGGTGCAATAGCAACTACTACTACAAATGCTACAGGCTATTACACCTTTAGCAACCTTGCACCGGGTAACTACATTGTAGGTGTGGTAATGCCGGCTGGCTATATCAGCAGCGCTGTAAATGGTGGTGATCCAGATAATAATAAAGACCTTGATGATAATGGACAGGTGCTTGCCGATAATGAGATAAGAGGACTTGCAATCACACTTTCAATAGGCAGTGAATATGATGGAAGCAAATCAAATACAAATACCAACAACACGTACGACTTTGGTTTGCTGCCAGATTGTAATTGTATAAACACCACAGGCAACCTGCTTACCAATGGCAGCTTTGAAAGCGGTACAACAGGGTGGACCGCAACCGGCGGTTCAGTAACAACAGGTACAGGCTATATTGCTTGTGGAAGTAAAAACGGGTTTAATAACTCCGGTGGCAAAGCTTCGGTTGTTTACCAGGATGTAACCCTTGCCTCAGGCACTACAGTTACTTTCAGCGGTTTTGCTGGCACTCATACAGCCGGTTTATCATGCAGTCCTAAACTAAGTTTGGTATTCCGCAGTTCAACAGGTGCTGTGCTGTTGCAAAGAGATGTAACAGTAACGCAGAATGTGGATGTAAGTAATAACCAGCTTGCACTTTATACTATTACTGCAACTGCACCGGCAGGTACAGCCAAGGTGAGGGTACAAAGTTCAATTACCTGCGATTATGTGAAGATGGATGCATTTTGCCTGAGGGTTACATCAAATGCACTTAGCCGTGGTTTTGTGCCCAATACATCTTCAGTTGATAACAACGTAGCAGAAGTAATTGAAGATGGTTTTGATGTAACGGTGATGCCAAACCCAGTAAGTAGTTTGTTCAATGTGGCTGTTAAGTCAGGCGATATCAATACACCTGTTTCAATTAGAGTACTTGCAACAGATGGAAGGGTGGTATCGGTACAAAAGACAATGGCCAACTCCACTTTAAGGATGGCAGCGGAAAGGTGGAACCCAGGTGTGTATTTTGTAGAAGTGGTGCAGGGTGAGCAGCGAAAAATTGTACGGATTGTAAAGCTATGATGTGGCAATTAATCAGATAATAAAGGGGGCGTTTTGCAGCCCCCTTTTTTTTAGCGTATGAATTACTTATTTTTAGCATAGTTTTTTATGTGTATTTTTTGGGCATTATTGTAAAAGCCATTTCTTTTTGAAGCTAAACTTATTGAAATGAAAATTAAACCTCCGGTTTTCGTTATTCTCTTTACTCTTATGGGGGTGTATAACACTGCCTATTGTAATGAGATAGATAGTTTAAAACGGCTGCTTACCACTAATATTCATGACACCACAAGAGTGAATGTTTTAAATGCATTAAGTAAAGAATTATCCCATACAAACCTTGATTCAGCCATACTAATAGCAACAGATGCTAAAACACTGGCCGAAAAAATTGATTACAAGCCTGGCCTTGCACTGGCATATAAATATATTGGCATGGGCTATTACTTGCAGGGCAAATACAAAGAAACTGTATTAAGCTGGCAGCAGGCGGCCGATTTATTTAAATCAATTGGTGATAAAAAAGGTGTTGCTAATATGCTCGGAAACCAGGGAGCTGCTTATTTTGAACAGGGCGATGATGCAAAAGCACTGGAATTGCATTTGCAATCTCTTAAGATAGCAGAAGAAATAAAAGACACAGCACGGATACTGAGCCAGCTTACTAATATTGGGGGGATTTATTTAAACAAGGAGGCCACTTACAAAAAAGCACTTGATTACTTTCACAGATCTTATAAGCTTTGTATGCTTATAAACGATGATTATGCAACAGGCACAGCCTCTGTAAACCTTGGTGAAACATATTATAAACTTGGGGATGATTCTACCGCACTCATTTACCTCCGGGAATCTGAAAAGGCTTATGCAGATCAGCCAGAAAACCTGCCTTATACCTATAACTATATTGGTCGTGTATATACAAGGCAAAAGAAATTTGACGAAGCGATAAAAATTCTTCAAAAGGCTTATGAAATTTCGAAACAGGTTGATACGAAACTTAATCAGACACAATCGTTAGTAGCTCTTGCACAGGCTTATATTGCTAAAGGAGATATTGCATCGGCAATAAATGCTTACAAGCAATCACTTGAGATTGGTATTCCTTTAAACGCAGTTACTGAAATGAAAGATGCATACCAGGGGCTGGCAGCAGCGTATTCACAGCAAAAAGATTTTACCAATGCATATAAATATCAAAATTTACTTCTTGCGATAAAGGATACAATCTACAACATCAATACTGATAAAAAACTGGGTACTCTTCAGTTTGGTTTTGATATGGAGAAGAAAGAGTCGCAGATAAAAATATTAAATCAAGATAAAGAAATACAGGAGCAGGAATTAAGGAGACAAAAAATAGTAAAGTACAGTTTTATTGGTGGCTTTGCAGTAATGGTATTGTTTGCTTCGGTATTTTTTGCACAGCGAAATAAGATTAAAAATGAGAAGAAAAGAAGTGATGAACTGCTGCTGAATATTTTGCCGGAAGAAACAGCAGAAGAATTAAAACAAACTGGTACAGCCAAAACAAAAAGTTTTGATTCGATTACGGTGTTGTTTACCGACTTTAAAAATTTTACCATTGCCAGTGAAAAATTGACTCCAGAAGAACTGGTTGAGGAAATTAACCATTGCTACAGTGCCTTTGATCGGATTGTTGAAAAGTATGGAATTGAAAAGATAAAAACTATTGGCGACTCATACATGTGTGCAGGCGGCATACCTGTTTCAAATAATACCCATCCATTTGATGTGGTAAGTGCAGGATTGGAAATGGTGAAGTTTATTGAGGACAATAAAAATGATCGGATTGCAAAAGGGCAGCCATATTTTGAATTACGTTGCGGTGTTCATACCGGGCCAGTTGTGGCAGGTATTGTGGGTATAAAAAAATTCGCTTATGATATTTGGGGAGATACAGTGAACACTGCTTCAAGAATGGAAAGTAGTGGTGGTATTGGTAAAGTAAATATCAGTGGCACTACTTATGAAATCGTAAAAGATAAATTTAGCTGTGTACACCGGGGCAAAGTAGAGGCCAAGAATAAAGGATCTATCGATATGTATTTTGTAGAAGGGAAAATTTAGAATAATTTATTCCAAAAGAAAAGGTGAAGATTGTTCTTCACCTTTTTTATTCCTGAGTTTTTTATTTTAATATCCTGCCTTAGCCCCACCTATATTTTCAATCGGGTGCCAGGTAGTTTTAATTTCCTGGAAGTCCATAATGAAATAAGGTGATTGTCCTGCATCTTTATTCCAATCAGTTTTATCGTAAGTAACAATGCGTTTTACGTTTAAAGCAGATTTCTCTTTAATGAGTTTTTGATTGACTTCATCTTTCTCACAATATACTGTTGCATTAACATCCATATGGTCTGCAAAGTAGGGGAGCAGTTCACTTACTTTGCCCGTGAGGATGTTTACAACGCCGCCAGGTAAATCAGAACTGTTCAATACTTCGCCAAAAGTAACAGCACATAATGGTTTAGCTGATGATGCTAATACAACACAACTGTTGCCACCTGCAATAATGGGAGCAACAACTGAAACTAGTCCAATCAATGAATTGTTTTGTGGCGCTATTGCGGCAACAACTCCTGTTGGTTCTGGCGCTGAGAAATTGAAATGCGATGAAGCAACTGGGTTTACAGAACTAAACACCTGTTGAAATTTATCACACCAGCCACTGTAATAGATGAAGCGGTCAATGGCTAAGTTTACTTCAGCTTCTGCTTGTGCTGGCGTTGAATCCTGCTTTATCAATTCATCAATGAATTGAGCTTTTCTTCCTTCCAACATTTCAGCAATGCGGTAAAGAATTTGGCCACGATTAAATGCGGCCCTTGCACTCCATCCACCGAAAGCGCCTCTTGCACTTCCTACAGCATCACGGAAATCTTTTCTTGAACAGAGGCACATGTTGGCCAACTTATCACCTTTACTGTTGGTAGCAATGTAATATCTGCCAGATTCGGTTCTTGGGAATTGCCCGCCAACATAAATTTTATACGTCTTTAAAACCTCTAATCTTTTTTCAGCAGCATGAACGCCATTTCCGTTTTCACTAAATTTTGCAACTGCTTTTTTTGATATTGTCTTTTCCATAATTGTAACGTTAAAAATTAAACAAGGTTAAGGTAAGGGGTTAAACCATGCAAGCCGCCTTCTCTGCCGTATCCACTTTCTTTATAACCACCGAAAGGAGAAGTTGGGTCAAACTTGTTGTATGTATTCGCCCAAACAACACCAGCCCTCAATTTGGTTGTCATATTAAATATCTTGGAACCTTTATCTGTCCATACACCGGCGCTTAGCCCAAAAGGAGTGTTGTTTGCTTTTTCAATCACTTCGTCTTCTGTCCTAAAAGTTTGAATAGTAAGAACCGGTCCAAATATTTCTTCCTGTGCAATGCGGCTGCTTTGTGCAACACCAGTAAATATTGTTGGGCGGCAGAAAAACCCTTTTTTAGGAATAGCACAAGTACTTTGATACATCTCAGCACCTTCTTTTTGCCCGATGCCGATATAGTTATTAATAATGCCTAATTGTTCTTTTGAATTGATAGCGCCGATGTCTGTGTTTTTATCCATTGGATCGCCAACAATCAACGATTCCATCCTGTCTTTTAACTTCTGGATTACTTGTTTAGCAACTGACTCCTGCACAAATAATCTTGAACCGGCGCAACAAACATGGCCCTGGTTAAAGAAGATGCCATTGATAACACCTTCTACTGCCTGGTCAAGCGGAGCATCATCAAAAATGATGTTGGCTGCTTTTCCACCTAATTCCAATGTTGCTTTTTTATTAGTGCCTGCAATAGCTTTTTGAATGATTTTACCAACATTGGTAGAACCTGTAAAAGCAATTTTATTGATGTCAGGATGATTAA
>CAZBTD010000078.1:0-17532 GCA_964494815.1 uncultured Ferruginibacter sp. | reverse complement strand
TCAAACGCTGTATTTGTGAAATTCCTTTCAAAACCGCCAATACGCCCAATATTAGTAGTAAGGCGGGAGCCACATACTTCTTCATATATTTCATAAATTAATTCCCTGTATTGCATCAAATACAAAAAGCCGGAGAACGCCCCGGTATCAACACCCACAATCGAATTGCAAATCAAGTGATCTGCAATCCTGGCCAGTTCCATAATGATGATACGCAAGTAATCAACTCTCTTCGGCGTTTGCACCCCCAACAATCTTTCGCAGGTAATATGCCAGCCCATGTTATTAATTGGAGAAGAGCAATAATTCAACCTGTCTGTGATGGGAGTAATTTGGTATAACGGCCTGCGTTCTGCTAGTTTTTCAAATGCCCTGTGAATGTATCCAACAGTTGACACTGCAGACAAAATCCTTTCACCATCCATCTCAAGGATATTCTGAAACACACCATGCGTTGCCGGGTGCGTTGGCCCAAGGTTCAGCGTAGTGGTTTGTTTCTCTAATGAGCCTTCAGGTAATAAAATATGTTCCGATTGAGACATTAATATTTTTATTTTTTTGTACCCAACATTAGTTCTTTAATCATCTTCATTGGCGTCGCACTCTTGTACTATGCATCTTTATTCATCACAAAACTTTACTTCCTTCATTATGCTTGTCCTCTTCCGCTACAGTGCCATGCGTTGTTTTCTCTGTTCCAAAACCAAGCGTACCACCACGGCCAAACATTTCATCATCTTTATCAATCCTCGTCTGGTCTTCCAGTGGAAATTCTTTTCTCATTGGGAAATAATCCATTTCATCCACATTCAATATCCTTATTAAATTAGGATGCCCAACAAAATTCACCCCGAAGAAATCGTATGTTTCCCTCTCCATAAAATTTGCTGAAGCATACAATGCAGTAGCGCTGTACACATCAGGTTTTTCAACCGGTGCAAAAACTTTCATTCTTAACCTTACATTATCCCTTA
This sequence comes from uncultured Ferruginibacter sp., assembly GCA_964494815.1. Classification (GTDB taxonomy): domain Bacteria; phylum Bacteroidota; class Bacteroidia; order Chitinophagales; family Chitinophagaceae; genus Ferruginibacter. The sequence goes on along the minus strand of CAZBTD010000078.1, from coordinate 16,558 downwards.
AATTATGCAGATGATAAACTACAGCTAACTCTTCTCCTTTTCTGTCGGGGTAATGCACTGCCTGCAGGTCAGTTAAAAACTGGAACCTAAGTTCAGTATCATCAAATAAAAATTGAAGAATTTTCAGATTGAGGTCTTTTGGTGCAGTAAAAGTCAACATACCATAAGGCTCCTGCCATTCAGTAAGCACATCCCCAAATTTCTCTGTTAGTTTTTGTTGTATGGTTTCGTTGGATAGCGACATTTAAAACTATTAATTCTTTTATTGTATCCCGTAACTTCCTAATAACTCTTTATACTTTTCACTATTTCTTCTCCTCAAACCTTCCTGCCCTACCAGCTCTTGTATTTTTAAGAAGCCGTCTAAAATTGCCTCTGGTCTTGGAGGGCAACCCGGCACATAAACATCTACTGGTATCACCTGGTCAATCCCCTGTAATACAGAATAAGTATCGAATATACCTCCGCTGCATGCACAAGCACCTACAGACAATACCCAGCGTGGCTCTGCCATTTGTAAATATACTTGTCTTAAAACAGGCCCCATCTTTTTAGAAATGGTTCCCATCACCATTAATAAATCGCACTGACGGGGAGAAAAACTCATACGCTCTGCACCAAATCTTGCTATATCATAATGGCTGGCTGCAGTTGCCATAAACTCAATACCGCAGCAGGAAGTGGCAAATGGTAACGGCCAGATAGAGTTTTCACGGGCTAGGCCAATCACCGAATCAAATTTGGTGGCCATAAAGCCTTCACCAAAATACCCATCCGGTATCTTAGCTTCTTTTTCTCTAACGTTATATTGTACGGGGCGTGACATGTTATTATTTTGAATGTTGAATTTTAAATGTTGAATTAAAAGCAGCCTATCCAACATTTAAAACATGTATCCTCCATGTTAAGTTCACACATATTGTATTAAACCCAAACTTATTTTAAATCCTTAACTCTAAATCATTTAAAATAACTGCTTAATCTTCCCAATCCAGTGCACCTTTTTTTATTATATATATGAATCCTGCCAGAAATAATCCTACAAACATTGCGACTGCACCAAATCCCGCCCAGCCAAGCTCCCTGAAGTTTACTGCATAAGGATAAAAAAATATCACTTCTACATCAAACAGCACAAATAAAATCGCCACTAAAAAATACTTGATGGCCATTGGCTGCCTTGCATTACCCTTTATTTCTATACCGCTTTCAAAATTCTGGAGTTTATCATCCGTTTTTCTTTTGGGGCCAAAAAAATGGGTAAGTCCCATCATGGTTGCAATAAACCCAATAGCAAAAAACAACTGAATTCCTATAGGTAGATAATTTTCTGCGCTGTTAATGCCAGATACTTGTAACAGAAATAGTTGCATGGCGCAAAAATAAGGCAGCAGTATTAAAAAACAACTGCTTATTTTCAAAAGAAAAATCCCCGTTCGGTTAATTGAACAGGGATTGAAGTTATTTAGCTTTTGGCTTTACTTTTTTTTACCACCTCCGCTTTTTGTGCCGGCTGCTGGTTTTGTTTGTTTAGGTGCTGCCGCAGGCTTATTCAGGATATCTCTGTTAGCAAGTGCTTCTGCGTCGGCAGGGTCAAGCCACAATATCCTGTCAATATAACTCAATGCTGCAGCTTTATCTTTTTTAAATACACTGTACACCACAAAATACTTATAGCTACCTACCAGTTGAGGCTTGTATTTTACACTGTCTTTCAAACCGGTTTCAATTGCTTTTGTAAAACAGTCATTAGCCAGACCTTTTTCCAGCGTAGAATCGATAGCCCAGTTGTTTTTACCACACATGTAATAACTAAATGGGTCTTCTGGGAATTTTTGACTGTATATATTAAATACATTTATGGATGAAGGATAATCACCGGCACGAAACAGGTTGTAGCCAGCATTATATAAATCCGTTTTTGTAGGATTTGCTTTTACTGACAGTATCCTGCTGTACCAGTCACCTGCTTCTTTAAATTTCTTTTGCGTCTCAAATTTTGACGCAATTGATTTAAGCAAATCTGCCTTGCCCTTTTCTGTACTGTCTGCAGCTACCGCTTTTTCTACATACGTACCAGCCGCCTGCTCATTGCCCGGAAATTTGAGCAATACCTCGGCATACTTAGCATAGTCTGTTGGGCCAATTTTTTCAGCCTTTTGTTTTTCAAAATATTTTTCAAAAGATGCTTTTGCATTTACAGAATCACCCAGCCTGTCATAAGCATAGGCCGCCACACCGTAAATGTTAGGATAAGGCCCTTCTGCACCTCCTGATGAAATACATTGATTGGCTGTGCTGATACATTCGGCAAACAAACCTTGTGCATATTTCATAGAAGCCCTGTAGTAGCAATCCTTTTTGGGATCAGCATCAGTATTAGCCAGGAACTTTTCAAGATACTCTGCTGACTTTCCTACATTGGTTAGGTAATAATATTGATAAAGGTTTTCATACACAGGTGCATACGCCTGGTCTAATGAAATAGCCTGCTCATAATAGCGTATATAAATTTCTTCCTGTGATCTGCCTTGCGTTTGATAAATTTTGCCAATACGGTATGGTGCCCTTGCATAATTGGGGCTAAGCGCCAATGCAGATTCGTAAGCTGTTTGTGCCGGACCTCCCTGTGTTATTTTTTTATATGCATCGCCAAGATTTGCCCACACATCTGGATCTGTCATTTTCTTTAACTCGGTTGCCATTTTTAATTTTGCAATTGCATATTCTGCATCACCTTTATCAGCCTGTACATTGGCAAAACCAATTGCATTTAGTACATCTTTATTTTTCCCCTGGCTTAGGCTAAAAGCAGTTTCAAAACGGTTCCTGGCATCCTGTGTTTTGCCTTCCATTAATTCCACATGACCCATACCTGCCAGCAGCAGTGCGCTATTGCTGTTGTTCATTAATGTTTTTTGATACAATGATTTTGTCCCTTCCACATCCCTGCCATCTTCTGCCACTAACATTGCCTGCCCAAGCCAATACACGGCATCAACATTGTTAGGATTGGCGGCTACTAATTTTTCAAACACAGATTTGGCACTTTTGTACCTTTCATAGTACATAAATTTTTTGCCCTCCTCAATTGTTTGAGCCTTTGCAAGGCTGCCAATTAAAAAAACTGCAACAATCAGCAATCCGGATTTAAACTTGTTCATTTTGTATTTGATTTAAGACTTTACAATGTTAAAAAACTTACCACCATTCTCACCAAAAAATAGTTATTCTTTTTTCAATTTTTCATTTACAATTACATTCCGCACATTAAAATTCATTGTACCCGGCTGCAGGTAGGCTCTCCTGAAAATTAACTGTCCCCTTTCGTATTGTAAAAAACCTGCAAACCCACTTCCTAACCCGGAATAATTTTCTTTCAGTATATAATACAATCCACGTACCAAAGGATACCGTCTTGTAATAATGCCGGCCTGGGTTGGTTTTACATAGGGCGTATCAACACATACATCACATTTTATATAAGCAATTTTTATTTTTTTTAACATGCTTAACTGTGCTGTATCTTCCGGGTTGCCAATCCAACTGATACCTACAAAACCTATTGCATTTTCATCTGCCGCTACATATTCCAGCACCTCTTTACTATTTTTTGCAGCCTGTACTTTTTCACTGTCAAATTTTTTCCCTTTTAATATGCTATCAATAACAAAACGAATTGTGCTTGTGGCTGTTAATCCGTCAAATACTATTTTCTTGTTACTGTTAGCCCCGCCTGTAAGCAACCCTTGCAATTGGTTTATGGTAAAAGTTGTGTCGCTGCTTTTACCATTTACCACCACAGCTATTGCATCGGCAGCAATTTTTTCACTACGGGGCACATAGTTTAAGGTATCATCAAAATATCTTGCTTCGTTTACAGATAACCCCCTTGTGATTATGACCATACGGGTTGCTGAATCCTTAAACAAATCCTTTATACATTCAGCCTCCGGCTTATACAGTACATTAATTTTTGTACCCGGATAAGTAGCCTCAAAAACTTTCACCTCTTCTTCAATTACAGGCCTGAACGACTCGTCAGCGCTTACCTGTACAGTGCCGCTGGTTGGCGTATCTGCAACAGGGCCATTTACCACTCTGCTTCTGTCAGTATTACAACTGCTTGCAGATAAAAATATCAACAAAAAAACAGTCAATTGCCGTAACATTAGTTTGCGCCTGGTAGTCTTCTTCAATCTCTGAAATATTTTTTTTGATAGCCCCTGTATAACCTGAACACACCATACACCCAACAAATAACTGCTAGTAATTTCATTAATACAGGATCGTAATTCTTGTGAAAATGCTCCCAAGTATATTCCGTTGGAAACATAAAGAAAAATCCAAAGGCAATGATGAAAATACCCATTCCATAGTTTGTAATAGTCTGCATCCTTACCAGGCCCTTATGCCTTTCACTCATCTTGTCTTTTTCAAATTCTTCTATCGCCATCAATTACTTTTTTTTGACTTACTGTAATAGCCGATTGTTGCATGACTTCATTGTTAAATTACATACTGAAAATTTAACAGTTGCATCGCAGTACAATCAGCCCATTTTAGGGGTTACAAAATACAGTTTTTACTACACAAAGTTTAATTGGCGGCAAACTTTACCGGCAGAATGTGATAAACAGGTACACTACGGCCTCCTTTTTTACCGGGATTCCAGCGGGGCATTTTTTTTAATACTCTTATTACCTCTTCATTAAAACTGTTGCCGCCATCTTTCAACACTTCAAAACCTTGCAGGTTACCATCAAAGCCAACTACAAATTTTATTTTCACCTGCACATCTGCACCCTCTTCCATTTCTTCTGGTGACAGCAGGTTGCGTTCTAAAAACTTTACCAGCTCTTTGTCTCCACCCGGAAACGAAGCCTGCATATCCGGATTATCTATTGGTTCATTAATATTAGTTGCTGGCGCAGCAGGAACTGGAGGTGCTGGCACAGAACTTACAATTTCAAGGGGAATTCCTTCTGAAACTGGCAGTTCATCAATAATAGCAGTAACACTCCCGATTTGCAAGTTTGTAACGTCATGCAGGCTGTCTGTTTTTTCTGTATTATCCACAATCTTCATTTTGCTTAACAATTTTTGTGTGGATACTTTTGGAGTTTCAGCAATACTATTTTTCGGTTTTTCTTTCAGCCTTGCTTCATCGTAAGTTTTTATAAGAATAGAATCTTCACCAGCCAAGGTATAAGGATTAGACGATTTTTTTTCTGGCAAAAAAGTAAAAGCTGAAAAAATTGCTGCCATACAAAGCATAATAAACAAGGAAGTTTTTACACGGTGGGGATAAAATTTACGCAGTATATATGCTCCATAATTTTTATTTCTTTTTTCAAAAAGAATATCAAGCAAATCGCTTGAGAGGATTGTTTTACTGTTCATATTGTTGGTTTTGAAATGAATATTTTTTTTCAAAACCGGCGCCGGTAACAATAAGATGTCCTGGAAAGATTATTCCATAAATTATGAATACTGAATGTCCGGCATTAAAGGAGGCTGGCACTTTCACTGCTTCAGATTTCTTTTGCCCGGGTTAGAAAAGCAATTAAATATGACAATGCTGTGAACATAAACCACTATCAACAGTTATTTTTGCAAACATTATTTATTATGGCAACAAGAGGAATTGTTTTAATGAATCTCGGTTCACCCGACAGCACCGAAGTAAAAGACGTAAAACGCTACCTGGATGAATTTTTAATGGATAAAAGGGTGATTGATTATCCTTACCTGTTCAGGCTTTTATTGGTAAAAGGAATAATAACACCCAGGAGAGCGCCGGAATCTGCAAAAGCATACAGCACCATTTGGACAAAAGAAGGTTCTCCCCTTGTTGTACTTACGCAGCAACTGCAACAAGCATTGCAACAAAAGGTTGAAGAACCAATTGAAATTGCGATGCGCTATGGCAATCCTTCGCCTGCAGCTGCGTTTGAAAATTTAGTGACCCAAAACCCAGATTTGGAGGAAGTAGTAGCGGTACCATTATACCCACATTATGCAATGGCTTCGTATGAAACGGCTGTTGAATATGCCAAAGAGTGGTATCAAAAAAATCAATACCGCTTTAAACTTTCTTTTATCAAACCATTTTATAATGAAGAAAATTATATTCATGCAATGGCTGAAAACATAAGGCCATATCTGAATGAATCTTACGATCATATTTTATTCAGCTACCATGGCATTCCTGCAAGGCACCTTACAAAAGTAGATCCTTCAGGTTCTCACTGTATGAAAGTAAATGATTGTTGCAATGTAAATTCACAGGCGCATAAAACCTGTTACCGTCACCAGTGTTTTGAAACAACTAAACTTATTACTGAGGCATTAAACATCCCGGCAAATAAATTCAGTATTTCTTTTCAATCGAGACTGGGCAAAGGATGGCTGGAGCCATTTACTGATGTACGCCTGGAACAAATGCCTAAAGAAGGAATAAAAAAACTGCTCATCATTTCACCAGCTTTTATAAGCGATTGCCTTGAAACGCTGGAAGAACTGGAGGAAAGAGGAAAAGAAACCTTTATCGAGGCTGGTGGCGAAAAATATAAAATGATACCCTGCCTCAATGTTCATCCTTTGTGGGTGAGCACGCTGGAAAAATGGGTTAATAATATTCGTAACGGGAAAAGAGAAATGATTCTTTAATAAAATGTACGAATACATTAAAGCACTTCATATCATCTTTATTATTACCTGGTTTGCCGGTATGTTTTATATCGTAAGACTATTTATTTATAATACTGAAGCAAACGAAAAACCAGAGCCTGAAAAAACCATTCTTTCAAAACAATTTTCCATCATGATAAAAAGGCTTTGGTTTGGAATCACCTGGCCATCTGCAGTGCTTACTTTGATATTTGGAATATGGATGGCAATATTGTATGGCAGTATTCCATCGTGGTTGTGGGTGAAGCTGGGTTTTGTTGCTGGCTTATTTGCTTATCATTTTACACTTCAGAAAATTTACAGTGATGAAATGAAAGGTGTTTTTAAATATTCATCCAACCAGCTACGCATATGGAATGAAGTGGCAACCATTTTTTTGGTGGCAATTATTATGATAGTATCTGTAAAGAGCTCCATCAGCTGGATATACGGATTAGCCGGGCTTATTCTTTTTGTTATTCTCCTGATGAGTGCAATAAAGATTTATAAAACAATACGGGAAAAACAAAAGTCATAATTACTTTTTAAGCCCACGTAAATAGGTGGCAAAATCTGTAGAAGGAATTTTTGTGACACCGCTTTGCCTTAGCATTGTTACCAACTGCCCACGGTGATAACTGTTGTGATTAAACAAATGGAGCAGCATATTACAAACCTGCATTTTATTTTGCTCCTTCTCTCTCACATAAGCAAATACATGAAGTAGCTGTAGTTCGCTTGCATTGTTTACCCATTCGCTAAACAAGCCAGATTGCTGCAATAGCTTTTTTTGAAGATCTGCAAAACTGCCGGTGAATGTTTCGCTTGGCCTTTCAATATGCTCCTGCAACTTTAAGCGCTGCCACCAAATGCTTTCAGCATCATGCAAATGCAAAACCGTTTTATACATAGATGGAAAACTGCTGGTGATTTCTGCATTGATTTTTTCTTCGGGCAACTGCAAAATAATATCCGTAATTCTTTGTGTTGCCCATAAATTAAAAGCGGCATATTGTTGTAATAACTCCTTCATGGTAGTGTGAAAATAAGTTAGTGATTAAACAACATGGTCATCTTCCTTTCTCCTTGTTCCTGCATACAACTCATACTCAAACAACCTGCAATCAATCTTACTGGTATAAAACTCAATTCTTCTCGAAGGCTTTAACCCAATTTTTTTTGCCAGTTCCAAGTTTCCTGTAAAGATATAACCTGTATAACCCTTGCAATGCTGCTTCATAAAATCCCCCATTCTTTTATAAGTCGCCTGCAACGCTGTTTCCTCGCCCAGCCTGTCACCATATTCAGGATTGAAATAGATAACACCATTCTCATTTTGTGGGATGATTGTTTTTTCAAAATCGCATTGAGCAAATGAAATCATTTTTTCAACACCTGCAATACCGGCATTGATTTTAGAAACATTGATAGCATCTTCACTTATATCTGTTGCAACAATTTTTATTGCCGGTTTTTCAATAATAGCATCATCCAGTTTTTTTCTTTCGGATTCATACATTTCATTTTTGAACCCGGCCAAATGCATGAATGCATAATTGCTGCGGTACAAACCAGGCATGCGGTTGGTTGCCAGCAGCGCCGCTTCTATCGCAAGGGTTGATGAACCACACATAGGATTAATAAAGGCAGAATTTTTATCCCATTTTGTTGCCAACAATGTTGCAGCAGCTAAAGACTCCAGCATAGGCGCTTTACCAGGAATTTTCCTGTACCCATGTTTACTAAGTGTTTCACCAGAAGTATCAATAAAAATTTCTGCTTCGTCTTCTTTCCAATACAAATGAATAACTGCCTTATCAAGCTCAGGGCCAGAGTTAGGCCGGCTGCCGCTTTTATTTCTGAAATAATCAACAATAGCATCTTTCACTCTCACATTTGCAAACAAACTGTTGTTAATGGTTTCATTACTCACATTGCTGGTGATGGAGAAATAGGTATCGTCCCTGATAATATTGTCCCAATAAAAACCAACAAGACCTTTGTACAGCGCATCAGCATTTGCAGCCCTGAAATGCTTGACAGAAAATAAAACCTGGCTGGCGCAACGTAAGCTCAAATTGAGCTTAATGCAATCTTTCATTGTTCCTTTTAGTTCAACGCCCGTTTTAAACACACGAACAGGAACATACCCCAAAGCTTCAATTTCTTTTTGCAAATATGGTGCAATGCGGTTGCTACAAGTGACAATAATCTTTGATGATGCTTCAAAAAGTTTCATTGCTGCAAAGCTATTGAGTTGAAAATTAAAACCAGTAACTTGTGCCTATGGAATTACAAAAAGATATTCGCCTGGCTGTATTGATTGATGCAGACAATGTGCCTTACAGTAACGTAAAGGGAGTGATGGAAGAGATTGCCAAATACGGCACACCTACATTCAAACGCATTTATGGCGACTGGACAAAACCAACTGTCAGCGGATGGAAAAGCGTATTATTAGAAAATGCTATCACCCCCATTCAGCAATACAGCTATACACAAGGAAAAAACTCTAGTGACAGTGCATTAATAATTGATGCGATGGATATTTTGTATTCAGGAAGAGTAGATGGCTTCTGCATCATCAGCAGTGACAGCGATTTTACCAGGCTTGCGCTGCGGTTGAGGGAAGCTGGCATGAAAGTATTTGGTATTGGGCAAAAGAAAACACCCAATCCTTTCATTGTGGCCTGCGATAAATTTATTTACATGGAAATTATTCCTCAGTTTGAAGAAGCCGAACCTGAAGAAACTACACCATCAAAAACAAAACCATCAAAGCAAAGCAATAAGCCTTCAGTTGAAAAATTAAATAAAGAAACACTCAAGCTGATAACAACAACCATTAATGATTTGGCAGATGAGAACGGTTGGGCTTTTCTTGGCGATGTTGGAAATTTATTGCTTAAGAAACAACCCAACTTCGACCCAAGGAATTACGGCTTTCAAAAACTCACACCACTGATAAAATCATTGCCGCATTTTGAAATTGACAAAAGAGAAACAGATAAAGCCGGGATAAAGCTTGTATATATCAGGAGAAAAGAGTAATAAACTATGAGTGATGGGTGATGAGTGCAATACACTTTTGCAAACTCTCCTTCCAGCCTGGAATTATCACATTAAATGTATCACAGATTTTTGTTGTATCTAAAACAGAATAAGCAGGCCGCTTTGCCGGTGTTGGATATTGGGATGTAGGAATGGGATTTACTGCACAGTTACTTTTTGACAACTCTTTAATTGCAACTGCAAATTGATACCATGTAGTAATTCCATGATTTGAAAAGTTATAAATGCCCGGATGAACTTTTGTACCTGAAATAATATCCATTATTGTTTTTGCTAAATCAGAAGCGTAAGTGGGGCAACCCTGCTGGTCATTTACCACATTAAGGCTTTCCCTTTCTTTCATCAAACGCAGCATTGTTTTTACAAAGTTGTTTCCAAAAGAAGAATATACCCATGAAGTGCGGATGATGATGGAGGCAGGGTTATTCTGTAAAGCTAATTCTTCGCCTTGTAGTTTTGAAGCGCCATACACACCAATGGGGTTTACTGCACTATCTTCTTTATATGGAGATGTGGCAGTGCCGTCAAAAACATAGTCGGTGGAAACATGAATAAATAATGCATTGTTTTGTTTACAAAGCTTTGCCAGGTTACCAACTGCACTTCCGTTAATGGCAAATGCTTTTTCTTTTTCAGTTTCCGCCCTGTCAACAGCTGTGTAGGCAGCACAGTTTACGCACACATCAATGGAATGATTGTCGAAATATTCTTGTGCGGCTTCAAAATCATCAATCGGCAATTCATCTTTAGCAACAAATAAAAAATTATATGAAGGGTATTGTTTTGAAATAACCTGCATTTCATTTCCTAATTGGCCATTGGCACCGGTAACTAAAATTGTTTTTGCTGCCACAGATTAGAGAGATTTACACAGATTAAATTGAAATGAATTATTGATTGCCATGAATTTAAACAAATGAAATTAGGAAGAATGATATTCAAAATTGTTGACGCAATCATCAATACCGGGAAGAATAATATCTTTTTCAGAAATTAATGCTTTATCTGCAGGCACTTTCCAGTCTATATTTAATTTAGGGTCGCTGTAAATAATACCGCCTTCGCTTTGCTTATTGTAAAACTCATCGCACTTGTACATTACTTCCGCTGCTTTACTTATTACTGAATAGCCATGTGCAAAACCCTTTGGCACTAATAATTGCTTTTTATTTTCTGCCGATAACTCTATTGCAAATGAATGACCGTAAGTGGGCGAGCCTTTTCTTATGTCAACAGCTACATCAAGTATTGCTCCGCTTAATACACGTACCAATTTTGTTTGTGCATATGGCACCAGTTGATAATGTAACCCACGGATAACACCATAAGAAGATTTTGCCTGGTTGTCCTGTACAAATACAATTTCAATACCACCTGCTGAAAAAGTATTAGCGTTGTAGCTTTCAAAAAAATAGCCACGGGCATCTTCAAAAACCCTTGGTTCAAATAATAAGAGATCGGGAATGGAAGTTTTGGTAAAAGGCATCAGCTATTTAATATTGAATATTGAAGATGAAATATTACCGATGCTAATGGGTAATTACAGCTTCACTATAAAGTTCTTTAAAGAAATCTATTGTCTCAATCAAACCATCTTCAAACCTCTTAGATGGTTCATATCCTAATAAGTTTTTTGCCAACGAAATATCTGCCAGCGAATTTCTTATATCTCCCTCTCTTGGTTCCCGGTGAACAGGCTGTGCATCGCTGTTCAAATATTTTTTACAGGCATCAAACAAATAATTCACAGAATAATTTTCTCCAACAGCTACATTATATACTTTGTTTGTTGCTTCCACATTATCGGTAAGCACACCTTTAATATTTACCTGCACTGCATTATCTACAAAAGTGAAATCCCTTGTTTGTCCGCCGTCTCCATTAATATAAACTGGTGAATTTTTCATCATTCCTTTTACAAACAAAGGAATGACGGCAGCGTATGGCCCGTCAGGATCCTGTCTTGGCCCAAAAATATTAAAGTAACGGAAGCCCATTATTTTCAATCCATACACATCTGCAAAAATTTGTGCATAGAGTTCATTTGTTTTCTTTGTAGCTGCGTAAGGCGATAAACAATTGCCAATCCGCTCTTCTTTCTTTGGCAATGTTGGCTCATCACCATACACAGAGGAAGAAGAAGCATAAACAAATTGCTTTACTTTATTATCAACTGCTGCTTTTAAAATATTGACAAACCCGTTTACATTCACATCATTAAAATATACCGGCTCTTTTATTGAACGTGGCACCGAACCAAGCGCCGCCTGGTGACTAACATAATCTATTCCTGCACAAGCCTGCTGGCAGGTTTCTAAATTTCTTATATCCCCTTCAATAAATTCAAATGCAGGGTATTTTTTTAAAACATCAAGATTGGATTGCTTGCCATTTGCCATATTATCCAATACACGTACTTTTTTTGCATTGTGCTGTAATAAATACTCCGCAATATGACTTCCAATAAAACCAGCGCCACCGGTAACTAAAAAACTAAGCTGGCTAAGATCTTTTGTGTGAAAGAGTTTACTCATTGCATTGTTACTGCATGCATGCAGTTGTTTTGGTTTTAATTTTTCCTTTATAATAAAAATGCAAAGCCTGGCAGCATTGCATTCAAAAAACTTATAGTGATTTTACAGGCTCCAGTAAAACCGGCTCTTAATTTTATTCCTGTAAATTCCTTTTAAGTCAGCAATCAGTGCTTTTTCTTTTGTGATGCTTTTAAAATAATCATCACCAAATGCTTTGTAGGTGCTGTGTGGCACTGTCACCAATACTGCATCATAATCGTTACCAATTTCGTTGCTCAGTTCAAAACCGTACTCATGTTTTACTTCATCATTTTCCGCATGAGGATCTGTTACATGAACATTGAGTGAAAAAGATTTTAATTCCTTTATCACATCCGCCACTTTACTGTTTCGGATATCACTCACATTTTCTTTAAACGTTGCACCCATCACCAGCACTTTAGCATCTTTTACGTTACCATTGTTCTGGATGATGTGCTGCAATACTTTCTTTGCCACATAGCCAGCCATACCATCGTTAATAACACGGCCAGCTAAAATCACCTGGCTATCGTAGCCCAGTTCTTTAGACTTGTAAGTGAGGTAATATGGGTCTACCCCGATGCAATGGCCGCCAACAAGCCCTGGTTGAAATTTTAAAAAATTCCATTTGGTTCCAGCGGCTTCCAGCACTTCAAATGTGTTGATATTCATTTTGTCAAAGATGATAGACAACTCATTCATCAACGCAATGTTCAAATCCCTTTGTGTGTTCTCAATAATTTTTGCAGCTTCCGCCACTTTAATACTTGATGCCCTGTGCACACCAGCCGTTACTACAAGTTCATACACTTTCGCAATCACATCCAGTGATTCTGCATCACAGCCACTAACTACTTTTACGATTTTTGCAAGTGTATGTTCTTTATCACCCGGGTTAATTCTTTCAGGAGAATAACCCAATTTAAAATCAGTTACATTTTTTAAGCCTGATAATTTCTCGATGATTGGCTGGCAATCTTCTTCTGTACAGCCGGGATAAACTGTACTTTCAAAAACAACATAATCTCCTTTCTTTATTACTTTGCCAATGGTTTCACTTGCTTTTTGCACAGGAACTAAATCCGGCACATTGTGTTCATCAACAGGAGTTGGTACAGCAACAATAAAAAAGTTTGCCTGCTTAAGCACTTCTAAATCGTTTGTGAATTCTATATCACAACCATCAAACGCCGAAGATTCAAGTTCCTGGCTTGGATCGATTTTGTTACGCATCATCTCCACCCTTTTGGCATTGATGTCAAAACCAATCACTTTAATTTTTCTTGCAAACTCCAATGCAATGGGCAAGCCTACATAGCCTAAACCAATAACGGCTAATTTCTTTTTCTTGTCAAGTAAATCCTGGTACATTAAAAATTATGAATTATGAATTATCAATTATCTCTTTCAATTATTTCCTGCTTTGAAACTCTTTGGGCTGCTTAAACAATTCGTCATGCGGCAGGGATTTAAAATATTCGTAAGTAATTTTTAAACCCTCAGCCCTGCTAACCTTTGGCGACCAGCCTAAAATTTCCTTTGCCTTTGTAATATCCGGTTGCCGTTGCTTAGGATCATCCACAGGCAATGGTTTATGAACTATCTTCTGCGTTGTTCCGGTAAGTTTTATAATTTCTTCAGCAAATTCTTTTAAAGATATTTCATCAGGATTACCAACATTTACCGGGTTTGCATAGTCACTCATCAGCAGCCTGTAAATACCTTCTACCAAATCATCCACATAGCAAAAACTTCTTGTCTGGCTTCCATCCCCAAATACAGTTAAATCTTCGCCTCTCAAAGCCTGTCCAATAAATGCAGGCAATGCTCTTCCGTCATTCAATCTCATTCTTGGGCCATAGGTATTGAATATTCTTATTATTCTTGTTTCAACACCATGAAAAGTATGATAAGCCATCGTCATCGCTTCCTGAAAACGCTTAGCCTCATCATACACACCACGTGGCCCCACAGGATTTACATTGCCCCAATATTCTTCATTCTGCGGATGCACCAATGGATCTCCGTACACTTCACTTGTACTTGCCACCAGTATCCTTGCCTTTTTTGCCAATGCCAACCCCAAACAATTATGTGTGCCCAACGAGCCTACTTTCAATGTTTGAATTGGTATTTTCAAATAATCAATCGGGCTGGCAGGCGATGCAAAGTGAAGAATGTAATCCAGTTCGCCAGGAATATGAATAAACTTGGAAACATCATGATTATAAAATTCAAATTCCTTTAGTTTGAAAAGATGTTCAATATTTCTAAGATCTCCAGTAATCAGGTTATCCATGCCAATAACATTGAAACCTTCTTTAATAAACCTGTCGCACAAATGAGACCCCAGAAAGCCCGCCGCCCCCGTAATCAATACTCTTTTTGCTGCCATGTTTTTACTATGGATTAATTTTTAATTGATTTTTTTTCTGCCAATGCTTACATAATGAAAGCCCAAATCTTCCATTTGCTTCAGATCAAATAAATTCCTTCCGTCAAAGATGGCTTTATTTTTAAGCAAAGCGCCAATTTTTGTAAAATCCGGAGTACGAAACTCACTCCATTCAGTTGCTATTATCAGTGCATCTGCACCAGCCAATGCTTCGTTTTGTGTTTCGGTAAACCTTATTTTATCACCCATTATCTGCTTTACATTACCCATTGCTTCCGGATCGTATGTAGCAACGCTTGCTCCTTCTGCCAATAAAGCATTTATCATATATAAAGCCGGTGCTTCCCTTATATCATCTGTATTTGGTTTAAAAGCCAGCCCCCACAAAGCAAATTTTTTCCCTTTTAAGTTGCCATCAAAGTACTTTTTAATGGATGGCATTAAATGAAGTTTTTGCTTCTCATTTACCTCCATCACTGCGTCCAAAATTTTGAAACTATAATTTACTTCCTGCGATGATTTGCCCAATGCCTGCACATCTTTTGGGAAACAGCTTCCGCCATAACCAATACCAGGGAACAAGAAACGTTTACCAATCCTTTCATCACTACCCATACCACGACGAACCATATCAACATCTGCACCTAAGAGTTCACACAATCTTGCTATTTCGTTCATGAAAGTAATCTTGGTAGCAAGGAAAGAGTTAGCTGCATACTTTGTCAATTCAGCACTTTTTTCATCCATAAAAATGAGTGGGTTGCCCTGGCGGACAAACGGTGCATACAAATCGTTCATTACTTTCTTCGCCCTTTCAGATGTAGTTCCAATCACTACCCTGTCTGGTTTCATAAAATCATCTACAGCCACACCTTCTCTTAAAAATTCAGGATTGCTTACCACATCAAATTCCACAGTTGCATTTTTAGCAATGGCCGCTCTTACTTTTTCGGCAGTACCAACCGGTACAGTACTTTTATCAACGATTACTTTATAGCTTTTTAAAATTTTACCAAGATGGTCTGCCACACCTAAAATATATTTCAGGTCGGCACTTCCATCTTCGCCGGGAGGCGTTGGCAAAGCCAGCATAATTACTTCTGCACCTTCAATAGCTTCTTCCAATTTAGTGGTGAAAGTTAACCGGCCTTCTTTGGTGTTGCGGATAAATATTTTTTCAAGCCCCGGCTCGTAAATAGTGATTTGGCCGGAAGATAGTTTTTCAACTTTCTTTTGGTCAATATCAACACAGATTACCTGATTGCCGGTTTCTGCAAAACAGGTTCCTGATACAAGGCCTACATAGCCAGTGCCTACTACTGCTATTTTCATACTTTGTGCTTAACGGGTTTTATTATTTGTTTACAAATTCCAACACTTTAGCTACAATGAATGCCTGTTGCTCTTCGTCAAGTTCTGTGTGCATTGGCAAAGAGATTACTCTTTCTGTAAGCCAGTCTGTGAGCGGCAGTGTGTAGCTGCTTCCACCAAAGGCTTCAAATACCTTTTGCTTATGACAAGGAACAGGATAGTAAATCATAGAGGGAATACCATTTTCAGCAAGGAAGTTGTGCAAGTCATCACGGTTTACACCTTCGAGTGTGAGTGTGTACTGGTGAAAAACATGCTTATTATTTGCTGCCCTGTAAGGAATGGTAATTTTTGCATGGTTTGAAAAAGCCTTATCATAATAGCCAGCCGCTTGTCGCCTTGCGGTAATGTATTCGTCTAAATGTTTCAGCTTTATATCCAGTATCGCCGCCTGTACTGCATCCAATCTTGAATTGCAACCCACTATGTCATGATAATACCTTTTACTTTGCCCATGTGCGGCAATCATTTTTAGCTTAGCAGCTAACGCATC
>CAZBTD010000077.1:0-17686 GCA_964494815.1 uncultured Ferruginibacter sp. | reverse complement strand
GCGGCAGATGAAACATTTACACTATTGCTGGCAATAAGGTTCCTGATACTCCTGCCAGTAAAGCTGCTTCCTGAAATTGACTGTGTAGTAGATCCTGCTAATTCTATTGTGCCAGCCGATGCAGTAATATTATTGCTTGCAGTAATTGTTCCGGCTATTTGCATTGTAGCACTACTTACGGTGAGTGTTGCCCCGGTATTTACAGAAATATTTCTTACTGTGCCGGTACCGCTGCTTAGCAAGGGCATATTAGTTGGTCCAAGTGAAATAGTGGCATCGCTTGAAATTGTTGGCACACCGCCGCACCAGTTTGTTATTGTACTCCAGTCAGTACTTGTGGTACCAACCCATTGGCCTGCAGCACCAATTACATAACCGGTAGCAGTGCGACAAGTTGGATTATTTGAGCAGGCTGCATAGAAAGTATAAGAACCAACTGATGTATTTGTAGCTACCCCCGATCCAGCAACACCAACAGGATTAAATGGCGAAGCAGATGAAATTGATGAGCCACCTGAAGCTGCAGTGTACCACTGTAATGTACCTCCACTTACCGTAGTGATAGCACCTCCAACTGGACCGGTAATATTCCAGGTGTATGGTCCGGTGTATGTGCCACTGCTGGCAGCATAGGTTGTTGTAATTAATGTATATGTAGTACCTGCTGTTAGTGTTGCGGACATAAAAGGTTCAAAAATAGTCGGGCCAGAATCATCATCACCCACAATCCACGTGCCTGCTCCGGGGCAAGTACCGGGCACAAAAGCACCCGTTACAATATAGCCCATACCATCAAAGGCTGTTGTGTTTGGCATCACAAAAGTGTAAGTCCCTGTTACTGTTACCTGGAAATTCTGAACCGTATAGTTTCTTATCACTGCCGGGTCAAAATTACAGGTGGGTGAATTAGCAATATATATAATAGGTCTTGGTGCAACAGGATCTACCGCTGCATCATAGTTTCCGTTTATCTGAAGTGTTGGGTTGCCATAGTTGGTGCAAGATGATGTTGCAGAAATGGTAGCATTCGTTCCACTACATACCGCAGCACCGGTAGTAGTAGGCGGAGCTGCATTCACAGTGATTAATGCAGTTACTTTATTTACACAGTTTGATGCTGATGTGGCAGTAAGTGTATAGTTGGTGGTAGTGGTGGGATTCAATGTTACCATGGTGCCGCTTGGTGAACCGCTGGCTGTAACACCTGTTGCCGGCGACCAACTGTATGTGGCAAAATTAGATGCAGGTGTTGTTACACTAATACTCGTATTGCTTCCATTGCAAATAGTTGCTGATGCCGGGCTAATGGTAAGGGCTGGTGGTGCAGTAATAGTTGCTGCAACCAATGTTCTTGCACTTTCACAAATATTAGTAACCTGCAGGCTGAACAAATACATATTATCGTTTGCATCGTTACCATACCAATAACCTGAAGTTACAGAAAATGCTCCCCCCAAACCTGTGTAAGGATAAGAAGCTGTAGAAATATAACCAAGATCATCAATGGTGCCAGTAATAGCAGTAATCAATAACCTGTAAGTGCCGGGTGTAGATACAGGAATATTCAGCGGTACTGTCACCGGTATAGAACCGCCGCCAGTAATTTCAGCTGTTGTAACAGATGTAACTAATGCGCCACCGGTAGTTTGCAATTCAATTGTAAACTGACCCTTGCCAGTAAAAGGTATCTTAGCTGAAATGATATTAATGTTGGGGCTGGTAGTGGTGATAACAATACCATGTGAGCCAACATTGGTGCCATTTGTACCAGAGCCGGAATATGTAGCACCTATAGTGGCAGCAGTAACTCCATTATTTGCACCGACATAATAATTTGTGGTAGTACTTATTTCCGGTGTTGTAAAACTTGCCCCAGTTCCAATACTTGTTCCTCCGGTTGATACATCATACCAGCTTATGGTAGCGCCTACAGTTGCAGTAGCGTTCAATATAACAGTGCCCACACCGCATCTTGTTGCGCCTGTTGTTGTAAGAATGCTGTAACTGCCAACACTAATGGCTTGAACGGTTGTGTAGCTGTTGCCCAATGAAGTGCAGAACACTCTTAGCCTGTAATATCTTGTTGCGCTAATAGTAGGAGTTGTGTATGTTGCCGGGTTAGTAGCACCAGATATATCATTGAAGGTTACGTTGTCTGTTGACATTTGCCAGTTATAAGCAAGGCCAGCACCAGATACTGAATAATCTGTTGCATATAATGTGACTGAACCACTGCCGCCGCAAATAGTATTGGATGATGCAGAAGATGTGCCTGCATAGTTACAAGGTGGAGTTGCTTTGATTACAATATCATCCATGTAAGAATCATAACCAGCATTTGATGTAAATAAAAATCCAACATACAGCACAGCCTGGTTGCCTGCACCGGCAGGGAGTGTAAGTGTTTGCTTTTGCCACCCATCAACTGCGCCATATCTTCTTATCAGGCTTCCGGTATTATTCCATGTAGTGCCATTTGTTGACCATTGTACCTGTACGCCTTCGGTAGTATAGGAACCGGAACCGCCATTAGAAGAAAAATACCACTGGAACGAAACATCAACACTGGCGGTACCAGTTGTAACAATTACAGGACTGTAAAAACGTGTTTGGTTTCCACTGGTTGAATACGATGGAAAAAGTAATCGGTTAGAGCCTGCTGCGGCTACAGGATTGGGGCTTGTACCTGCAGCAGTAACAGAGGAACCGTAACTAAATGCTTTGGTGCCGGAAACATATTGCTGCGTCCAGCAGGAAGGAATAGTTGTACCAGCCTCAAAACCTTGTGTATAAGGAAGTGAGAAAGAAGTACAGGTTGTTGTAAAGGCATTTGATGTAGTTAAAACAGTTCCGCAAATACTATTAGGCCCTTCTATCTTTATGTCATAAGCTGTTCCAGAGGTTAACCCCGTTAAAGTATAAGGAGAACTGGTTGGGGCAGGCGAAGCTGTTATCCATGCCCCGGTGCCTGCTACGCAGTATTGAAGAATATAAGATACAGCACCCGAAATAGTTGAAAAGTTAATGGTAGCCGATGTTGCACTTGCTGTAGTGCCTGTAAGTGATATAGCCGCTGCGGTGCAGGTTAGTTCGTTAGCACTGGCAGGAGATGTATTCAAATAAAAAGGCTGTCCCGTACAAGAACTATTGTAAGAAAAAGCCCAATAATAATACCGGGTATTGGGTGTAAGTGCTGTTTGTGTAAAGCTTGTGGAAGAACCCGAGGAAATAACCGTATAACTACCTCCCGGAAGTGCATAAGATGAGCCAACATTATAAGTGGAGCCATTTACCAATACAGGTTGTGTGCTGCTGGTACTTCTTAAAACAATATAGCCCGTAGGTGCCGGGCTGGCGGCGGTAAAAGAACCGCTGAGTGTTGTAGAAGTAATGGATGTAAGTGCCATTGCTACCGGCTGGTCTGTAGGCGTGTTACATGGCGTTGGTGCATACACAAGTAAATTATCTAAAGCACAATTGTTGCCCAATCTTGATGTAAATAAAAATCCAACATACATGGTTGCTACATTGCCTGCTCCTGCTGGTAATGCAATATCATATAACGTCCATCCATCCACACCTGTAAGCAGGCGATTGATTGTTTGAACGTTTGTCCATGTAGTACCATTTAATGAATACTGCAATACAACACCTTCATCCGCATAACCTGCAGTGGTATAAGCAGAATTATCATGATACCAATAAAACCTTGCATTTACCGTAGCAGAACCTGTGGTTGTTATTGGCCTTGATACAAGCCTTGTTTGATTGCCGCTTGTAATGCCATAACTGTTCCAATACACATAATCTGCTCCTTCCTGCGGCGTAAGAATTGTTGGATTAGTGCTTGAAGCTACAAACTGCATAGCAGAAACTCCAGTAACATTTTGCTCCGTCCAGCACGATGGCATAACTGTCGAATTAAATCCCTGGGAATATGGTAATACTGCATTTACGCAACTGGTCATAAACAAACCTTTTCCGTTTGTAGTATTAGTTGTAGTAATGGTTGAAAAATTATTGGCAGATGAAGCGCTGCACTGCCCCTCCACACTAAACACATAGTAGGTAGCTGCAGTTAATCCTGTAATAGTATAAGATGAACTGCCTGCTGCTATTGATACAGGTGTTGACCATGTTGTGGCAGAATATGTTTCATCCACTTTTCTCCATCTTACCTTATAGCCTGAAGCATAAGTAGCACTATTAGTCCACGATACAATTGCACTGCTGCTTGTAATGGAAGCTACGGTTGCTGCTGTGGTAACTTGTGTACAGGCAGAAGGTGTCCATATTAACCTGCTGCCGCTGGCAGGTGCAATAGTTGAAGTAATCCCCACCACATCTGCCTGTGCAGAACCAATTATTAAACTGTTCCAGCTGTTGGTGTATGAGTAACCATTCAGAGTGGCATTGGTAAACGTAACGTTATTATAAACGGTGGAACTGCTTTTCAAACCGACTTCAGAAGAACCAGTTGTAAATGTAGTATTAGGTGTGCTTATTGAGCCATATTGAACTTCTACTACATTGCTAGTTTCATATAATCTTACCTGGAAGTTTAAACTTTCTGTACTACCAACCGCATACCTGTATGCTCCGCTCCACTCCACAACAAAAATCCTGTTGGGGCTGCTGTTGAGTGTTTGGTATTTCACTGTTGAGTTTAGATCCCGGCTAAAGCCTGATATTGAAGTGTTATATGCGGCCCCAGTATTTGAAATGGGATAATAAACAGTTGTGCTGGGTGTAGTTCCAGTACCCAAAGTCAAAAAACCATTGGTACTTATTTTACAACCTGTGTAGCCTGTACCGCTGTAAGTAAATGTAAATGGTATAGTTATATTCGCACTTACTGCATCATCTGTAGTTGTATAAAGTGTGGTGGCAGCAGCTGTTAAAGCTGTATATGTGCCTGTTGTTTGTGAAAAATTATACGATGATACCTGGGCTTCCAGTTTTAAACCAGGAACCATCAATAAACAAAAAATAACTGCTTTAAGGCGATAATAAATCTTGGTCATAATTCTAAATATTAAAACACCAACCGCAAAGGGTTAAGAAAAAATCATACAAGCCAGGATATGAATCGTTGCAATTAGTTAACTGAGGATACCGGAGGAAGTGTTTTACATTGTGGGATAACAGCTCTAAATTAAGAAAAAAATACCGTTGATGTTAAAAATATTATCCCGGAAAAGCCTCGTTTCTGCAAAATTGTTGGTTATCAATCCGTCCTCCAAATCATTTACCTTTGCCAACGCATGAAAAATGATAAATACGAAGCAGTAATAGGCCTTGAAGTGCATACCCAGTTGCTTACAAAAAGCAAACTTTTTTGTGGCGACAGTGCTGCTTTTGGCGGTGAACCTAATACTCATATCAGCCCCATAACACTTGCACACCCCGGCACATTGCCAAAGATGAACAAACAGGCTGTGGAATATGCTATTCGCCTGGGTGTTGCCCTTAATTGCCACATTGAACAACAAAACTATTTTGCCCGTAAAAATTATTTTTATCCCGACCTACCCAAGGGCTATCAAATAAGCCAGCACACCACACCAATATGTAAAGACGGCCTTGTTCCCATAAAGGTTGATGATACAGAAAGAAAAATCCGCCTGAACAGGATACATATTGAAGAAGATGCTGGAAAAAGCTTGCATGATGTGGATGAAAATTTTACTGCTATTGATTTAAATCGTGCCGGGGTACCGTTACTTGAAATTGTGAGTGAACCAGATTTGCACAGCAGTGACGAAGCGTTTGCCTATTTAACAGTATTAAGAAAATTAGTTCGCTGGATTGATATTTGCGATGGCAATATGGAAGAAGGCAGCATGCGCTGTGATGCAAATATTTCTATCAGGCTGAAAGGTGAAAAAAAACTCGGTACAAGAGTGGAAGTAAAAAACCTGAACAGCATCCGCAATGTAAAGCGTGCTATTGAGGTGGAACTTGAAAGACTGATAAAAATTACCGAAGCTGGCGAAAAAATTATACAGGAAACAAGAAGCTATGATGCTGACAACAACATCACGTTCTCATTGCGGAGCAAAGAAGAAGCAGACGATTACCGTTACTTTGCCGACCCGGATTTAACTCCATTCAACATTACAGATAAATATTTGAACGATATAAAAAAATCGTTACCATCATTACCAGAGGAACTTGAAAAAAAATATCAGTCAATATTTAATTTACCTGCCTATGATGCACAGTTTATATGCAGTGACAAATTACTGGTGGATTATTTTGAAGCAACAATAAAACATTGCAGTAATTACAAATTGGTTGCTAACTGGCTGATGGGCCCTGTAAAATCTTACTTAAATGAAAACGGTATTGAGATTAATGAATTTCCATTAACCCCAGGAAAAATTGCAGAGCTTGTACAATTGGTGGATGAAGGCAAAACAAATTTCAGTATTGCATCAACTAAAATATTTAATAACCTGTTATTACATTCAGATAAAAATGCCCTGCAAATTGCAACTGAACTAAACCTGCTGCAGGAAAATGACAGCAGTTCTATTGCTGCATGGGTAGATGAGGTGATTGCAAAAATGCCCGATAAGGTAGCAGAATACAAAAAGGGTAAAAAGGGGCTGATAGGTTTATTTGCAGGTGAAGTAAAAAAAGCAAGCAAAGGCAAAGCGGATATGCAGGCAGTAAATAAATTACTGGCTGAAAAACTTGGGTAAACACTTTTTAAAAATTAAACTTTAATATTTATAAATGCGAAAGATTTTTGAAGCTGCCTTGTTAGGTGGATTGTTATTTGGCTGTGGAAATAAAAATGATGCAAACAAATTATCAATAGCAGGTGAGATCAAAAACCTGCCTGATCAGGAAGTTTATATTGACGAACTTTTTTTTGGGCAAAAAGCTCCGGAAGTACTTGACACTGCAGAAGTAAAAAAAGGAAAATTCCTGTTAGAAACCGTTGCAGCGCAAGAAGGATTATATCGTGTCCGTTTTCAAAAAAGCGAAGCTGTATTTCTTCTTATCAATGATAAAAATGAACTAATTGTATCAGCAGATAATAACAACCTGAATGAAAAAACAGTTTCAGTTAATTCCCCAGCCAATGCATCGCTTAAAAGCTTTATTAATGAAACTGCCCGCCGAAGTGAAGAATTAAAACTACTCGGCGATCAGTTGAAGCAGCAGGATAAACCAATGGATACTGTTGCAGCTGCAAATACTTTAGCAGTACAGTACGGAGAAAAAGAAGCTGCTTTTCGCAAATATGCTATGGATTATACAGACACCTGCAGCAGCCCAACACTTGCGTTGTTTGCACTAGGCTATGTTGCTGATATGCCTTTTGATAAATTAGACAAAACAGTAGCTTCACTAGGAAAACGCTTTCCGGATAATAATGCAGTGTCAAATATAGTGTCGCAGTTTAATGCCCAAAAAGAAAGAGCAAAACAACCAGCGCCAGCAACGATACAGATACCACAGCCGGGTGACATGGCACCAGAAATAACAATGCCCGATACAGAAGGAAAAATATTTTCGCTCAGCAGCCTGCGTGGCAAATATGTACTGGTTGATTTTTGGGCTAGCTGGTGTGGACCATGCCGTGCAGAAAATCCTACCGTTGTGAAAGCATACAATAAATACAATAGTAAAAATTTTACAGTGCTGGGTGTATCGCTTGATAAAAGTAAACAAGCGTGGCTGGATGCAATTAAGAAGGATGGCTTGCCGTGGAAACACATCAGCGATTTAAAACATTGGGATAGCGATGCACAAAAAACTTACCAGTTTGAGGGAATTCCCTACAATGTGTTGGTTGATCCACAGGGAAAGATTTTAGCAGTGGGGTTACGTGGTGAGGAGTTGGAACAAAAACTAGCTGAGGTGTTGAAATAAAAGACATGGCTATTGCCCAAATTAATTGATACCAATACAACAGATTTTATCAGTTTTATCTACTCAAATCGGTTTCATGAACGTTCAAATTTCTTATAAAATTTGTTTGTAAATTTCTTCGTACAATTCTATCGCAATTTCCAATGAATAAATTTTTCCTGCATCTCTTCTTATCACATTTTTATCAAACGAATCAGCACCAAGCATTTTATCAATCACTTTATTAAAAGCTGCATCACTAAACTCATCTACTACAAAACCTGATTGGTATTTTTCTATAATCTCTTTTACATCCCCTACCCGGCTATTGGCAATTACAGGAATACCCATTGCCATTATTTCGCCATGCTTTGTTGGTGAAGAAGACAGTTTGGAGTAACAAGGTTTGATGAAGAACAATGAATAGTTACTTAACGACAGCAGTTCAGGCACTTCGTTCCGCATTGCATGTGTTACAATTATTTTACCAGGCGATAGTCCATGCTTTGCAGCTTCTGCAGCAATTACACTATGCAAATGCGGTGAGATAAATAAAAATTTTGCTACAGCTTTTTTATCCGCCAGCAATTTGCAAAACCGCAGCATCTCATCCGTCATATACCAGCCCCCAACCGAGCCGAGATAGCTGACTACAAAATCGTTTTCTGTTATACCCAATTTATTTTTTAGTTGTAATTGCTGCTCCTTGTTTATGGCAGCCGGGTCAAATAAATTTAAATCAACACTACAGGGAATTACTTTGAGTGGTGTTTCATTTTTATATTCAGCAAGTTGCTTTATTATTTTTTCTGCTGCATGTGTAAGGCAAACAACACCATCGCACAACTGCAATTCTTCTTTTTCTTTTTTCTTAAAGTAATTGTAAATGATCCGGTATAATGGATTTTTTATGTTCCATATCGCTCCTTCAACTCTGCTGTCAGCATAAAACTCCCTTATATCATGCAAAAATTTTATTCCAAATTTTTTCTTCATCATCAACCCAACCAAAGCCGGAATCCCTGGTCTTGTATGCACCATGTCAATGGCATATTGGCGGTGAATTTGCTTTGCTTTTTTCCACAGCCGAAGAATGTCTTTGACAGTTGATACAACTGGTGGCTTCTTTGTATACGGTATCGGATGCCATTCTATACTTAAGCCATTAAGCATTTCTTTTACAGTTTCCTTATTTTTTTCGAATGCAGCTGGTTTTTCACAACTCAATAAATAAAACCGGAAACCCTTTTTGCACAATCCTTGCAAGTATGGTATCACCTGGCTTTGCCCAAGTGGATCTGTCATTCCATCATAAGATATAAAAAGGATTTTCTTTTGCATCATGTATTATTTTCTTCCAGCCACCAGTGCAATACAATTATCAGCCAAAGCCTGTTGTATAAATAATCTTTCCCGTTTTGATATTGCTGTTTAATTTTTTTAACCGCTTCAAAATTCACTATGTTGTATTTTTCAATCACTGATTGCGATGTGTATTTATCGAGCAAGTATTTTAAATCAGTTTGCAGCCACTTGCCCAATGGAATGGCAAAGCCCCACTTTGGCCTGTCAAAAATTTCTTTTGGTACATGATCATACAATACTTCTTTCAGCAGGTACTTCATATTACTACCCTTTATTTTCAAATCGGCAGAGAGGTTGTATGCAAATTCAACCAGCCGGTAATCAAGCAATGGTACACGGCTTTCCAAGCTATATTGCATGCTTGCCCGGTCAACTTTTACCAGCAAATCATCCTTCAGATAATGATTAAAATCCCAGAAAGATTGCTTTTCAGCAGCAGACAAATTTCTATTAAAATGAGGCAGCTCATTAATTGAAGTAAAATCAAAACTGCTGTTTACCAGCAATGCAGCCAATTCATTTTCTTTAAAATAATATTGTTCTTGTGAAAAAATATGAGTGATTATATTATCATCATAATCATACAAGTTACCGGCACGCTGGTATTTATTTCCCATTAGCTTTGAAGCAACATACAAGGGTGTTTTAGCAACAGCTGACAATGGTTTGCTAAGGCGTGTTGCCCATTGGTACATGCCATAACCATGAAACAATTCATCACCACCATCACCACTCAAAGCCACTGTTACATGTTTTCTTGCCATGCGGCTTACCATCATTGTTGGAAAAGCCGATGAATCAGCAAACGGTTCATCATAGGCAGGAATTAACTTATCAACTAATTCTATTACTTCTTTTTCTTTCACAACAAATTCATGATGATCTGTTTTTAAATGTGTTGCTACCTGCTTTGCAAATTTTGATTCGTTGTATTTTCCATCATCAATAGCAATACTGAAAGATTTTATTTTATCGCTGCCGCTTACATTAGCTGCAATAGCTGTCACCAAACTACTGTCGATACCGCCACTTAAAAAAGTTCCAACCGGAACATCACTTATCAATTGTTTCTTTATTGAATCGTATAGCAAATCCTTCAATTGCTTTCTCGCTATTACTTCATCGCTTACAACTTTAGGAGAAATTTTATCTGCCAATTTCCAAAATGGCCTTGGCGATACAGCAATTGAATTTTGCTCAAGGTTTACTTCTGCATAATGAGCAGAAGGAAATTTGTAAGTGTTATTATAAATAGTGAGTGGCTCAGGTATAAAACCAAGATGTAAAAAATATGGAACAGCTTCTGCACAAACCGACACCCGGTTATTAATCATTTTCTTGATTACTTTCAATTCAGATGCAAAAACAAAATTCTTTTCATCAACATAATAAAACAACGGTTTAATGCCAACATGGTCCCGGCTGAGAATTACTTTATTCTCCTGCTTGTCGTAAATGGCAAATGCAAACATGCCATTTAATAAAGCAAAAGAAGAAGCACCCTGTTGTGCAAACAACTCAAGTATCACTTCTGTATCTGAGGTTGTTTTCAGCGAAGCACCTTTATCTTTTAATTGCTGCTTTAACTCATTAAAGTTGTACACTTCTCCATTAAAAACAATACAATACCTGCCGTCAGCACTTGTCATTGGCTGATTAGCAGCGATTGATAAATCTAAAATGGAAAGACGACGGTGTGCAAACCCAATCTTATTATCGTCAGAAAAATAAAAGCCATCAGCATCAGGCCCACGGTGCTGCATCACAGCCGTTGCATCTTTTAATTGCTGTTGAACAAACTCATTAGTAAGAGATATGTAGCCTGCGATACCGCACATGTGCCGGAATATTTGTATCAAAACGAAAATAGGCAAATATTATTTGCCGGACATATCATACAAACTGAGTTTATTATTAGAACTTACTTTGCAGGCTAAATTTAAAAACAGGCTGTGCTTCAGCCAAAGCATTGTAGTAAATTGTTTTGAGCCCTGCCATATGTTTTTGAAGTGTGTAATTTTTCAAAGCTCTTGTTCGGCAGTTGCGTCCAAGAAATATTAACTGCTGCCGGTTATTCTTCAGAGACAGTAACTGCATGATAAAATCACTTTTGTTGTTAAGTTTATAATAAGCAGCTGTATCATCGCATTGCTCTTTAAATGATGCAATATCTGTAAGCAATGCTGGCATTCCCATCGCCATCGACTCCAGCACACTCAATGCAAAGCCTTCATATAATGATGACATGATAAAGAGATCGTACTTGCCCACTTCCTCCTGTATGTCTGTTACCTGTCCTTTTAGCGTTACATTCAGTTGGTGTTCATCAATTATTTTCTGCAATTCATCCTGCAATGGCCCTTTACCATAAATATCAAGATGAATATTCTCATTTTTTAATTCTTTAAATGCTTCTAACAGAAACCGATGATTTTTTTGTGCTTTTAAATTACCTACCGTAACAAGACGAAAAGTATCTGAGGTTGTTTTTTCCGCAGCGCCCTTAAATACATTGGTATCAACAAATGTATAAAGATGGCAGGCATTGTGAGGCACTACATTGATAAACTGAAAATATTCTTCCAATGCCCCATTTGCCACTGCTACAATTGTACTCTTTCTTATCCTGTAAGTTAATTTTTCTATCATCCTCATATGCCATGGCCGGTATTCGATAGAAGAAGCAACAAAGGCATGAATAGTGGAAATAAGCGGAATACTTGCCGGCACACCCATTCTTGCCACTACAGTACTCCAAAATAAATGACTGTGTACTATTGCGGCATTATTTTCTTTAACAATTTTTCTCAATTTAAAAGCGGCTATTGGTACCTGAAACGGAGAGTTCATATCAAGACAATACATTTTGTCGCATTGCAGTTCGCTGCCAAACTCGTTTTCGCCTGTAAGTGTAACAATAATATTGTTATACTCGGGCAATTGCTTTACCACTGTTACCAGCATAGTTTCTGCACCGCCCCGGCCCAGGTTATCTATGATATGTACAATCGTTTTTTTCATAGTCATGTTTTTTAGCCGGTTTACCGGGGTGAAAGGTGCAGGCACAACAATTCCCTGTTGCTACAAAATGCTTCCCGTGATATATACCCGTCTTTTGTGTTGATATTATATTTCAACTTATCCAGTAAATCATAAATCTCTTCCAGTGTATCTCCTTTTTTTGCAATTGGTTCAGGATGTATGGCAAGGATGATATTGGGTTTATATTTTTTTAACGCTTCCATTCCTCCCATTAGTGTATCGTATTCAGCACCCTCCACATCAATATTGATAAGATTAACCTTGCTGAGTTTTTTGGTGATAATAAAATTGTCAATTGTATTTACATCAACCTGCACAGTATGCAGTTTCCTGTCTTGCTTGTAACACACCAGGCTATTCCCATTATCTGCTTCATCATCTGAAATATAAAAATTGCATTTGCATACTTCTTTACCCATAGCCTGGTAAACAGGATGTATAAAATTGCCAAGCTCATTAATACGAATAGTCTGTAATAAAGCTGGTATAGTGGTTGGCGAAGGTTCAAATGCAAATACTTTCCCGTAAGCTCCGGCGGCTTTAGCTGCCATTACAGAAAACAATCCTATGTGTGCCCCGATATCGATAATAGTGGCGCCTTCTCCGCAACACGACTTCATAAACTCAAAGTTCTCCTTCTCAAAGTTGCCCGGAAAATAACGGATGAACTTTGCAGGCAATTTTAACTTTACACCACTAATCGTCTTGTACATGCCTTTGCCAAACGTTATACTTTCCAATAAAGAGTAAACTGGTTTTGTGCTGATCATAGCTTTGAGGTTTTAGACGGATTAGAAGAAAATATTGCAGCTAAATATTTTTTAGCTGCCAGGATAGTGATGAGTAAATTAATACAGTTGGCAGCATAGATAGCAACTGCTGCACCAAATGTGCCCCACAGTTTTGTAAACAACATACTAAGTAATACCGTTGTTATAATTGATATTGCCGATAACAGGAACAATGTTTTTGTCTGCATCTTAAAAAGAAGAAGCGACTGCATCATAAAAGCAAGTGCACCAAAAAAATATCCCATACATATAAACATGTAATAAAATAAACCAGCCTGGTATGTTTGGCCCGGTAACATATCATATACAACAGGAATTATAATTACAGCAACAACACAGCCCAACATCATTATACCGGCATACAGTATAAAATGCCAGCGTACTGCTGCATAATTAACCAACTTTGCATTTAACAGTACCTGCATTTTTGGATAACTGTATTTAAACATAAAGTTGCACAGCAGTAAAATAATAGAAGCAACGGAAGCGGTAATGCCAAATACAGCAACCTGCGCCATATCCCCTGTAAAGTATGCGATAAAATAAACCGAGCTGGCAGCTGTACAGAACAGGCCGGCCTTCATCGCTGCAAGTGGCATATTATCTTTAATTGCTTTCAACAAAATTTTCTTACTGATACTGTTCACCAGTAGGCCCTCTTCTTTACAATAATAAAAGGCATACATGGCCAGAATAAAACAGGAAACAAAAGTGGCAGCTGCAGCACCTTTCCATCCCCACTCCATGGCCCCGGTAAAAAATACTGCAAGGGTAACTTGTGACAACAGCTTTCCTGCAATGATAAAAAAGTATTTTACAGGGCTGCTACGATTAAACAATACTAATTGTTCGTTCAAAAAATTAAAAAACGCAGTAAGCGGCATTAATAAAACAAAAGTAGCTGTAAGTGAAAAGTACAAATGCAATGGACCATGTACTACAAACAAAAGCGTCATCAGCATTAATGCCAACAGCATAGATGCAGTAATAACACTGCTAAAGAAAACACTAAAAGTATTCTTATTGCTTTTATATGCCTGCATACTGGCAGGCTGCAACATACCCAACGATGCAAGCGGCATAATCAGGAATATGCTATTGCTGAAAAGCGACAATACGCCAAAATCACTGCCTGTTAACGTGCTGGCAAAATAAAACAACAGGAAAAATGAAGTTGTCTTATTGAGTACGTCTGCAACGGTACACAATGTCGCTGGTCGCATTATGCTACCGCTTTTTAATCTTGATATACTTTGTATTGCTGTCATTATAATTTTTCGAACACTACGGCAATATGTGAGCCGTTGATGCCCTTTGTAATTTTTTTAATTATCGCTGCCGGAATCGTTATCACTCCCATCAGCATCATTTTAATTTTTTCTGCTGTGCTATGGTTACCGCCGATAGATTTAATATTGAGCAAATATTTTGCATGCAGGTATGCCTGTGTTTTTATACTGCCTTTAACATCGTACCTCACTTCTTTAATAACAAGTCCAAATGCTGGTGCCATTTTTTCAAACACTTCTTTATTCCACAAACCCATATGATGTGGTGGCAGGTTGAGCGTACAATATTTATCATAACCTAAAAAATAAGGCTCGTTGTTAGGAACACCTATCACCAGTTTGCCCCCTTTCTTTAAAACTTTTACAGCATCAGCTAAAAAATTCTTTACATCATATATATGTTCCAGCACCTGGAACATACACACCATATCATAGTACTCTTCGTTATTTTCTGCATGGGCACTTATCAACTCATCAGTTACTTTTAACCCTCTTTGCCTGCTCTGTTCTGCTGCTTTTGCATTTAGCTCCAGCCCACATACTTCGGCAGCCTTTGCTTTTGCTTTAATTAAAAAGTTACCTACCCCACAACCAATGTCCAGTACTTTATCTCCATTACTCATGGCATCCAGTGCAAGTTGATTTTCAAACTTCCATTCGTGATAGTAACCATCGGTTAACTTTTGCTGCAGTATTCCGTAAAAAACGCCATCACCATCTAATCCTTCCGGACCATAAAAACGATAACCAGTTTCATTGCATTTATATAGGAAAAATTTTGATTTCTCCCTGAAGTAAGCAGATACATCCATGCCGAGTTGCCTGCGGTACAGTTCCACTATATCGCTGCCCAAAAAACTGTCAACGAGTGTGGTGCTTCCTGATGGTATTACCGGGCTCAATGGTGTATTCATTTGTATAATTATATTATGCCTTTGCAAATATTTTCCTGAACTGGATCCAGGGCAACTGCAAACGGCAGGTTTTATTAATGATAATAAATGCTGTAATAAAAAGCAGGCAATAAGTAAAAAGGTTGGCATATCCTGCCCCTGCCACTCCCCATATTTTAATAAAATAAAAATTGGATACAATACAAACAAGCGAACTGAAAACAGATAACACTGTAACAATGCTGTTCTTTTTATAGTAGTACAAAAAACCAAGCATTACTGCATACAACCCCCAAAAAAAATATGCAACTGTATTCCAAACCACATAGCCCATACCGGGGTGGTATTGCCCATTAATGAACTGCTGGTAAATAAATGGAATGAAAGTGTTAAGTAAAACAACACACAATAACAACCCTACGGCAAAGAGATACTTTATGCGGAGCATCTTGAATTTATTCTCTTCTGTAAAATTGTTCAGCAAATTATAAAGCACAGGCTGATAAGAAAAAAAGAAAGCACTTACCACTACATTTATTACAAAAGCCAACTGTGCCGACATGAAATAAACTCCAAGGCCAGCACCGTCTGCAGGATAAATTTTATGTATCAAAAATTTATCAGCGCCATTAAGTATGAACACATTCAGCAGAAAAAATACCTGGGATATACCAAATCTCAATTCTTCCTTCACATATTTTTTACTCAGTTGTGTTTGTATAAAACCACGGCGGTAAAAAAAGATAACCCCGTAAGCGAATGTAATAGCCGCTGTGATGACAGTGGCAAATATTCTGCCTTCCGCTCCCTTATGCCATATTATTACCAGCAATATCACCAAAGCAATTTCTGTAAGGTCTTTTGCTGCTGATATCAATAGAAAATGCCATGGCTTGTTAAGGGTACGCAGGTAGGCAAGTATATTTTCCTGGAATAAATTAAAGTATGTATAAAGCAGTCCAATCAATAGCAACCTAAAAGGAACAGCTAACAACCCAGTAATGATATTCCCGGAAATAAACAACAACGTAAGCAATACCAAAAAACAAAATGTTGAAAGTGCAAGCGATGAACTAAAAAATATTTTATACTCTTTGCTGTCAAGCTTTGTATGCGCCATCACCAATGATGTGGGCATACCCATAATTACAAAAGGAAGCAAAAATGCGGTGAATACATTGTAAAGTGACAGTAAACCATTTTCAGCAGGAACTATATAATTGGATAAAAAAAATGCAAGCACTGCCATCATCCCTTTATTAAAAAAGGAAGCCACCGTGTAAATGCCGAATGATTTTGACAGTGTCATATGCCGTGTTTATTTTTTTATACCTCTTACAACCGAAGCCACACAATTATCATATTTGACTTTTCCTCCCCACACATCTTTCATACCATATTGTTTAAACCATTTGCATACAGTACTTACTTTTTTCGGGCTGTCATATTCAGGTGAAAACATATCAAACGTATCCAACACACACAATTCCCTCAATTGTGAGTAAGGAATATTTTTGGGCAATGTGCCTTCAATATCACAAACAGGAATAAAACGGTTGCATATTTTACTCAAACCAAGTTTTGAAAAGAAAAAACTTGATTTTATCATCCAATCTACATTCGATTCAATAAGCCGGTACAATTTTTCATTACTCATCTTTTTTGTAAAAGGGCGGTAGAGGTATTTTGCCTGCAGCTTTGTCCAAAAACCATTTACGCCATAAAAATCAACCACCAGCTCGCCACCCGGCTTCACCATTTCTATTAATGATTGTACTGATTGTTCAAAATCTGGGGTATGCTGCAATACGCCAAGGCAAAGCACCTTATCAAACTGTGCTTTGGCAAACGGCATTTCATAAATACTTGCCTGGAAAAGTTGTAATCTTTCGTGGTGCCCGTTGTTTTGATAATTGGCTTCTACGGCGCTGCTGTAATCCACACTATATACATTGGCATTGGTGTGATCTAAAAGGATTTGTGTAAAGCGACCAGCACCAGAACCAACTTCCAAAATATTTTTTCCTGTCAGGTCTTCTTTATCCCAGTTGGTTTCAGCAAAAAAACGGGTCTTGCTTATTTGCAGTTTGCTGGTTTTATCAACTTGTGTGCCTGCAAACTTATTCCATTGATAGCCGAAATTTTCTGTGTAGTTATCGTTTCCTGCAATGCGGTAAGCGCCATTCTTTTTGGGGAAGATAAGGTTACAATTCTCCAGCAGCCCTTCTGCGGCCAGCGAAAGCAGATTTTTATTGAATGGATTTATTAACTGAATGTCCATCAGTAATTACGGAATTGGATTTGGATAACGCTTATTTAGCGATCCGCTTCAGGTATTCACCGTAACCACTTTTTTTAAGTTTTTCAGCTTCTTGCAGTAATTGTTCTTTTGTAATGTAGCCCATGCGCCAGGCAATTTCTTCGGGGCAGCCTATTTTAA
>CAZBTD010000076.1:0-17687 GCA_964494815.1 uncultured Ferruginibacter sp. | reverse complement strand
AGGTATTTTTTCTTCATAAAGATTAACGCCAATATCAACTTTATCGTTTCCAACTTTTGTATAGGGTGTTGGATAATCGATCCCAACACAATTTTCTTTACTGATTTTATCTCCTCCAAAACCAATATCACAACCATATCCTTTACAAAAAGAAATAACCAATGGCCTTATTTTGGACGTTTCGCTTTTAAATCCTCTTTTACCCGTAAGGGAATAGAAGATTTTACTGATTCTCCTTATCGGATTATACTTCATATTCAGCAATTAATTTTTTAATGGTGGATATTAATTCATCATTAGTATGCAGAGTACACTTTGGCACAATATACTGGTCATTATTAATAAGGCAAATTTGCTGATTTTTTGGCTGAGTATGATAACATCCCTGTTTTTCACAAAATCCCTGCAAAAAATAGCCTTTAAATTGTGGCATGATGTGGCGGTAAAAAGGATTTATCGAACCAAAAAAAATAATAGAAGGTATTTTTAATGATGCCGCAATATGGCTTGGAGCTGAGTCCACACCTATAAAATAAGAACAATCGTTAAGAGTATTTACCATGTTCTTAAAAGACCCAGAAAAAAAATTCAGGAATGGAAATTCAACCGTAAGGTTTAGTTCTTCTTTTTTGTTTATCAATAATACATCATAGCCAAGGCTGGCTACATACTGAAATATTGCCATCCAATCAATTCCGTGCACTTTACGATAAAGTTGTGGCACACTGTTATTAGTAATATGAAAAGCAATTGTTTTTTTCTTCGATGCCGCAGCATTGGTTATAAAATGTTGTAAAGAAGGGTAACGAATGTACCCATCTTTCAGTTTAAACCTATCATAATAAGCTTGCAGAAAATGTTTCTGAGGGTCATCCTCATACACGTTATCAAGTATATAGCATCGCTTAGAGCCAATTTTAGCCAGCAGGTATATTATGATTTTAATATACTTTTTTGGATTTTCCTGTACTATTAGCTGCTGGCATGGATAGTTTTCGAAAATATAAGGGTGCTTTGTATAAATGAAAATTTTTTCACCTTTATGTTTATCAATAATATACCGGATAAAGGGTTCAGCCCACATAATATCCCCAAGCGCTCTTTTTCTTACAATAAATATCATATGGGTATCTTGTTGTGTACTTTAAGATTCAAATTAAGCTTATTTAATAAAACCATATTTTGTAATTAACAAACTCACCCTCTTAATTTCCTCCAATTCCTGAGGCTTTGAAAAGGGTAAATTAGAAACGGCCTGCTTCACTTCCAGCCTTCTGTTGACATTAACCAGGAACCTGCCAATAAAGCCGGTTTTCAGTAACAATGTTCCTATGCTTTTTTTAGTTGACATTTTCCTTGAACTGCTATAATCGCTGTTAAGTTTTTCTACAAAAAAATGCAGGGCTTTATCCAGCTTTTCTGTTACAAGATTGATATCATAGTTTAATCTTTGGGAAATCGCTCTTGCCTGCAGTTTTATATAATTACTAATAGTCGTTTTACCTTCCTCAGTATTATACAGCTTTCTTAAGTCATGAGCAAAATTACCATCCGAAACCGAACTACCTTCCAGAATACAATAAAGGCAATTTATTTCTTTGTATTTACCGGCAGCAAGGGGAACGATTCCTGTCACATACTCATTCAAATAATTATTTGTAGAAATAGTGTAAAGATCCTTAAATGCCAAGACAAGATTTTCTGTAACATGTACTCCATAGAAAATAGACTTATAATGGCTAAAAAATATTTCTATCCGCCTTAAAGGATCCTCATCAATGACAGAAAAATTGAGGGATTTATCAAATAGCAGTTGAAAATAAATTTTTCCATATTTCAAAAAGTCCTTCGCATACATAATTCTGTAGCCATGTGCTACACTAAAGTCAGGATTTTCTTTTAAAAAAGATATACATTGTTCTAAACCTGTAATCGCCATAAAATCATCGTCGCCGCAGAATGCAGAATACTTCGTTTGAACTTTACGCAATATTTCATTAATTTTCTGATTAAGTGGCATACTACGAAAATAGTAATACTGAATATTGGTTGACAGCTGCTTAACTTTTACATTTTCTTCATCACTACTGTCTGCTATCAGTATA
This sequence comes from uncultured Ferruginibacter sp., assembly GCA_964494815.1. Classification (GTDB taxonomy): domain Bacteria; phylum Bacteroidota; class Bacteroidia; order Chitinophagales; family Chitinophagaceae; genus Ferruginibacter. Next base: position 15,582 of record CAZBTD010000076.1, on the reverse strand, counting down.
TTCAGTCCAGAACCTTCATAATATTCCAACAACCGGCTTAGATATACACTCCTGTTGTATGTCAGTATAATTAAAGTAAAATCCGCTATCATTTTATAAAATGCTTTTCAGCCCTGAAATGGCTTTTATATATCAAATGATTTTGAAGCAAAAAAAATCAATCCCCTGCAATTTCGTCAACATCCTCCTTTGTTAGCACATAAGTACCAGCATGCTGAACAGCTATGGCTGAAGCTCTATTTGCATAAGGAATCGCTTTTTCTACAGAACCCGTTACTAAATAAAAATAAACAAGGGCCGCAAGAAAAGTATCACCTGCCCCCACAACATCAAACACCGTTGCTTTATTAGCCGGGTAAAGAATATTTTTAAATCTTGCTCCTTTTTCGCCTAAAGTAACAATTAAGTTTTGCGGAAAGTTTTTAAGATTATTATATTCAGTTTCGTTTATTTTAATATAACAATTAGCGGTATCTGGCAAACCTGTTTTTTTAGTATCAAGAAAAACTGAGCAAGAAGCCGTTTCGGCAATTTCAAATAATTTTTCTTTTGAAATGAAACCCTTATTGTAATCAGAAATCACAATTGCATCATAATTATCGATGTTTACACCATCATCTATTGGTGATAATTTTTCATGCCTGTCAACTCTTAGTATTTGTTGATTGTATTTATCATCTACATATCTTGTTTTTACAATTTTTTCCTTATTGGTTATGAAATCAACCTGCAACTTAAAGGCTTTGAGATTTTCATAAACATTACCTGCCATTCCCGGGCGGTATTCCGTTCTGGAATAATCAAGAACAGGAACGGGGGCCTCCGGATTTAATCTTGTGCAATGCCCATATACATATTCATCCACACAGCTATCGCCCATTAACAATACTCTCAATGATCCTGGTTGTGGAATAATTTTCGATTCTGTCATAAAATTTTAATTCTTTTGCAAACTGTGATCCAATTATAGGTTTTCCTTTCCAATCACTTCCGACTATCATAACATCGGGACAATATTCCTTGATTGTATTTTCAAGTTCTTCGTCTGTTGAAAAAATTGACACATTGTCAACAGCTTTTAAATTGATCAAAAAAAATTTCCTTTCGTCCTGGGTGAATACCGGGCGTGAAGCTCCTTTTTTTTCTTTAACCCTCGAATCTGAATCAATAGCCACATGCAAATAATCGCCGTGGCTTTTGGCAAAATTCAGCAATTGAAGATGGCCAGAATGAATTACGTCAAAAGTGCCGTTTACGAATATCTTTATCATTATTAAATTGGAATATTAAAAAAAGTTTGTGCATAAGAATTCACAGTTGATTTTTGTTGGATTTCTCCTTTATCCGTTTTATAAACTACCATACCATCCAAAATTTTCTCATCAATTATATTTGTATAACTTGACACCGTCACCAGTTTACCCACATTACAGTTGCCAATGAGGCTGGAATGTGCTGTAAGCGCCACACCTTTACCCATTACAGGATACTTTCCTCTGTTCATACCTACAGTGCAACCCTGCAGCACTACAAAAAAATCGCTGTAAGTAGCTTTACCAAGCATAGTACCCACGCCGTGAAAAATTAAAAAAATATCAGGCAACTTTGTGTCAAACATACAATCGAGCCCATGCAATGATTTATTAAGGTAATAGAGCTTGTTGCAAAGATTTTTATTTTGCGTTTCCTGCCAGATGGTATTGGCAAGAAACCAAACATACATTACATACTGATCGCTATATAAATGACTGAACAATGTATGTGTACCATCAAAATAATGTTTCAGGGAAACTTTCTGATAACAATAATCCATCCGGTCAAGCGCCAGCTGAACACAACTTTTATACTCAGCCAGTTTAATAATTTCCTTATCAGGAAAAAAATGATTTAATTGGTCCGAAGTATAGTCAGCAAGTTCTGAAAGAGATAACGATGTTATCATACACCCGTAATTAATTTTAATGTTGAATTATCTCCCCAAAAACTCATTGCTTCATAATCTGCATAAGGGTAATATCCAAGATTAAGTTGAATGGTTTTATTTTTTGATTTAAGATAATCTTCTACAAACTGCTTTACAGTAACCGGCACTCCGCTACAGCAATTGATAACCCCTGTTGTATTTTGTTGCGTCGCAACAGCAACAATGCTTGACGCTACTTTTTCAATTGGTAAAAAATCCCTTACCTGCTCTCCCCCACTCATATTAAAAACTGCATCGCCATTATCAAGCGCTTTGTCAAGTTGTGAAATTAAGGATTTTGGGCTTTGGCCCTTGCCATACATATAGAATAAACGCACCCATTTAAAACTGCACTGCTGTTCAGCAGCCAACTTTTCTACAAACAACCGTAATTCGTTTTTTGCGATGGCATAAGGATTAGCAGGTTCGCATTTCATTGTTTCAGTAAGGCAGCCATCTTTCATTCCGTATTCAAAACAAGTGCCTGTTACAGTCAAATCTTTTAATCCATTACGAATCAGGTTCTGTAAAAAAAACTTCTGCAAAGGAAGATTTTTAGTAAGGTGAAAATCTTCTTTATAGTTTGGCAAACCTTCCCAGGCTAAATGAATTAAAATATCCGGGTTATCAAAGCATTGATAATAATCAACGGAGTCGTCAAACTCATTAAAATTGAAAGAAAAGTATTTTACTTTGTCATACCAGTCGGCTTGTGAAGCTTTTGCCTGCGATAAAGAAGTGGCAACAACCGTAAAGCCCAGATTCAATAATTCATTTATCACGTAATTGCCAATAAAGCCCGTTGCCCCTGTTACTAATATCTTTTGCTTCATCTTAAAAACTTTGTACAGATGGAACAGGCACTACAAATTTTCCGCCCCAATCTCTTATATAACTCAATTGCTGGGTGATCTCATCTTTTAAATTCCACGGAAGGATGAGCACATAGTCGGGTTTTTCATTTTTAAGGTACTGCTCATTCATCACAGGAATATGACTGGCAGGTAAAAATTTATTTTGCTTGTGAGGATTGGCATCTACAACAAAATCAATCAAATCATTTTTTACACCACAAAAATTAAGCAACGTATTTCCTTTTGCAGCTGCTCCATAAGCAGCTACTTTTTTACCAGCATTTTTTTGTTGAATTAAAAAGGAAAGCATATCTAATTTTACTTTCATTGCCTTTTGCTGAAAGCCATTGTAATAATCCAGGCCGTTCATTCCCTTGGATGCTTCTAAATCCAACACAATTTTTACATTCGGGCTTATCTCTTTTGCAGTATCTTCTTTATGCTTTGCATAAATCCTTAATGAGCCGCCATGTGTCGGAATTTGATCCACATCAAACATTTGAAGCCCCTGCGATTCAAAAATTTGCTTTACAGTAGTAAAAGATAAATAAGAAAAATGCTCATGATAAATTGTATCAAACTGGTTGTTATCCACCAGCTGCATCAGGTGTGGAAATTCCATTGTAACCACTCCCTGCTCTTTTAAAATAACTTTCATCCCACCAACAAAGTCAACAATATCCGGAACATGTGCCAATACATTGTTGCCTAATAAAAGATCAGCTTTAATATTTTTAGCAACTAACTCTTTTGCCAATCTCACACCAAAAAAATCAACAACAGAATCAACACCCTTCTCCTTTGCTGCCTCAGCTGTATTTGCAGTTGGCTCAATACCCAATACAGGGATTTTGTTTTGATGAAAGTACTGCAGTAAATAACCGTCGTTTGATGCTACTTCAATTACAAGCGAATCTTTATTATAACCAAAACGCTTGGTCATCATTTCTGTGTATGCTTTTGCATGTTTCAGCCAGCTTGTGCTGTATGACGAAAAGTAAACATAATTACTGTCGAAAATTGCATCAGATTTTTTGTATTCATCTACCTGCACCAAAAAACATTTGTGACAAGTATAAACTTTGAGAGGATAAAATGTTTCCGGCTCATTTAATTGTTCTTTAGTTAAAAATGAGTTTGACGCAGGCGAATTTACCAGGTCAATAAAATCATGTGTAAGTTCTGTTTTACAAAATCTGCATTGCATATTAAATTCCTTTAAAGTTTCCATCCAGCAAAGAATGGTTATTATCTCTCTCTGAAACATTACATACCGGCAAAGGCCATAGAATGTTCAGCACTTTATCATTGTATCTCAATCCTCCTTCCACGCCGGGTTGATAAAATTCAGAATGATGATAAATCAGTTCTGTATTTTCTGCCAATGTTTGAAATCCATGGGCAAATCCTTCGGGTATATAAATCATCTGTTTGTTTGATGCTGATAATTCCACTGCTGCTGATTGCAAAAATGTTGGCGAACCTTTTCTTATATCTACAATCACATCCAGCACAGCACCAGCTACACACCGCACCATTTTTATTTCACTAAATGGAGGATGCTGAAAATGCATTCCCCTCACCGTTCCTTTTTCTTTTGTAAATGAATGGTTCATCTGCACCCATTCTTTATCATGCCCTATTGCTGCAAATTCATTTTTACAATATGTTCTTGCAAACCAGCCACGGCCGTCTGAAAAAGGTGTCAGTGAAATTACATAACTACCTTTCAATGTTGTTTCTGCAAATGTCATTGCTGGTAATTATTTATTTGCTGCAATGTGAAATTATATACAGATTCACCTGGTTGTTTGTACCAGTTAATTGTCCATTCAATAGCTTGTGTACTGTTTAACTTTGGCTGCCAGCCCAAAACTTTCATTGCTTTTTCAATTGACAATTGCAACAAGCCTGCTTCATGTGGCTGATTGGCATCGTAGCCATTTACCCAATTCCCATTTCCCCAACATTTAATAGCCGTTTCAACCAGTATTTGCACCGGCACATGATCCGTAGGCAAAGGACCAAAATTATAAGCACCTGAAAATGCAGTGGCATCTTTATCTGCTAACATTCCAACTAACAAATAACCTCCTAAAGGTTCAAGCACATGTTGCCATGGCCTTATTGCATGAGGGTTGCGTACAAATATTTTTTCGTTACGCTTCAATGCCCGTACTATATCAGGAATTATCCTGTCTTTGCTCCAGTCTCCGCCACCAATTACATTACCAGCTCTTGCACTGATGACAGCTTTCTGATGTTTGTTATAATCTTTAATATTGAAAAAAGAATTGCGGAAAGAACTGATTACAATTTCTGTGGCTGCCTTGCTGGCGCTATATGGGTCATATCCACCCAGCCTGTCATCTTCTTTATACAAATAATCAGTTTCAATATTTTCATACACCTTGTCTGTTGTAATTACAACAACAGTACATTTTTTATCCAGTTTTTTTACTGCCTCCAATACATTGGCTGTACCAACAGCATTTACTTCAAAAGTTTCTGAAGGCACCTCATAACTCTTTCTCACCAATGCCTGTGCTGCCAAATGAAAAATAAAATCAGGCTGAAAATCCAATATCTCTTTTTCAAGCAGTTGCTTATTTCTTATATCGCCAACAACATGCTCAAAAGAAAAATTATCTTTAATAATATTGAACAATCCATTATCATCATCCGGAGCTAAGGCAAAACCTTTTACTACCGCCCCCATTTGGTGCAGCCATGTAATAAACCATGCACCTTTAAAACCGGTGTGGCCTGTTACAAAAACCTTTTTGCCAGTATAATAATTGGAAATAATTTCTTTCATTACCAGTTTTTCCATTTTGCCTTACCACTCTGCCAAAGATTTTCAAGTTCAATTTTATCCCTTAAAGCGTCCATTGGTTTCCAAAAACCTGTATGGCGGTAAGCGGTTAATTCACCGTCTGCACTTAGTTTTTCCAATGGTTCATCTTCCCACATCATATTGCTCATGTCTTTTTCAAGATAGCTGAATACTGCAGGCTTTAAAACAAAAAAGCCTCCATTAATCCACTTGCTTTCATCCTTTGCTTTTTCCCGGAAAGAAGTTACGTTTCCATCTTCTGACAAATCCATTCCGCCAAACCTTGCATCTAACTGCACTGCTGTAACGGTGGCAATTTTATTATTCCGTTTATGATGTTCTACAAGCGCTTTAATATCAATATCACCTACACCATCGCCATAGGTCAGCATAAAATCTTCATCACCCACATATTTTTTTACCTGCTGCAGGCGGCCTGCTGTTTTTGTATTTAATCCTGTTTCAACCAACGTAACCTTAAATGCTTCCGAGTTGGCCCCATGTACCTCCATTTTGTTTGTAGAAAGATCAACAGTGATGTCAGCATTGTGCAAAAAGTAATTCATAAAATACTCTTTTATCACATAGCCTTTATAGCCAAGACAAACAACAAAATCATTAAAACCATACTGGCTGTAAATTTTCATAATGTGCCATAGTACAGGTTTACCACCTATTTCCACCATTGGCTTAGGCCTTACGTCTGTCTCTTCAGAAATCCTTGTTCCTAATCCACCTGCAAAAATTACAACTTTCATTGGCTGTTATAATAACGTTTACAATAGCGACAAAAGTAGTTGATTTTAATAAATGAAGCAGGTGTTTTTAAGCCAGTGCTATCTTACCAAAATTTGTCTTTTGCTGATTGTAAATTCGCAGTACATTGCAAGATATGCCACCTGCCATACTATACTACGCCATACCATTTTTTGTGCTGCTGCTTTCTGTGGAAGCATGGTTTAGCCACAAAGAGAATAAGCACCTTTACGAAACAAAAGATACTTTTACCAGCCTTGGCCTTGGTATCGGCAATGTACTTACCGGCTTTATCACCAAGGCGCTCATATTTGGCCTGTTCACTTTCTTATACAATCACCGTTTTTTCACTTTAAATGAAACCAAATGGTGGTATTGGGTGCTGCTGTTTTTTGCAGATGATTTTTCTTACTACTGGTTTCACCGCACCAGTCATTTTGTAAATTATTTTTGGGCAAGCCATGTAGTGCATCATTCATCGCAGCATTACAATTTGGCGGCAGCATTGCGGCAAACATGGACAGGCAACCTTACCGGTGCATTTCTATTTTGGGCATGGATGCCTTTGGTTGGTTTTCATCCTATCTGGGTTTTATTTATGCAACAGTTAAGCCTTATTTATCAATTCTGGATACATACAGAAACAATTGATAAACTTCCCAGGCCATTAGAGTTTATTTTAAATACTCCATCGCATCACCGGGTGCACCATGGCAGCGATTTAAAATACTTAGATAAAAACCATGCTGGTATTTTAATTATCTGGGACAGGATGTTTGGCAGTTTTCAGCCAGAAGAAGAAAGACCTGTATATGGCCTCACAAAAAATATTGAATCGTTTAACCCGGCAAAAGTGGCCTTGGTAACCTGGGGACAGTTATTAAAAAAAGCTTTTTCATCAGGCTCATTTATCAATGGCATTAAATACTTTATTAAACCTCCCGGCTGGAGCCACGATGGCAGCAGCAAAACAACCGCCGCATTAAGAAAGGATGCAAAGATGCAACAGTAATTTTATTACTTCGCCTTCATTGTTTTTACAAGTTGCCCATTGCCCTTCATCCCTTACTTTTGTAAAAATTCAATTATATGCAAACAGCTGTATTGGTATTTCATAGTATTCTCCGCTGGGCAGTATTGCTCTTTGGCTTATTAACTGTATTAAATGCTTTTACCGGTTTTATAAAAAAGCGGGTGTTTACAGAAAGTGATAACAAAAGCAACCTGCTGTTTATGATAACCTGCGATATTCAGTTGCTGTTAGGATTGATATTATATTTTGGCAACAATTGGTTTGGCATGCTTAAAGAAGGTGCATACAAAGGAAACAGCGGCATCCGCTTTTTTGCAATGGAACATGCAGCAATGATGATACTGGCATGGATACTGGTGCATGTGGGAAGAGTGGCTGTAAAAAAAGCTGACACAGATAATGCCAAACACAAACGTATGCTTGTCTTCTTTGGCATTGCATTGATACTTATCCTTGCTTCTATTCCCTGGCCTTTTAGAGAAGCACTGCAGCGCCCATGGTTCCGCTGGTTTTAATGTTTTGATTTTTTACTTCTTATTTTTTACAATGGCTAAAGCAAAAAAACAACCCGTTATTTTAATTACCAACGATGACGGCATTACCGCCCCTGGCATACTCAACCTGGTGGAGGCCGTAAAAGATCTTGGCAAAATAGTAGTAGTGGCGCCTGATAAAGCACAAAGCGGTATGGGCCATGCCATCACCATAGGCCATCCTTTACGAATGACGAAGATGGATATGTTTGGTGGAGTGGAGGCATGGCAAACCAGCGGCACACCAGTGGATTGTGTAAAACTGGCGGTTGATAAAATACTGCATGGCAAGCCAGATATATGTTTAAGTGGCATCAACCATGGCGCTAATCATTCCATTAACGTAATATACAGCGGCACCATGAGTGCAGCCATGGAAGCCAGTATTGAAAGCATACCCAGCATAGGTTTTTCATTGCTTGATTACAATTATGAAGCAGACTTTACAGCGGCAAGGCATTATGTAAAAAAGATTGTAAGCAGCCTGCTGCAAAAAAAATTAGACAAGCATTTATTGCTGAATGTAAACATCCCTTCCATTGATCTTGAATTAATAAGAGGTGTAAAAATATGCAGGCAGGCCTATGCCAAATACGAGGAAGATTTTGAAGAACGTAAAGACCCACACGGTAAAAAATATTACTGGCTTACCGGAGAGTTCCTGAATTTTGACAAAGGAAAAGATACAGATGTGTGGGCGCTCAAAAATAATTATATCAGTGTGGTGCCGGTGCAGTTTGACTTAACCAATTACAAATTAAAATCTCAATTAGAAAAAAACTGGAAAGTATAATGTTTTGGAAAAAAGATAATTTTTGGATGGGTGTGGTGATGGGATTGGTGGCGCCGGTGCTTGGTGTGTTGGCTTTTAAACTTAGTAAGTTCAGTATGTTTTCGCTGAAAGAAACTTTTCAGTTTATGATACTGGAGCCAGGCTATAAAACATTAACAGTGGCGCTAAGCCTTTCACTTTTGTTAAACGCATTGTTGTTTACACTGTATATCAACAGCCGCAAAGACAAAACAGCTAAAGGCATTTTTACTACTACGCTGGTGTATGGTTTATTTGTGCTGATAATAAAAACTTTTTTTTAAAGGGTTTAATTATGGAAATGCATCCCTGGTTTAAAGACTGGTTCAACTCTCCTTACTATCACCAGTTGTATTTTAACAGGGATGAAAAAGAAGCAGCAGCTTTTATTGATAAATTAATTAATCTTTTGCAGCCCCCACCCTTTTCCCTCATGCTGGATGTAGCCTGTGGCAAAGGCCGCCATTCTATTCATTTAGCAGAAAAAGGATTTGATGTAACAGGGATTGACCTTAGCGAAGACAGCATACAGGAAGCATTGCAGCATGAAACTAAAACCTTACACTTTTACAGGCATGATATGCGCCTGCCCTTTTGGATAAATTATTTTGATTATGCCTTTAACTTCTTCACCAGCTTTGGATATTTTAATACCCGGCGTGAACACGACAATGCCATACGCACCATTGCCCAATCCATAAAACCAGGTGGCACATTTGTGCTGGACTATTTGAATGTTCACTATGCCGAAGACCACTTGATACACCAGTTTGATAAAGAGATAGACGGTGTAAATTATTTTATCACCAAATGGTATGATGAAACCCATTTTTACAAAAAGATACAGGTGGAAGATGACAGCCTTGACACACCACTAATCTACACCGAGAAAGTAGCCAAGTTTTCTTTAGGTGATTTTACAGAGATGTTTGCTTACCAGGGCCTGCAGATACAGGAAGTGTACGGCGACTATAATTTCGGCAATTATGATGTAAGAAAATCGCCGCGGCTGATTGTGATGGCGAAAAAAGGAAGGTAATCTGCAAATATCTCCTCCTTCCAACTGTTAATCCGCTTTGAATTCTCCCTTATACTTTTTAGATTTATACCAGTTCTTAATTTAATCACTCCAAAATCTTTTTATATGGGTGCAGTACATCAAATAGAAGCATGGAGTGCCAGCCACAATCCCAAATGGCTGGTGGTACTCCGGGTGGGGCTTGGCCTATGCCTTTTTATTAAAGGCATACAATTTATCTACAACAGTATTTTGCTAAGCCAGATTTTTACAGGTTCTGCCTTTCTTAACAATTTTTCGTGGCTGGCTACTATCATTCCTTACATACACATATTAGGCGGAGCCTTGATTGTGGCTGGGTTGTTTACAAGATTTGTTTGCCTTGTACACATTCCTGTTTTGCTGGGTGCTGTTTTTTTAGTGAATATGAAACAGGGATTTTTTTCCGGCGGTGCCGATCTGCCTTTTTCCATCATCATCCTGTTATTTCTTCTTTTCTTTTTGGTGGAAGGTGGTGGCTATTTTTCACTCGACCACAGGTATTTTTCCGGCAAGGCTGCAAAAGCCTGATAAAAAATGTTATATTGTACATGCCAATCACAACTGTCCAGTTAGTGAAGCCTTAATGATATTACCATAAGAAAACAGTAAAAACAAACATCATTGCATGAAACAACATTTTTGCCTGCTGTTTTTTTCAGCGCTGCTAATTTATAACGCTGCAGCACAGCCCAGCTCTTCCAAAACGAAAGGTAAAACCGTTACCATTGCAATAAAAGATATTGAGTACGATGATCCGGCATTTGAAAATCTGCGTAAGCAGATAAAAGCAAACATGAGAGCCACAGATGTAAATCCGGGCTTTGCAGGCGGTGTGGCAAAAATATCTTTATCATACCAGGGCAGTGCAGCAGAACTATGGGATGAAATACCACAAACAGCCAAACAAAGTTTTAAAATAACCGGCATTACAGATACACATATTGATCTGCAATTAAAACCTATTGCCAAACAAAACACTGCAACAACTTCCGAAACAAAAAAGGAAGAATGTATTGACTGTTATTATTATAAAGTTTGTAAAACAGACACCACCATTAATTACAAGGGTGAAAACTCTAAAGCATACAAGGGAAAATCTGGCTGGTATTTTTGCAGAAACGGTGTTTTATATAACCTGTACTTAAGCCTTGATAAGAAAATGCTGACGCAGATCCTGTTTAAAGCATATGAACCACCGGGCACCAGCTGGTATGATACCGGGGCTACTGGCAGCTTGTATAAAAACACCACTATCAGCAAAGGCATTATGGTTAAGTATGGAAAAACAACCTATCCCGATGTAATGGTTGTGTACAAAAATTATGGCGCAGCTATTTACAATTATTATTACGGGAAAGAAGCTGGCTATTTTAAAGCTGATACGCTTGACAGCCAGTTTAACCCTGCCCTTGCTGCCACACTGCAGGGCAATGTAGATACTTCTATGATTGGCTTATGGAAATACTATCACACTGGTATTAATATGAACCTGTATTACCAGTTTGATGGCGATGGCACCTGCAGGTATTATGCAGGTTCCACCAATTCAATTGATCAAAACCCGAAAGGCATTACTTACTGGAGGGTGAGCGGCAATGCTATTGAATTATACAACAGTGCATGGAGCAACATTACAAGGATGCTCTTTCAAAAAAAGAATGATGCCGCCACTGGCAAACCTGCACTGTACATTGGCAACGAAAAAGAGAGCTGGTCTTTTATATCAGAAAGCAGCAAGCCTGCCTGGAAATAAAACCTATTTATAGCCGCTGATTTTTTCATTCAACATAAGAACATCATACAACTTAACTGCCTGTTTATTACAAACAGGCTTTTTGTATTTTAATTAACAGTGTACTCATATACATACAGGTGGTTTGTGTTGTCAACTAAAGCAACTTTGCAAACAAGATAGCCGCATTAAAACTATAATTGTATGAAGAACATTCAATCAAGTACCCCTGGTTTTGTATTAACCAGTATGTCGTTTAGTAAAAACAATCAGCACCAGCAAGGCGCAGGTTTTCAAAATCCATCAAATACAAAACCGCAAAGCAGCATTGCTAAGTTTGACTACTGCCTGCCGCCAGATGAATATGTAGCTGGCGAAGCAGGCAAGCAAACACATGCAGCGTAATTGTTGCAAAAGACTGTTCACCTTCTGCGGCAGGGTTGCCAACCTTGTAAGAGCCTTCGTAACCGCAGACTCGTACATCATGTAACAGGTCTTAAAATTTGCTGAGTCTAATAAGGTTAACAAACCATAACAAACAAGCATTATTTTGAAATTGTTTGTACTTTCAAAATAAAAATGCCTGACGATAACTCAAGCCATCCTCACAAAACACCTTTCTTCCAAAGGATTAAACCTTTGCAACGAATAGCCATTGCTACAATAGTTGCATTGCTGTTTGTGTTACTCATCCATTATAGGCAGAGCATGTATTTTACCGTCCTGCTAATCATTGATGTTTTTGCAGCGGTGTATTTATTCCTGGGCTGGGCAGTGCTGCTTTCAATGCCTATTTCCACCATCAGGCGCAATGCCTCTAAAGAAGACGGCAGCAAGCCATTGGTAATCTTTATGATCATTGCTTCATCACTGGCAGGCATGATAAGTGTGCTGCTGATGATATTAAACGACAATGACACAATACCAAGAGGTTTATTTTTAACGGTGTGTATATCGGGTATTATTTTATCGTGGGGCATTGTTCACACTGTTTTTACTTTTCATTATGCCCATTTGTATTACAGTGGCAAAAGTGAAGGCGGCCTGGAGTTTCCCGGGGATGAGAAACCAGATTATCTTGATTTTGCTTACTTCTCCTTTGTAATAGGCTGCACTTTCCAGGTATCGGATGTGGAGATAAGTTACCGAAAAATAAGAAGGCTGGTTTTTTTACATGGCATGCTGGCCTTTATGCTCAACACTTTTGTAGTAGCGCTCAGCATCAACATCATCTCAGGCTTATTGAATAATAAGGATGAGCAAAAAAAGCCTACAACCCAAGCGCCTGCCGCAGCTTTGCATAGCCTCCCCTGCTCACAGGTACCTTTACCCCATTCTTCAATATGGCTACATGATTGTCTTTTTCATACGGATCAATCCGTGTGATGTATTGTGTGTTTACAAGATAAGAGCGGTGGCAGCGGCAAAACAGGGCAGCATCAAGGCTGTTTTCAAAATGCCCCATTGTCTGGCTTTTTAAAAAATAGCCTTCTGCTGTTTGCACTTTTACATAGTCATCTGCTGCTTCAAGGTACAGCACATCATTAATGGGAATAATTTTTATCTTATTGCCATTCTTTACCACAATACGGTTGTTTTGCGATGGGTTTTGTGCAGCCGTATCAAGTAGTGGTTTTGTGTTTGCTGCTGATGAGGCAGCAGGCTGTTGCTCCAGCCATTTATTCACTGCTTTATTAAACCGTTCCTTACTGAATGGTTTTAATAAATAATCCACTGCATGTGCATCAAAGGCCTTAATGGCATATTCATCAAAAGCAGTAGTGAATATCACAGCAGGTGGTTGCTCCAGCAGTTCAAGCATTTCAAAGCCGTTTATTTTTGGCATCTGTATATCAAGAAAAATCAAATCCGGCTGGTGCTGCTGAATGGCTTTCAGGCCTTCAAATCCATCATTACACTCCTGCATTACCGTTAGCTGCGTAAAGGTTTGCAGGTATTCCATCACCACCATTCTTGCCAGTGGCTCATCGTCTATCAGTATTACTTTCTTCATTGTTAAGTTTGGAAGGTTTGGGTGGTTTAGAGGTTTAGGAATACTAAAATAAATACTTCACTAAACATTCTAAACCACTTGCGGTATTGTTATGCTTACAATAAACTGGTTGCCCTGTATTTCAGTTTCCGCCAAATCGTGCCGGCCAAACAAAAGGTACAATCTTCGTTTTACAGAATTCAGTCCAAAGCCGGTTCCTTTTTCGGCTGGTATGCTGTCATCATCAAAAGGATTAATGATAGCAATAACCAACTCTCCATTCACAGCACTTGCATGAAGCTCTATCACTGTTTCGCCAACTGTTCCGTATAGCCCAAACTTGATGGCATTTTCCACCAGCGGCTGCAGCAACAGTGCCGGCAGTTTCATTTTCAGTGAGGCCTCTTCGGTTTGCACTACTGTTTGCAGCCTGTTGCCAAAGCGGACTTTTTCAATGCTAAGATATAATTCTAATTGCTCAAGTTCTTCCTGCAATGGCACCCACTGCCCCTCCTCTTTCTTTAATGTGCTCCGCAAAAAACTGCTGAGCTGCTGTACCATGTTCCTGGCCTGCCCCGGTTGGTTGCCAATGAGTGCATTAATGGAGTTTAAGCTGTTAAACAAAAAATGAGGTTGCAGCTGCTGCCGCAATTTAAACAACTCAGCTTCCTTTGCCAGCTTTGCCATTTCATTTTCCCGTTGTGTTTGTTTTTCTCTTTCATCAAAAGTGTACCACAGCACACTAATAACAGCCATGAAGGCAGCAATTAAAAACGAGATGCAGTATCGGATGGCGTAAGACTGTTGTAAAAGTTTATAATAGAAACTGTCTGCCGGCGCTATCCATTGCAAAGTATATTTTACCACCAGCCATACCACGGCAGCAATTACCATACTGAATGTAACAATGTACCAGTATCGATCTTTCTTTGGAAGATAATATTGCAGGTTGCTGCTTAATAAAACACAACCGCCGCAAATCACAGCATTAGTGATAGCACTGTCAGTAACTGCCTGCTGCATGGATACCCCCAATTGGTATAATATGTACGCATGCACAGCAGCCCACACCAGCCAGCTGCTGATAAACATCCACAGAAAACGTTTTTGAGATAATGGTGTATTTGCCATGCCAGCGTGGTTTAAACTAAATGCAATGTCTCTAATGTATCGCTGTTTTGAATATGGGCAGCCTTATTATTTATCATGTCAATAAAATCTCCTGCACTGCATGGTTCATGAGTGGTGGAGCATAATTCTGCACCATCCAGTAATTCTTTTAACTGGTACAAAGCTGATACATTAATAAACTTCCAGTGAATAAGCTGGTTGTTATTAATATTGGTAACAGTTCCTTCTTCGCTCCTGCCCAGCAGCAGCACTTTGGTAAATGCGTCCTGCTTTGATGCAGCGGTAATTATCCGCAACTGTTCATCAAACTGCGGCGTATCTTCCCGCCCGGCAAAAATTACCTGGAATACAATTTTTGTAATGTACCAGTTCATACAGGTTGGTTTTGTTAGTTTGGCTTACTTTAAATCCCTTGAGTATTGAAAATGTAATTTAAAATTGAAAATTACTGACACTGCAGCTACATTATAATATTACATCTTCAATATTAAATATTACTTATAGTTGCTTATCTCAATGCCACCCATAAAAGCAGTGCC
This sequence comes from uncultured Ferruginibacter sp., assembly GCA_964494815.1. GTDB lineage: Bacteria > Bacteroidota > Bacteroidia > Chitinophagales > Chitinophagaceae > Ferruginibacter. The sequence goes on along the minus strand of CAZBTD010000076.1, from coordinate 341 downwards.
CTGCAATACAAGTGTTTTGTTTTGTACTGTAATGATGTTGTGAGCTTCCCTTTTATCTTCCACCCCGCCAAAAACGGCTGTCACTTCCTGCCGTATGGCCCAGTGGGATGGAACAATGATTTTTACACCTCCCATAATAGCCGTTACGTCCATAGTAACAGTGCCGTTTATGTCAGCTTTGGTTAAATCGATTTCGGAGCCGCCAAAAATGCTGGTGGCTTCACCACCTGCAAAGTTTTTACTTACAATGTTTTTTTTTACTGACCCAAATATGGCTGTAGCATCCAGCCTTTCAGGCGCATCGGCAGTGCCACTGCTGCTGGCTCCGCTCGTATCTGCAA